>JACAEE010000064.1 GCA_013389015.1 Hydrogenophilaceae bacterium | reverse complement strand
GCGCCCTTGAGCGATGATGGCCCCGTCGCGCTGCCGGCCATCCCGGCATGACGGCCGGCCTGGCCTCGCCAGCGATCACGATGCCCGCCGGCTCGTACACCACAGGATGGGACACGATCGGCAAAAACGGCTTTACTTGCCTTCTATTCGGGTCATTCCGGTGTGAGAGTTAGATTTTCCGCTGTATTCGCAAGTCTTCGGTGTTAGATCGGGTGGTCGGGGAGCGGTTCAATCCCTGTCGCGCCCACCAGTTATCAAATGGCCTCAAGAAGCGCTCCGGGATCGCGCTCAACGCCTTGAAAGGCAAGGAAAAGTCGGCGGTTCTAAACCCTCGTTCCGGTCGTATTTGAGATTGGCGGCGAACATCAGCCGAAGCGCCGGCCGCTTGTCTCCATCCGCTCCGGAGCCCAGAGTTCTAAAGGGTTTGCGAGGAATGCGGGCGCAGGTTCTAACGGTTGCATCGAAACTCATCGGCGGCTTGCTCGGACCTTCGAGTTTTTCGGCTGCCTCAAGCTTCTTGCGCAGGCGTCCGATGCGCTGCTCGCAGGCTTTCGCAATCACCTTGCTGTCGGTCTCGACCGCGCGATCGAGCAATTGCTCGACCTGACGATCCGCGTTGGCGACGACGGCGCGCAGCGCCTCCAAGCGTCCGGCGTTTTGCCTTCACGCGCGTTCCCGCCGTTTCGAGCATGCGGCGCGCGGCTCGGAAGACGGACCAACTGGCGATGAGCAATGACCCGCAACCGCACGCCACGAACCCGCGCAACAATGAAGCGGGCGAAGGGCGGCGATACATTCTGTAACTCGATGTGCCTGCAATCAATATTGGATCGCCCATGCCTCCCTCCCTATGTTGGCGCACGAATGCGCCCTGCGGGAACGCGGGCGCAGCGTGGGAGGGGCCTTGAGAGACGGCGATGGAGGGCGTCGGCGCGTGGATGCTGCGTGCGCATTGGCTGGAGGACCTAAGGCCGACGCACATGTTGCGGATCCTGCGCGCCGGTTGGCGCCAGTGGCAATTCCTTGTCGCATCGGGCGGCGGCGCCAATGAACTACGACTACGTGGTCGTTGGAGCAGGCTCGGCGGGATGTGTCGTCGCCGCACGCCTGAGCGAGAGGCCTGACATCAAGGTCGTGCTGCTCGAATCGGGCGGGCGCGACGACGACATAGAACTCAAGATGCCGCTCGTGTTCACGAAGCTGCGAAACCATCCAAAGCTGGACTGGGGATTTGCGACAGATCCGGAACCGTTCGCCGACAATCGCGTGATCCGCTCGGCGCGGGGTAAGGTGCTCGGTGGATCGTCCTCGACCAATGGCATGATGTATTCGCGCGGCCATCCGCGCGATTACGACCAGTGGGCGCAGATGGGCGCGCGAGGCTGGTCGTACGAAGAGGTGCTGCCCTACTTCAAGCGGTCGGAGCGCAACTGGCGCGGCGAAGGACCCGCGCACGGCGGCAGCGGTCCGTTGAGCGTCGTTCCCTACACGAGCGATGAGCCGATAGCGGAAGCGATCCGAGACACCGCGCTGGCGCTGAACTATCGCGTATTGGATGACTTCGAGGCGGGAGACCCCGAAGGCTTCGGTCTCCCCGACAGCACGATCTGTCGCGGCCGGCGGGCAAGCGCATCGCAGGCCTTTCTCCGTCCCGCGCGAAACCGGCCGAATCTCGCGGTGATCACTGGCGCGCACGCGACGCGGATCTTGATCGAAAAGGGCCGCGCGGTCGGCGTCGAGTATCGCAAAGGCGGTGCAACAGCGGTTGTCTACGCCTCGCGCGAAGTGGTGCTGTCGGGAGGGGCCTACGCTTCACCACAGCTTCTAATGCTGTCAGGCATCGGCCCTTCGGCGCATCTGAACGAGATTGGGATACCGATCGTGCTGGATCTTCCAGGCGTCGGCAAAGACCTCCAGGAACATCCTTTGGTGCCTATGGGCTTTGCGGCCAAGCAGCCGTTCAAGTTCAGCCGGAAATTGCGCGCCGATCGGTTGGCCGGTTCCGTGATTAAGTGGATGCTTACGGGGCGCGGGCTTCCCTCGACGGTGCCGTTGAGCGCCATCGCCTATTACAAGTCCCGCCCCGAACTTGAGCGACCGGATCTCGAGAACATCTTCATGTCCACCAGTCTGGCGGCGGAGGTGTGGTTTCCCGGTTGGCGCAAGCCGAAGCCGGATGTGCTGACCTCGCTCAATGTCGTGCTTCGCCCGGGCAGCCGAGGTTTCGTCAAACTACGATCGGCGGACCCTGCCGAGCCGCCGCGGATCCAATTCAATTTCCTGCAGGACCCAGAAGATCTGCGCCTGCTTCGTTATGCATTGCGGTGGACGCGCGATTTCGTGCGGCAAGGCGCGCTCGCAAAACACGTCGGGGCGGAGGTTTTCCCTGGCGGCGCAGTCGAAACGGATGCGGCGCTGGACGCCTACATTCGCCAAACCGTCAGCACGGGTGAGCATCCCACCAGCACGTGCAAGATGGGACAAGGCGAGGACGCCGTGGTCGATCCCCAGCTAAGGGTGCGCGGGATTGAAGGTCTCCGTATCGCCGATGCTTCGATCATGCCTAGCGTGATCAGCGGGCATACCAATGCGCCGTCGATCATGATCGGCGAAAAAGCGGCCGAGTTGATGCTTGCGGACTTAGATGCGGGATAACCAATGTCAGCACCGATCAATCTAAGGGAACAGACCCAGGCGAGCCTTCGCCGCCCGTTTCAGCTGCTCATCGACGGAGCTTGGGCGGACTCGCAAAGCGGCGAGACGCTCGACGTGGTCAATCCCGCGGATGGAGTCGTAATCGCCCGGATTCCGGCCGCCAACAAACACGATGTCGACAAGGCCGTGCTCGCTGCGAGGCGGGCGTTCGAGAGCGGTCCGTGGGCGACGATGCCGCCCGGTGAGCGTGCGAAACTGCTTTGGCGCGTGGCCGATCTTTTGGAGGCGCGCAAAGAAGAATTCGCCGAGCTCGAGACGCTCGACAACGGCAAGCCGGTCATGATGTCGAAGATGGTCGACGTGCCCGGCGCGGTCGCGGCGCTTCGCTATTGGGCCGGCTGGTGCACGAAAATCTCCGGCGAAACCCGCACCGTCGACATGCCAGGCGAGTATCTCGCCATGACGCTGCGCGAGCCGATAGGCGTCGTCGGGTTGATCACGCCTTGGAATTTCCCGTTGATGGCGGCGGTCTCCAAGCTCGGGCCCGCGCTGGCGGCCGGGTGTACGACGATCTTGAAGCCGGCCGAGCAGACGTCACTCACCGCGCTACGCCTTGGCGAACTCGTCGTCGAGGCCGGTGCGCCCGCGGGCGTCGTCAACATCGTCACCGGGCTCGGTTCGGTCGTGGGTGCGGCGTTGGCCGAACATGATGGCGTCGACAAGATTTCCTTCACGGGTTCGACAGCGGTCGGAAAGTCGCTCCTGAGTGCTGCGCGCGGCAACTTGAAGCGTCTCACGCTTGAACTGGGCGGCAAGTCGCCGACGGTCATCTTGCCGGACGCGGACCTTGCGCGCGCTATTCCGGGCGCCGCCAACTCAATCTTCTTCAACAGCGGACAAGTTTGTGTGGCTGGTTCTCGGCTCTACGTCGCCGAACAGCACTTCGATCAAGTCCTCGAAGGCATCGCTGCTGTCGCGACGCACTATAAGATCGGGCCAGGTCTTGACCCGACGACGACGATGGGACCGCTTGTATCGGCGACGCAGCAGGACCGCGTGCTGAACTACATTGAGGGCGCGCGTAGCGCGGGCGCGCGCGTCGTCCCGGTCGGCGCGGGCGTCGCAAAGCAGGGCTATTTCGTTCAGCCGACCATTATTCGCGACGTCAATCCGCAGATGCGCGTCGTGCAGGAGGAGATTTTTGGTCCCGTCCTGGTGGCGACCCCGGTCGCCAACCTGGATGAGCTGGCGGCGCTCGCAAACGACACGATCTATGGTCTCGCCGCCAGCATTTGGACCCGCGACGTTTCTACCGCCTACCAGCTGGCGAAGAAGATCCGAGCTGGCACGGTCACCATCAATAGCGGGCCGATTGCGGGGCCGAATATTCCCTTCGGCGGCTTCAAGCAATCGGGCTGGGGGCGTGAGAACGGCGTTGAGGGCATACAGAGCTTCACCGAACTCAAGACCGTAATCACGGCGCTCTAGATTGGACATTGCGCTCGCCCGACGGGCGCCAGCGCAATGATCCTGACAGATGGGGCGAGGGCGCGCCGCGGCCTGCATATCGCCATCTAAGCGATGAATGTCGTAGATATTCATGCTAGGAATGGCCCGATGATCGATCGGCGTCTTCTATACATTGTGTCCACCGCACGGTTTGGTTCCTTCTCCGCCGCCGCGAAGCGAGTCGGCGTAACGCAGTCCGCCGTCACTAAGAGCGTAGCGGAGGTCGAGCAGGAACTTGGCTACTCGATTTTCCATCGCACCGCCCGCGGCGTGTTTCCGACCGAAGCGGGCCGCGCGTTTGTGGACCGCGCCTCGCGCATTCTCGATGACACGCGCGACCTTTTTCATGGCAAGCCGGTGGGATTGGACCCATACGCCGACACGCTCCGGGTAGGGGTCTGCCCCGGATCGCTCGAGTCGTTGTTGGTCAGCCCCGTCGCGGCGTTGCATGCGCGCCATCCCAAGATCCGGCTCGACGTCGCCGGCGGCAGTTTCGACAAGATGGTTCAACAGCTCCGCGCCGGCGCGATCGATGTCGCGCTCGGCTACGACGCGGCTTTCGAGACCCAGCCCGACTTCCGGCGCGATGCGCTCGCGCCGCTGCGGACGATATTCTTCGTCAGGCACGGACATCCTATCCTGGACTGCGCCGAGGCGACCACGGCCGATATTGCGAAGTACGATTTGATTTCGCCTTCCGGGTCTCCGCCCTATGACGCCGCCTGGCGCCAGATCTACGAACAGGGTGACCTCGATACACACGCCCAAGTTCATTTCATCGACCATTTTCCGATCGTCGCCCGGCTGGTTCAGAACAGTGACGCCATCAGCCTGACGTCGGTCGAATACGCGGAGACGCGCGCCTTCAAAGATCGCTTCGCCCGTGTGCCGTTTCGCACTTTGGCGCCGGCGCCGTTGTGCTGCGCGACGCGGATGCGCTGGGGGCCGCGGCCTGCCGTCCGCGCCTTCATTCAGGCGTGTCGTGAACGGATGCCGCCGTAAGGGCGGGCGAGCCGACAGGCATTCTCTGCGGGAATAGCTCGTGCGATTTTATCGAGACCTCAAACGCCCCGTCCTTCGCTAGCTTCCATCGCGCGGGCGGCCCTCGGCCGCCTCAAGAATTCGCAAGCCCGGGAGGAGCGACGTATGGATGAAGAGCGCGTGAACATAGCGCCGCCAGAGCTTATTCCGATGGGGGATCTGCTGGCCTATCACGCCGCCAAGGACGCACAGCGGCCAGCGCTGACCTTCAATGATGTGACGCTGCGTTACGGCGAACTGGACGCTCGCGCCAACCGCCGGGCCCGTCAGTTGGCTTCTCTTGGGGTCGCAGAAGCGGATGTCGTGACGCTTTCGGCGCCGAACGGGTTCGAGTTCTATGAGACCGTGTTTGCAATCTGGAAGCTCGGCGCCAGCCCCAACATCGTGTCCTCCAAACTCCCGGCCGCGGAGTTGCACGCAATCGTCGAACTGGCCAAGCCGAAGCTCATCGTCGGCGAGCCCAGTGCGCAGATCGCGGGCATCGCCTATCTGCCGACCGGATCCGACCCAAGCGATTTTTCCGCCGATCCGCTGCCGAGCAAGATTGCTCCGCGTTGGAAGATCATGACGAGCGGCGGGTCGACCGGACGGCCAAAGCTGATCGTCGATGGTCGCCCAGGAGCGTACGATCCGACGACGGTCGCGATGAACCGTGAGCTCGGCGCGACCACGCTCCAGCCAGGGCCGCTCTATCACAACGCGCCGTTCGTCTTTTCTTTTCCGACGCTCTTTACCGGCGGCCACGTCATCGAAATGGGACGGTTCGACCCACTGCGCGCGCTGGAATTGATCGAGCGCTACAAGGTGACATGGGTGAACATGGTGCCGACCATGATGAGCCGGATTTGGAAGCTGCCGCCCGAGCAGCGCGACGCTTTCGATCTGTCGTCACTGAAGACGGTTTGGCACATGGCGTCGGTCTGCCCGCCTTGGCTCAAGCAAGCCTGGATCGATTGGCTTGGTCCGGACCGGATATTCGAAATGTATGGCGGCACCGAAGTCATGGGCATGACCGTGATCACGGGACGCGAATGGCTGGAGCATAAGGGTTCGGTGGGCCGGGTCATGCCCGGTTCGCAAATGCGCATCCTCGATGAGCAGGGCGTGGAATGCGCGCCGGGCGAGATCGGCGGCATCTTTTTCCTACCGGATGGGGGGCGCAACTCTACCTATCAGTATATTGGCGCAAAGGCCGGTTCTTCGGGCGAATGGGAGACCTATGGCGACCTGGGCTATGTCGACGAGGACGGCTGGCTCTATCTGGCGGACCGGCGCACCGACATGATCGTGTCCGGCGGCGCCAACATCTTCCCGGCCGAGGTTGAGGCTGCGCTCGACCAACACCCTGACGTTCGCTCCTCGATCGTGATCGGCTTGCCGGATCCCGACTTGGGGCAACGAACCTACGCGATCGTTCAGGTTGACGACGAAGCGCGCGAACGCACCGACGCAGACGCGCTGCGCGCGTTTCTCTCGGAGCGGCTGTCTAAATACAAAATCCCGAGGGCGTTCGAGTTCACCAGTGAATATCTGCGTGACGATGCGGGTAAGGCGCGCCGCTCGCAGCTGCGCGAGCAGAGGATGACAGGCGCGTCATAACGTCGTGTGCCGGAGGCGGAGATCAACAGATGGCCGAGTATCGTTATATTCTCGTCGACGAGCCGATCGATCGCGTTCGTCGGCTGACGTTAAATCGTCCCGAAAAGCGCAATGCGCTGAGCAATGCGCTGCGCGGGGAATTGTTCGCCGCGCTCGAACTCGCCGATCGCGACGATGCGGTCTCCGTCATCGTTCTGCGGGGGGCAGGACCGTGCTTTTCCGCAGGCTATGACCTTGGCGCGAACAACAGCGAAGGCCAGCCCTTTTATACGGCATCCGGTCTCGGCGCTTGGCCGCGCCATGTCGTGGAGGGCTGTTTCCGGATTTGGGATTTGGCCAAACCCGTGATCGCGCAAGTGCATGGACATTGCTTGGCTGGCGGCTCCGAACTCGCGGCGGCGTGCGATTTGGTCTACGTGGCCGACGACGCGTTGATCGGCTATCCTGCGGTGCGATCGATCAGCCCGCCCGACAACCAATTCTATCCATGGCTTGTGGGCATGCGGCACGCGATGGAGCTCATGTTGACGGGCGATACGATGTCCGGCGTGGCCGCGGCTGCGTCCGGCTTCGCCAACAGGTCTTTTCCCGGCGACGAATTGGAGGCGCGCGTTCTCGAAGTGGCGGCCCGTGTCGCCAAGATTCCTTCTGACTTGCAGCAGATCAACAAGCGCGCCGTGCACAGACAGATGGAAGCGATGGGCATGCGCGCCGGCATCCGCGCGGGCACCGAGATGCAAGCTTTGGCGATGTCGACGGAGACGACAAAAGCCTGGATCGCGCAAATGCGCGCAAAGGGCCTCAATGCGGCGCTCACCAGCAGGGACGCCTCGTTCGGCGATGGGCGCACAGCCGGATCTGCCGACAAGGCGTAGCGCAAGGTTACGAGCGTGGCCCGCGCGGCGGCAAGACGATCCGCGTTGCGTCGATCGGAGTATCAACCAGGGGGCGCCAGCAATGTGAGGCCCTGGTGAGCCAGGAAAGCTGAAGAGCATGAACCTCAACGACGCTTACATGATGACCATCGATGGCGCGCTGACGGCGGGCGAGACGACGATCGACGTCATCAATCCGGCGACCGGCGCGGTTTTCGCCGCCGCGCCCGATTGCTCGAAAGCGCAACTCGATGCAGCCGTCGAGGCCGCCGGGCGCGCATTCCGCACTTGGCGGAAGACTCCCATCGCCGAACGGCAGGCCCTGGTAGCCAAAGCGGGGGATTTGCTGATCGCCAACGCCGACGAAATGGCGCGGCTTCTGACGCGCGAGCAGGGGCGGCCGGTCGACGCCGCCAAGATCGAGATTGCGCGCGCAGGCGCATGGATGAAGGGCGTCGCAGAACTGACGCCGCCGGTACATGTGCTCGAAGATTCGCCAGTTCAGCTGGTCGAGGTCCGCTACATGCCGTTAGGCGTCGTCTGTGCGATAGCGCCGTGGAATTTTCCCGTCAGTCAGTCGATGTGGAAGGCGGCGCCCGCGCTTGTCGCCGGCAACACCGTTGTCTTAAAGCCCTCGCCGTTCACGCCGCTCTGCACCTTGAAGATTGGCGAGCTCTTTCAGAGCATCTTCCCGCCGGGCGTTCTCAACGTGATCTCAGGCGGCGATGCGCTTGGCCCGATGATGACGAGCCATCCTGGCTTCGCCAAGATTTCGTTCACCGGATCCACCGCCACAGGCAAAAGCGTCATGGAGAGTGCGTCGAAGGACTTGAAGCGCCTCACGCTTGAGCTCGGCGGCAATGACGCGGCCATCGTGCTGCCGGACGTGGATCTCGACGCGGTCGCGCCGAAGATTTTCTTCGGGGCGTTCTACAACAGCGCCCAGATTTGTGTCGCCACCAAGCGGCTCTACGTCCATGAGGACATTTACGATGGTCTTCGCGACCGGCTCGTCGCCATCGCAAACGCGACCAAGATGGGCGACGGGGCCGAGCAGGGCGTCATGCTTGGACCCATTCAGAACAAGCGTCAGTTCGACCGCGTCATGGCGCTGTTGGATGAAGCCAGAAAGAGCGGCCTCGTTCTCCTCCAGAGCGCGGCGCCAGCGACGGGGGGCTATTTCGTCCCGGTCACCATCGTCGACAATCCGCCTGAAGATTCACGCGTCGTGCGCGAAGAAGCGTTTGGGCCGATTCTGCCGATGCTCAAATTCTCCAACATCGACGACGTGATCGATCGCGCCAATGCGAGCGAGTATGGGCTTGGCGGGTCGGTGTGGTCGAAGGATGCCGACAAGGCGATGGAGATCGCGAGAAGGATGGAAACCGGCACCGTCTGGATCAACCAGAACCTCAGTCTTCGTCCTGACGCGCCGTTCGCGGGTCATAAGCATAGCGGCTTTGGCGTCGAGAACGGACTTGAGGGTTTGCTCGAATACATGGCGCCGCAAGCCGTGCATGTCGCGCGCTCGTAAGGCGATCTGCGCTGAGGCGAGCCGTGCGCTCAAGATGAGCGCGCGGTCGCAAGCCAGCGCCCGCGGGCGATATATTCTGTGAATGGCGAGCAACCCAATCAATATTTGCTCGCCCCTAAAGCGGCGACTACATTCGGCCTCACGCTGAGGGCGTAGCGTGCGAAGACAGGGTGAACGCTCGCGGGATGGTGGGGCCGTATGGAGCGCGAACACTCGCCGGAGGCTCGCGGCGCCGAATTGGGCCGAGGCCTCTATTGGCAAGACCTGGAGGTCGGCGCGTCGTTTCGCACCGGTGCGCGCACGATCACCGAGGCCGACCTTGTCGCGTTCGTCACGCTGACGGGCATGACCGAGAGCATCTTCCTCGACGCGACGATCGTTGGACCTCTCGGCGTGAGACCGGTTCCGGGCGCGCTCACCTATGCCTACATCGAAGGCTTCATCGTTCAATCGCTGATACGCGGCGCCGGCATCGCCATGCTGGGCTGCACGCAAGAGGCGCTGGCGCCGGTGCATGTGGGCGACACGATCCGCGCCGGCATCGAGATCACCGCCATACGGCCGACTTCGAGCGGCAATCGCGCAATCGTGGATCAGGCGGTCACAGTCTTCAACCAGCATGCGGAGGTGGTGATGCGTTACACCTCGCGACGCATGATCGCTGGACGCCCGAAAGGAGCGCAATAATCGCCATGCTGCCGTTACAAGGGATAAGGGTCATCGACCTGACGACCGTCGCGATGGGACCGCTCGCGAGCCAGTGGCTCGGCGATTTTGGCGCTGACGTGATCAAGGTCGAGGCGCCGTGCGGAGATTCGACCCGTCATACCGGTCCGACGACCGAGCCTGGCATGGCGGCTGTGTTTCTGGGCGCCAATCGCAACAAGAGAAGCGTCGTGCTCGACCTGGCGCGGCCGGATCAACGCGATGTGCTCGCCCGTCTCGTCGATGGGGCGGACGTCTTCATGCACAACATAAGGCCGCAAAAGCTCGGCAAGCTTGGCCTCGAACCGCAGGCGCTGCTCGCGCGCAATCCACGGCTCGTCTATGCGGGTTTGCACGGATTCGGCGAAGCTGGACCCTACGGCGGCAAGCCCGCCTATGACGACATCATTCAAGGTCTGTCGGGGTGCGCGGAGCTGATGCGGCGCCAAACCGGAAAGCCGCAGTATTTTCCGACCGTGATCGCCGACAAGACGACGGGACTGGTCGCGGCCATGGCGATCCTGGCTGCGTTGACCGGCCGCGCCAGCACTGGGCGCGGATCGATCGTCGAGGTCCCGATGTTTGAAGTCATGGCCGGCTTCAATCTGTTCGAGCATCTTTATGGTCGCCAGTTCGCGCCGCCGCGCGGTGAGATGGGTTATCCGCGCGTGCTGTCGAGTCACCGCCGACCCTATCCGACGCGCGACGGCTATATCTGCGTCTTGCCTTATACCGACACGCAATGGCGCGCCTTTTTCCTCGTGGCCGAGGCGCCGGAGCATGCGGACGACCCGCGTTTTGTGAGCATCGCCCAGCGTACGGCCAACATCGATGCGCTCTACGAACTGGCAGCGCATTTGATCGCACGTCGCGACACCGGCGATTGGCTCGCTTTGTGCGAGCGCATCGGCGTTCCGGCCTCACCGGTGCTGTCGCTCGATGACCTGATGGACGACCCCCATCTTGAAGCGGTCGGCTTCTTCTCGACCTTGCACGACCAAGCCCTGGGGGCGTTGCGCATGCCGGGCGTGCCCGTGTTGTTTGACGGCCAGCGGCCGCCAGTGGCGATGCCGCCACGCCTCGGCGAGCACAACGAAGAGGTGCTGCGCGAGTGCGGGCTGGACGGCGTCGACGCGCCAACGCGCGTCGCCAAGATCTGATCGCTCGCGTTTACGGCGCTGAATAGGAGATGACGATGGGAGACCAGGCGCCGTTACGCGGCGTTCAATTGCTTTCGAAGGTCGGCGCGGATCAGCGATTGCAGGTGTGGCTGCAGGATGTCGACGTGAGCGCGCCCGGGCCGGACCAGGTCGTGGTGCGGATGGAAGGTGCGCCAATCCATCCATCCGATCTTGGTTTGCTGTTCGGCCCCGCCGATTTGACCACGTTGTCGTCTGGCGGCTCGCGGGAGCGTCCGGTGATTTCGGCGGACATTCCGTCGCATCGGATGGCTGCGGTGACTTTGCGGCTCGATCAGGCGTTGCCGGTAGGCAATGAGGGGGCGGGCGTCGTCGTGCGCGCCGGCGCCAATGCGCATGCGCTCTTGGGCAAGACGGTCGCGGTTGCAGGCGGCGCCATGTATGCGCAATATCGGTTGATCGACGCGTCCGATTGCCTGGTGTTGCCGAGCGGCATGAGCGCCGCCGTAGGCGCTGCGTGCTTCGTCAATCCGCTGACGGCGCTCAGTTTGGTCGAAACCATGCGCATGGAGGGATATAAGGCGCTGGTTCATACGGCCGCGGCGTCGACCTTGGGCCAGATGTTGAACCGGATTTGCATCGCCGACGGCGTGCCTTTGGTCAACATCGTGCGCAGCGCTGAGCAGGCGGCGTTGTTGCGCAGCCAAGGCGCGCGCTATGTCGTCGACAGTTCGACGCAAGACTTCATGCCTGCGCTGACCCAAGCGATCGCCGAGACCCGGGCGTTGGTGGCGTTCGACGCCGTCGGCGGGGGGCGGCTCGCAAGCCAAATCCTGAGCGCTATGGAAGCCGCGCTCAATCGCGATGCGGCTGCTTACAGTCGCTACGGATCGACGACGCACAAGCAGGTCTACATCTATGGCGGGCTCGATCCTGGCCCGACGCTGCTCGACCGCAGCTATGGCCTCTATTTCGGCGTCGATGGTTTTATGCTCGGCGCCTTCCTGCAGAAGATCGGCGCCGATCGCCAGCGTCTGCAGGCGCGCATCGTCCGGGAACTCGAAACGACGTTCGCCATTCAGTATGCTGGGGAGATTTCTCTCGCTGAAGCGCTCACGCCGGATGTCATCGCCGCTTATACGCGGCGCGCCACGGGTGCGAAGTATTTGATCAATCCATCGAAGGGGCTCTAGCTGTTGGCGTCAAGGACCGCCCAATGCGTCACGTTCCCGGCTGCGGCCGACGTGTGGAGGCGCTGGGCTTGTTCGGGGCCTTGACCGATTTGGTTCGGGGCGCGCCGCCAGCCAATTGGCGCGCTTCTTCGTCCATCAGCCGGCGCGCGGCTTCGCGCAGCGCCGTCATGAAGGCCTGGCGCGCGGGGCGGTTTTCGCTGCCGCGCTGGGTCGCTGACGCAAGACCGACCATGATGGGTGCGCCGCGAACGGTCAGGCGTGCGTAGCCGACGCGATCACTCCCGGCGATGCGCGACACTGCTGGCGCTAGCGCCACGCCGATGCCGCTTTCGACCAATGCGATCAAGGTATGGGCGTGGGCGGCTTCCTCGGCGATCCGGGGCTGATAGCCTGCCGCATCGAACGCGTTGAGCGACAGATTCCAATAGTTCGGCAGTCGCACGCGGTCATAGCCGACGAAGGCTTCGTTACGCAGATCTTCCAACCGTACGCTCTTTCGACCCCGCAAGGGATGGTTGGGCGGGATCAGCAGCAGCATCTCTTCCTGGCTCAGCGCCTCGAGCACGACTTCTCCGACGTCGAACACAGGGGTTCGGAGCACGCCGACATCGAGTTCGCCCGATTCCAATCCGCGCAGGATTTCCAAAGTCGTGGCTTCGCGCAGCCTGAGATCGACGCCGGGCCGCTCCGAGCGAAAGAGCGGCACGACTTTGGGCAGCAGCGCACAAACCGCGGAGCCCACGAAACCGACGCTCAAGCGTCCAAGCGTGCCATCCACCGTCGAGCGCGCCGCATCGCGCATCGCTTCGGCGCCGGACAGAATCTTACGCGCGTGGGGCAGGGCTGCAAGGCCCGCTTCGGTAAGCGAGACGCCGCGCGCTTGGCGGTTGAACAGCGTCACGCCCATTTCCTGCTCAAGCTTGCGGATCGAAATCGACAGCGGCGGTTGGCTCATGTTCAGGGCCCTCGCCGCACGATGAAAATTCAACGCATCGCTCAACGCCACGAATTGGGCGACCTGCCGGAGTTCCATGATACGTCCCTTAAATCGCTAGGCGCTCAATCAATATGCCGAAGCTTCAGGCGACGCCAAGGATTTTCGCACAACAGGCGTTAAACGATCGCGGCCGCGCGCCGGCCAGGGTCATGCCAGCGCCAGGCGCATTTGGCTGACGGAGCGGATCGGCCCGGGCAACAGGATGGGGGCTTCGCCTACCAGCGCGGTGTGCGGAGCGAGCCTTGCGATCGTGGTCAGGGTCTCTTCCATCTCGACGCGCGCCAACGCTTCGCCGACGCAACGGTGCGCCCCTGCGCCGAAGGCGAAGCTCCAACGCGGATGGTCGGTGCGATAGATGTTGAAGGTCTCGGGGTCTGCGTAAACCTCGGGATCGCGCAGCATCGAAGCGATCGGCAAGATGACAGGCGTGCCAGCCGGAATGAGATAGCCTTCGAGTTCGAGGTCGCTGATCACCACGCGTCCGATTGCGGTGACGACCGGTTCGTAGCGCAAGCCCTCCTCGACCACTTGACGTTTGAGGCCGTCGGGATCGGCCTTGAACGCGCGCCATTGCTCGGGATGGTGCAGCAGAGCGTTAAGTATCATGCAGATCGAATTCCGCGTCGTATCCGAGCCTGCCAAGATGAGCCCGACGATTTGAGCACGGATTTCGCGTTCGCTGAGTTCGCCTGACGCTGCGGTCGCCTCGACATAGTCGGAGAGAAAGTCGCTTCTGGGACGTTTCCGCCGCTCGAGCAGCAGGCCGTCCACGTAGGCGTTGAAGGCGTTGAGGCTGGCCTCGAGCGCTGGACGGCGGCCTTCGGCGATTAGGCCGAGGGCCTCGCCGGCGTCGGCGAGCCATTGCATGAAGACCGACACATCGCTGCGCGGAATGCCCAAGACGTCGGCGATGATGCGCGCGGGAATCTGCTCGGCGACTTCGCTGACGAAATCGATCGGCCCGGCGTGGAGGCGTTCTTGGACTAGTTCGGCGGCGATCGCGCCCGCCTTTGGCCGCATCGCTTCGATCAGCTTGAAGGCGAACGGGCGGGCGATGGGCTGGCGGCGTCGTCTGTGGGTCTCGCCATTGGCGCACACCACGAGGTCCGCGACAAACTCGAAGATCGGCCCCTCGGTGATGCCTTGCGCCAGTGTGGATTCGGTTTCGCTCTGGCGCGTCTTGTCGCTCACCAGCGTCTCGATCATCCTGGCGCGCAGCGCCACCAGCATTCCGTTCGGGTCCCGTACAAACGGCGTCTCGGCGCGCGCGCGGCGGAAATATTCGTAGACGGCTGGCCCGCCTTCCGGCGGCGACTGGAAGAGAGGCAATTCGTCGAGCGCTCTTGGGGCCATGACGCTATTCTCCTGGCGAAGGCGGGGGACTTACGTACTGCCGAGGCGCACGTAGCGCGCGGGGCGTTTCTCCAGAAACGACCGCCACCCCTCCTTGATGTCGGGTCCCTCGACGGCTTCGGCGAGAAGCTTACGCGCCGCTTTCACCGAGGCGCCCAGATTGTCGCTGAGGTCTGCATAGACCTGGCGCTTCATGGTTGCGATCGAGGTGGGTGAGCAGGTGCGCGCGAGCTCGCCGATATAGTCGCGTGCGACGCGCACGAGATCGGCGCTCGGCGCAACGCCATTGACCAGACCAAGCCTCAGCGCCTCTTCAGCGCTGACGCGGCGCGACGAAATCAAGAGGTCGATTGCGACCGACGCACCCGCCAAACGGGTGAGGAGGCACGAACTGCCGCCCTCGGCCACCGTGCCGCGTTGTGAGAACGCCATCGACAACATCGCCTCTTCGGCCATGAAGCGGAGGTCGGTCCACAAGGCGAGCACTGCGCCCATGCCGACGGCTGGGCCGTTGATCGCGGCGACGACAGGCTTCGGTAGGTTCATGAAATAGGCGAGCGAACCGGCGGCCTCGCCGCCGCCGCTTTCGCTGCGCGCCGCCTCGCCGTTCGTCTGCGGCGTGGGTTTCATCTTCAAGTCGTCGAGCGTAAGGTCCTTCATG
Organism: Hydrogenophilaceae bacterium; assembly: GCA_013389015.1. GTDB lineage: Bacteria > Pseudomonadota > Alphaproteobacteria > Caulobacterales > Aquidulcibacteraceae > CADEEL01. Next base: position 13,031 of record JACAEE010000064.1, on the reverse strand, counting down.
TCGCCGCCGGAACAGAATGCTCGCCCCGCGCCGGTGATGATGACGCCCACGACGCGACGGTCATCGCCGGCGCGCTGCACCGCATCCTGCAGTTCACGCGCCATGGTCAGATTCCAGGCGTTCATCCGCGCCGTGCGATTGAGCGTGATGATCGCGACCGGATCGTCGACCTCGTAGAGGATGGTTTCGTAGGCTTCTGACACTCGCGTGGCTCCTTGAGCTTTGGGCGGCGGGCGCGACCACGAAGAGAAGGGCGATACGGCCCGCCGCCGGTCAGATCGATCGGCCGGTCTCGGCCCAATAAGTCTTGCGAAGCTCGCGCTTGAGAATCTTGCCGGACTCCAGACGGGGAATCTCGTCGAGGAATTCGACGAGGCGCGGCGTCTTGAACGCGGCGAGGTTGGCGCGGACATGCGCGCGGATATCTTCAGCGGAGAGGGCGACGCTGCGGTCCAGCTCTACCGCGGCGGCGAGAGATTCTCCGTACTCTTCGTCGGGGATGCCGAATACGGCGACGTCGCGCACGCCATCCAGCGTGAGGATGCAGGCCTCGATCTCTGCGGGATAGATATTGACGCCGCCGGAGATCACCACGTCCTTCTTGCGGTCGCACAGGTACAAGAAGCCGTCGGCGTCGAGATAGCCGACATCGCCAGCGGTGACGAACCCGTCGCGAACCACTTCTGCGCGCGCGTCTGGCAGGCCTTCATAGGCGAAGTCCGGCTGGTCGGCGATGCGACTATAGATTTGGCCGGTTTCACCGACGGGCACTTCTTCGCCGTTGTCGTCGAGGATCTTGAGTTCAACGCCGCTCAAGGGGCGTCCGACCGTGCCCGGATGGGAAAGCCATTCTTCACTGTTGGCGCAGGTGACAAGCCCGATCTCGAGGCTGCCATATTGCTCATAGATGACTGGCCCCCACCAATCGATCATCTGTTCCTTGACGCTTCGCGGGCATGGAGCGGCGCCATGGGTGACATGGCGCAACGACGACAGGTCGTAGGAGCGGCGCACGTGCTCAGGCAGCTTGAGCAGACGCGTGAACATGATCGGCACCAGCAGCAGATTGGTGATCCGGTGCTTGTCGATGAGGCGCAGCAAATCTTCCGCGTCGAAACGCGCCTGCAGCACGATGAAGCTGTTTGTGCGCGCCCAACCTGTGGCCCAGGCGAGCGGAGCGCCGTGATACATGGGGCCGACCACCACCGCGCGCACGCCGGGGGCGAAGCCGCTCAGTTTTGCGATGTCGGCGTAGTAGGCTGACTTTTCGCGGTGGGCGAGGCTCGTGGCCGGGCGGCGCACGCCTTTCGGCTTGCCGGTGGTGCCGGACGTGTACATCATGGCCGCGGGCGCTTCGACCGGGCTCTCCTTCCGAGGCTCGAAGGATTCGATCCAAGACGACCATTCGAGCGTGTCTTGGGGAACGATGCAGTCCGCCGGCGCTATGCGGTAGGCGGCGGCGATGTCTTGCGGCGTCGCGACCACGCGCACCTTCAGATCGGCCGGAAGTCGTCCGATCAGCGGACGCACCAGATCTGCGTGCGCAACGAGCACCCTGGCGCGGCAGTCCTGCAGCACGAACAGGATTTCATCGGGCTTGCCGTGCCAGTTGAGCGGCACAGGCGCAGCGCCGATTAGGCCCGCTGCGAAATACGCCTCGAAGAAGGGGTGATCGTTGCGCAAGAGCAGCGCCACGGCGTCTCCCCGATCGACGCCAGCGGCGCGCAATGCAGATGCTGCGCGCGCGCTGCGCTCGTTGAGCTGTGCGGCGGGGATAAACGTTTCGCCCCGTAAAATCCCAGGCTGTTCGATCACGCACGACTCCATTCGCGGCGGGTGCGGGCGGGAACTGCTCGATCACGTCGTGCGCAGGCTCCCGCCAGCAGATCGCCGCGAAAGTATGGGCTTTACGTCCAGCCTTCCAATATTGATCGTAAGCAAAGCAATATATCGATGATATCGACGCGCGGCTGCATACCTGATACACTCCGCGTATCAAAGCTGGTCCAATTAATATTGGATCGCCGCATGGGGCGACCCTACGCTTTTTGCCTGATCCAACCCTCCGTGGGTTTGAGGCGGCGCATCGCCAAGCGGCGCGCGCATAGCGATAGGGCGGCAAAACCATGGAACGGCTCGAAGGCCGTGTGGCGTTCATTACGGGTGGCGCGCGGGGAATAGGGCTGGGAATTGCGCGCGCGCTCGCGCAAAACGGCGTGAAGTTGGCGCTTGTCGACATCGACCGCACCGCCTTGAACGCGGCGCACGACGAACTTTCCGCCAGCTCGCCAACTACAGTTTATCAACTCGATGTCCGAGATCGCGAAGCCTACGCGCACGTGGCCGACGAGGTTGAAGCCACGCTCGGTCCAGTGTCGTTGTTGTTCAACAATGCAGGCGTCGCCGGCGAGCCGCCGACCGATCAACTGACCTATGAGATTTGGGACTGGACGCTCGGCATCAATGTGTTCGGCGTCGTCAACGGCATTCAAACGTTCCTGCCGCGTTTGATCAGCCGCGGCGGCGACGCCTACATCGTCAACACGGCCTCAGGCGCCGGTGTCGTCATGGCTGGCGCTGGGCTGGCCTATACGACCTCAAAGTTCGCGGTGGTCGGATTGTCCGAAGCGCTTCGCCAAAAGCTTGCCCCGCGTGGGATCGGCGTGAGCGTTCTGTGCCCGGGCTATGTCGCCACCGGGATCGCGAAGAATTCAGCGTCGCTTCGCCCCAGCCGCGGCTCACCGCCTTCGAGCGCTCCAGTCTCGGCGCATGCGGCGGCCAAGCGGAGCCGCGCTGCGGCCTCGTTCGCCGGCGGCGCGTCGATCGATGCGGTCGGCGAGATGGTCATCGCGGCCATGCGCGCGCGCCAATTCTACATTTTCACCGATGACATGGTCGGGGAGTTCGTCGAGCGGCGAAACGCCGAAATCGGCGCAGCCCTCGCTAGGGCGCCGCGCATCAACAAAGCGTCTACCTAACCGCAGGACAAGTCATGACCGCCTACGAATCGATCATCTACGAAACGCCCGCGGAGAAAGTCGCGCGGATCGTGGTGAACCGCCCTGAGAAGCGCAATGCGCAAAGCTTCCGTCTGTTGTACGAGCTCAACAAGGCGTTTGACGCGGCCGCGCAGGACGACGCCATCAGCGTGATCATTCTGGCCGCCAGCGGCCCCGATTTTTCTTCCGGCCATGACCTCAGCGATACCGACAGGCGCCAGGCGCTCGCGGATTTCGACACGGTCGGGACGTGGTGCGGCTTCGGTTGCGCGGGCGCGGAAGGCCGCATGGCCGCCGAAGCGGAGATGTATCTCGGTTTGTCCGAGCGGTGGCGCAACATTCCCAAGCCGACGATCGCCGAAGTGCAAGGGCGGTGCATCGCCGGGGGCATGCAGCTCATTTGGCCATGCGATCTCATCATCGCGGCCGAGGACGCGAGCTTCAAGATCAATCCCATTGAAATGGGCGTGTGCTGCGCCGAGTTTTTTCATGAGCCGTGGGAGCTTGGCGTTCGCAAGGCTAAGGAGATGTTGTTCACCGCCGACTTCTTTTCGGCCCAGGAAGCCCATCGCTTGGGCATGGTGAACCATGTCGTACCCGCGGAAAAACTGACGTCGTTCACGCTCGAGCTCGCATCCCGGATCGCCGAAAAGCAACTCTTTGCGCTGAAGCTCGCGAAAGAGGCTGTGAACGGCGCCCAGGACCTTCAGGGCCGCGCCGCCTCGCTGAAACTCGGTTTCTCCTATCACCAGCTGTGCCACAGCCATAATCAGGAGGTGTTCGGATTTCCGGCGGATATGACGCTGATGAAGCGTTATCGCGGCGGGCAAACAAAGTGAGCGCGCCATCGCCGACGACATCGGCCGTAAGGAGCGAGCTTCGCGGCAAGGTGCTTTGGGTGCATTTGCAGCGCCCCGAAGTCTTGAACGCCATCAACGAAGACATGGTCCATGGCCTTGACGCCGCCGTCGATCGCGCGAGCGAGAAGGACGTGCGGGTGATGGTCATCCGCGGCACGGGACGGGCGTTCTGCGCCGGCGCCGATCTTGTCGAAGTGCCCGGCGCCTCGCCCGATATCGATCGCTTGGAGCGCACAGTCGCCAGGGTAGCCGCGGTCGTTGAGCGCATCGCCGCGCTGCCCAAACCAGTTATCGCCGGTGTGAACGGCGTGACCGCCGCCGGTGGGCTCGAGCTTGTGCTCGCGTGCGACATGGTGGTGGCGGCGAAGGGCGCCAAGTTCGCGGACGCGCACAGCAATTACGGGCTGCTGCCCGGTGCGGGGGGGTCAGCGCGGCTGCCGCGCGCTGTTGGGCCGGCGATGGCTAAACGCCTGATGCTGACCGGTGAGTTCGTCGCCGCCGAAGATCTCGTTGCGATCGGCTTCGTGACTGCGGTGACGGCGCCTGAAACGTTGGACGCGCGGCTGGAAGAGCTGAGCGCCTCGTTGTCTGCGCGTAGTCCGCGCGTGCTGGCGGCGATGAAGCGTTTGGTCAATGCCGCCAACGAGATCCCATTGGCGGAAGCGCTCAAAGCCGAAGCTACGGAACTGAGCGCCTATGTGCGCACACCAGATCTCGTCACCGGCTTGGCGGCGTTTCGCGAGAACAAGCGTCCCGTGTTTGAGGACTGAGCACGTTAACGCTTGGCGTTGCAGGAGTGAAGCAGTGACCGTGCATGTCGTCGGGGTCGGTATGACCCAGTTCGGGAAGTTTCCCGATCGATCGCCGCGCGTCATGGCGCGGGAGGCGGTCGACGCCGCGCTCGCCGATGCAGGCGTCACCGCCGACCAGATCGAGGCGGTCTATGTCGCCAACGTGTTCGCCGCCAGCATGCAGGGTCAAGAATCCGTACGCGGCCAAGTGTGGCTCGACGGCACCGCGCTCGCGGGCACGCCTGTATTCAACATCGAGAATGCGTGCGCGAGCGCCAGCAGCGCGCTTTCGCTCGGGCGCACGGCGATCGCCGCCGGTGAAGCGGAAACGGTGCTGGTTTTGGGGGTCGAGAAGATGACCCATCCCGACAAGCATCGCGCGCTTCGTGTGATGGAAGGGGCGATGGATCAGGAGCGGCTGCCGGAATTGCGCAGATCGCTGGGCTTGCCGGAAGTGGGCGGGTCGCCCTTCATGCAGGTCTATGCCGATTACGCGCGCGCCTACATGGAGCAGAGCGGGGCGACGGCCGAGGATTTCGCGCGGGTGGCGTCGAAGAGCTCCGCCAACGGCGCGCTCAATCCGCGTGCGCAGTTTCGCAAGGCGCTCAGTCCGGAAGAAATCCTGGCCGCGCGCGTGGTGGCTGGGCCGCTCACCGTGCCGATGTGTGCGCCGATTGGCGATGGCGCCGCCGCGGCGGTTCTGAGCGGGGCGCCGCGCGCGGCCAACAGGGCGCGTGCGGTGCGTTTGCTTTCGTCTGTCGTGGGCGGCGGCAAGCGCGGACGCGAGGACCGCCTGGTCCGTGAAACCGCACGGCGCGCGTTCGAACGCGCCGGCGTGTCGCCCGGCGATGTCGACGTGATCGAGGTTCATGATGCGGCGGCGCCGGCGGAGATGATCGTGCTGGAGGATTTGGGGCTTGCAAGGCCTGGCGAGGTGGTCGGCATGATCCGCGCCGGCGAGACCCGCATTGGCGGGCGCATGCCGACCAATCCCAGCGGCGGCCTCATCAGCAAAGGTCACCCGCTCGGCGCAACCGGATTGGCCCAGATTTTCGAGCTCGTGGAGCAATTGCGGGGCGAAGCAGGGCCGCGCCAAGTCGAAGGCGCGCGCGTCGCCGTTTCGGAGAACGCCGGCGGCTATTTGGGGCCTGAGGCGGCTGCGGCCGTGGTGAGCGTTCTCGCGCGATGAACAGAGCGGGCTTTAGGTCCAGAACGGAATGCAAGGGGAAGCAAGCATGCAAGTGGCGGGACGAACCGTCGTCATCACCGGGGCGGCCTCGGGTCTGGGCAAGGCGAGTGCGAAGAGACTGGCCGCCCAAGGCGCGCGCGTCGCGCTGCTCGATCGTGACAAGGAGGGCCTCGACGCGCTGGCGTGTGAGCTCGGCGCCGATGCCGCTGGCGTCGCCGTCGACGTTCGGGAGCCGGCGTCGGTCGAAGCCGCGATTGGCGCGGTGCTGCAGCGGTTTGGGCGCATCGACGTTTGCTTGAACGCAGCCGGTGTTGCAACGCCCGGCATGGTCACGGACGGTGCAGCGCCGTTGCCGCTGGAGACCTTTCGCTCGGTCATCGAGATCAATCTCATCGGCCTCTTCGACGTCATGCGCCATTGCGCGACTTCGATGGCGAAGAACGATCCCATCGACGGCGAGCGCGGCGTCATCATCAACGTATCGTCGGGCGCTTGGAGTCAGGGGCAGCGCGGCCAGGCCGCCTATGCCGCGAGCAAAGCCGGCATCGTCGGTCTTACCTTGCCGGCGGCGCGCGATCTGGCGCGTTACGGCGTGCGTGTCCTCGCCATCGCGCCTGGGTTGTTCGAAACGTCGATGGCGAGGGGTCTATCTGAAAAGGTGCGCGCTGGCCTTGAGCAAATGATCTTGCATCCGCGCAGGCTTGGCGACCCAGAGGAGTTCGCCGCGCTGGTCCAGCACATCGTCGAGAATCAATACTTCAACGCGACCGTGATCAGTCTCGATGCCGGCGTAAGGATGGGTTGACGATGCAAGGCTTCGCCGAAGCGGACGCCGTGCGCAGCGAGGATCTGCGAATGAAACAGCGCCGTTTTCAGAACGGCGATGTCGAGATAGCGGCCGATCTCGCCGGTCCGTCGTCGCCATCGTTGCAGCAATTGGGGGAATGAATCATGTTTGACCTGCTGATCAAGAATGGCGAGATCGTTGACGGAACCGGAGCGCCGCGATTTCGGGGCGAAGTCGCGGTGAAGGACGGCCGCATCGCCGAAGTGGGGCGCGTGTCCGGCGCGGCGAAGCGGGTGATCGACGCCGATGGCGCCATCGTCACGCCCGGCTTCGTCGACATCCACACCCATTATGACGGCCAGGCGTCTTGGGACGCGCTGCTTGCGCCCTCGTCGACCAACGGCGTCACGTCGACGGCGATGGGCAATTGCGGCGTCGGCTTCGCGCCCGCGCGCCCGGACAAGCACGATTTCCTGATCCGCTTGCTGGAAGGCGTGGAAGACATTCCCGGCACGGCCTTGCACGAGGGCCTGACCTGGGATTGGGAAAGCTTCCCCGATTATCTCGATGCGCTCGCGCGGCGCTCCTACGCGATCGACATTGGCGCGCACATGCCGCACGCGCCGTTGCGCACCTATGTGATGGGTGATCGCGGAGCAGACCATACGGCCGCGCCTACGGTCGACGAAATCGCACGCATGCGCGAGCTGACTTACGAGTCGCTCAAGGCCGGCGCGCTGGGCTTCTCGACGACGCGCACCATGTATCATCGGACCAAGGACGGCCAGAACGTCGGCACGTTGACGGCTTCGGAGCAAGAATTGCTCGGGATCGCCGGCGCATTGAAGGACGCGGGCGCCGGCGTAATCCAGCTCATCTCCGACGCCTACCTTACGAATGACGACGAGTTCGCCGCGCGCGAGCTCGGTTTGATTCGGGCGCTCGCGTCGCATTCGGGGCGCAGACTATCTTTCACCGTTCAACAGAACGACGACGCGCCGGATCGTTGGCGCCAGATCTTCGACGAGATCGCGGCCATGCGCGGTTCCGGTCTGAACGTGAGCGCGCAGGTGGCGCCGCGTCCGATCGGCGCGATTCTCTCGTTCGCGGCGACGATGAATCCGTTTGTCGCTTGTCCCACGTACCGGAAACTGTCCGCCTCGCTCACGGGCGAGGCGCTCATCGCCGAATTGGCGAAGCCGGAGGTGAGGGCGGCGATCTTGACCGACCACGCTGACGTCAACCTTTCGGGCAACAGCGGCGTCATCACTAAAGGCTATTCGCGCATGTTCCGCATGGGCGACCCAGTCGATTATGAGCCCAGCGCCGACGCCTCGCTCGAGGCCGAGGCGCTTCGTCTTGGCCGCAATGTCGACGCCTATGTCTATGATACGTTGCTTGAAGAGAAGGGCACGCGGCTGATTTACTTGCCGTTCAATAATTACTTCCGCTGCAATCTCGATGATGTGTACGGCATGATGAGCGGCCCATACGTGCTTTATGGCATTTCCGACGGCGGCGCGCATTGCGGGTTCATTTGCGACGGCTCGTTTCCGACGACGACAATCGGCCTTTGGTCGAAAGGATCGAAGTCTGGACATGCGATTCCGCTTGAGGCGCTCGTTCATGGCTTGACGCAGCGCAACGCCCACCATCTGGGATGGTACGACCGCGGCGCCGTTCGCGTGGGCCAACTTGCCGACCTCAATGTGATCGATCTCGAGCGATTGTCGCTTGCTCCTCCTGAAATTGTGCACGATCTGCCCGCCGGCGGCGCCCGATTGCTGCAGACGCCGCGAGGCTATCGTCAGACCATCAAGACCGGCGTCGTCACCTTCGATGACGGCCGCTGGACAGGTGAGACGCCGGGCAAGTTGCTGCGTGGAGAACAGCGCAGCTGAGCGGCTCGGCTCTGCGGATCGAAAGTTTGCGCGGTTGTCGAAGCGTGACCGCCGCCTTCAGCGCGCGCCTGCGCACGCATGTCTTCGCCGCGCCTGAAGTAAGCGCAGAGCGATACATGAGCCAAATCGAAAGCCTCCTAATTAATATTGGACGTAAACGGCGGCTTCGATAGCGTTTATCTCACCGCAGAGGGTGCGGTCGACGCGCGGGCGTTCGCGAAAAATGCCTGGCGGAAGGGGAAACTTCGCGTCGCGCGCTCGATCGCATGTAACCGCCCTCACGGTCGGACAACAGAGAATACAAGTAGGACGGAAGCGAGATAGGGGGAGTGAGCATGAAGAAGGTGTCAGCAGCGACATCTCTGTTGGCGTTGAGCTGGGCTTATGGCGCGTTGGCGCTGACGCCGGCCTTCGCTCAGACGAGCGGCGCGCCGACGGCGGAAGCCGCTTCGCCTGACGATGAGATCGTCGTGACGGCGCAGCGCCGGTCCGAGCGGCTCGTGGACGTGCCGCTTTCGGTCGCTTCGGTGTCGAGCGAGCTCCTGGAGCAAGCGGGCGGCGAGTCGATCGAGAACCTGAACAAGCTCGTCCCTGGCGTTTACATGCAACGCGATGTCTACGGCCTGTCGCCGACGATCCGCGGCATCGGCTCGACGCTCACCTCGTCGGGCGGCGAGCCCAACATCCCGGTCTACATCGACGGCGTCTTTGTTCCGTTCAAGGCGACGAACTTCTTCGACCTCTCGAGCATCTCCAACATTCAGGTGCTCAAGGGACCGCAGGGCACGCTATTTGGGCGCAACGCCACCGGCGGCGCGCTGCTTCTGACGACGCTCGATCCGTCATTCGACCCTGAAGCGCGGTTCCGCGTCTCTTACAACGACCTCGGCACGGCGCGCGCCAACGCGTATGGGAACATGCCGCTGTCTAATCAAACCGCGGTGAATCTCGCAGCGTCCTATCGCGACTCTGAAGGCTACATTCGCGACATCCTGACCAACGAGATCGCCAACGAAGGCTACGATTGGTCAGCGCGCGGCAAGTTCTTGTGGCAGGTCAATGCGGATGTCGATGTGGTGCTGACGGCATATCACAGCACATTCGACGACCCGACCGGCTCCAGCTACCAGGCCGTGCAGATGGCGCCGCTGATCGAGACATTGAACGCGCTGAACGGTCTGCCGATCGCGCGAGATCGGGACCATGTGTCTCATAGCCGGGACGGCGTGGTCGAGACCGAGTCGGATCAGTACAGCCTCAATATCAGCTGGGAGACCGGAATCGGCGCCTTCCGTTCGATCACGTCGAGCCAGTCCAGCAGCCTCCATTCGATCAATGACCTCGACGTCTCGGAAGTCGCGCTTCTCGATCTCGATTTCAGGACCGAGGCTGAGGTTCTCACGCAGGAACTGAACCTCACGTCCACTTCGAGGACGAATTTCGACTACGTCGCTGGACTCTATTACTACCGCAACGAGTCCGGCGCGCCCTCTTACATTCTAACCGGCGTGCCTCAGTTCACCATCAGCGGGAAGGCGGAAGCGATTTCCGCGTATGCCGACGTAAGCTACCATCTGGGCGATTGGGTGCTGATCGGCGGAATTCGCTTTACTCACGAAGATCGTGAGGTGACGACGAACTTCATCGCCAATCCTCAGCCGCCGCGGCACCAGGAGACATCGGAGGACGTGTGGACGCCGCGCGTCGGCGTGAGGTACGAACTCTCGGACGACAGCAATGTCTACGCGATGTACACGCGCGGGTACAAAGCCGGCATCTTCGACGCGACCAATCCCGCGTCGACGCCGGTGGATCCCGAGTTCGTCGATGCGTTCGAAATCGGATACAAGACGCAATCTGACAACTTCACGCTGAACACGGCGGCGTATTTCTATGATTTCACCGACGCGCAGGTGAATTCGTTCGTGATCAGCCTTGGGTCGCTGGTGAACGTCACGCTCAATGCGCCGGCGGCGGAGATTTACGGCGCTGAGATTGACGGCAGCTACCGGTTCAACGAGTCGTGGGACATTCGCGGCGCCGTGGCCTACACGCACGCGCGCTACACCGACTTCCCGAATGCGCCAAACTATGTGGCGACTGGCGGGCCATTCAGCTTGATGACCCCGGTTCAACAAGACGTCGCCGGCAATCACATGGTGCGGGCGCCTGATTGGACGGCGAACGCCGCCATCAACTACCACACCGATCTCGGTGGGCCACGACTGGATGTAACGCTGGGCGCGGCCTATTCGAGCGAAGTCTTTTTCGATTTCGCGAACGAACGCTCGCAAGATGCGTACGTCCTCTGGGACACCAGGGCGTCGCTGACGTTCGAGAATCTGGAAGTGGCGATCTTTGGCCAAAACCTGACCGACGAAGTTTACAAGAGGTCGTCGGGCTACAGCATCGTAGGGACGGCCCAGACCTTTGGCGCGCCGCGCGTCTGGGGCGTGTCCATCGGCTACACCTTCTGAACTGCATGCTGGGGCGCTGCGGGCGGCGCGGGCCCGTGCGTCGCCAACCAAGCGGCGCACACGAAGCCGGCGTCGCTTAGCGTCCGACAAAAACTTGAACTCCTCCTCCAAGCAACTGGCCCCGGCGAAAGCCGGGTCTTTTTTTTGAGAGGCGCAATTTCGTCGCGGCAGCGCGGCCGTCGCTAATGCGCGATACATTTCGCAAATCGGCATATGCGTAACAAATATTGGATCGCGCCGAGCCTTCCCATAGCTTTGGAATGGGCGCGTCAACAGGCGCTGCACACCTGCGGCTGACAACAAAGTACGATGGGGGAATCGCGTTGAACGTATCGATCCGGAAAAGGCTCGCCGCCACGTGCGCGAACGCAGGACTGTTTCGGGCCGGACTGCAATGAGCGGTGAGGACAGTTCTATCGGCGCAGCCGCTGCGCCGCCGGCCGCTGCGATCCGCAACAATTCTCCCGGTTACGTGCTCGCGCTCCTCGCGGCTGTGAGCTTCTTCAACAATCTGGATCGGATGGTGCTGCCGATTCTGGTCGAGCCCATAAAGCTCGAACTCAACCTGTCCGATTCGCAGATGGGATTGATGTCGGGAATCGCGTTCGCGCTCTTCTACGCGACCTTGGGCCTTCCGCTGGCGCGCGTCGCCGACCGCTACTTTCGTGTCCGGCTTATTGCGGTCTGCCTCATCCTATGGAGCGCGATGACGGCGGTGACCGGCATGGCGCGCAACTTCACTGAACTATTTCTTGCCCGAATGGGCGTGGGCGTGGGAGAGGCGGGCTGCGCGCCGGCGAGCCACTCCATTCTCGGCGATTTGTTTCCTGCCGAACGCCGTCCGTTTGCGATCAGCATTTTTCAGGCGGGGGGGACGCTTGGGCAAAGCGCGGGCTTGGCGCTGGCTGGCGTTATCGCCGAGATTTACGGATGGCGCACGGCGTTGCTCGTGGTGGGGTTAGCCGGCATTCCGTTGGCGCTGCTGATGCTGTTCACCGTGCGCGAGCCGCCCCGCGCACCGCGTCACGCGGAGGCCGCGGGCGAATCCACGTGGACCACCTTGAAGGCGCTGTTGGCGCGTCCGCCTCTCGTTCACCTCGTCATCGGCGTGGCGATCGCGACATTCACGACCATGGGGATGGTGCAATGGCTTCCGGCCTTCTTCATTCGAAGCCATGGACTGAACCTCGCTGAAGTCGGCGTTCTGAATGCGACGGCGGGCGTCATAGCGGCTGTGTTCGGGACCATTTTCGGCGGTTATGCGCTCACGCGTCTGGGAAAGAAGGACGCGCGCTGGGAATTGTGGTGGCCCATGATGGTGTTCGCGATATTTCCGTTCTTCATGGCGCCGTCTTTTCTGGTCGACGACTGGCGGATCATGATTGGTCTTCAAGTCGCCGGCTTCTTCTTTTCCGCTTCTGCGGGCGGCGTCGCGTTCGCAGCGCTTCAAAGCTATGTCGAGCCGCACCGGCGCGCGACTGCGGTTGCGACACTGTTGTTCCTGTCTTCGCTGCTAGGACTAGGACTTGGTCCGGTGCTGGTGGGCGTCATCAGCGACCTGCTCGCGCTCAGCTTCGGCCAGGAAAGCTTGCGCTACGCGCTGCTCGCGACGCTGTGCTTGCCGTTTTGGGCCTCAACGCACTTTTGGCTTGCGGCTCGAGACAGCAAGCGCTGGAGGCTCGGCTAGGTCATTGGAGCAACCGCAGAAGCTACCCGGATGAGACGATCATCCAAGCGCTGATCTATCAGGCGCGCGGTATACGGACGAATTGGCTAACAGCGCGCGGCTGCGCCCGCGGCCGGCGCTAGTCGGCGGCGTCAGGCGGAGGGCACGGGCGGCGGTGAGGGCGCCTGTCGAGTTCCTCGCCCGCGAGCGCGCCGTCGTCATTAGAGTCGAGGCGGTCGAACAGCGCCGCGTGCGACGCTTCGAATTCGGCGCGCGTGATGCGTCCGTCGCCGTCGGCGTCGGGATTGTGGCGCGGGCGATGGCGGGGCGGCGGCTCTTGCGCGCCCGCCGCCTGGGCGGC
>JACAEE010000055.1 GCA_013389015.1 Hydrogenophilaceae bacterium | reverse complement strand
GTCCGGGCTCTTCTCCAGAAGCGTGCGAAGCGCCATCGTGTCGTCGGTCATCGATGAGTCCTTGGATCAAGTCGTTGGAGTGAACGACCCGACCTTCCGGCGATTCTCGATGACCACCCCGCGGGGCTTATCCCCAGCTCCTACACCACGCCCCGGGACACGACCCACTCGAAGCCACGCGCCAAGTGCCTCTCGCTCCTCCGAAAGACGGCCTCATCGCCGACCGCTCACGGCACAAGTCGGTTACGGTGAGGCAGGTTGATTGGAAGTGTGCCGCCTGGACAAACACAGAGCGTGACTCGCTCGCGCGATGCCGGGCAAGCTGTCAAACGTGCGCGGACACCCAATCAGTCCGCCGGACCGCTTGCTCGAACGCCTCCGCTCAAGGACAACGCTTCCCGCGCCGCGGCGCACAAGCAGGCCAATCGATCGCTATTCCGCCGCGACCGCCATGGGCTGACGGCGGATGATGTCGGCGGCCCGCCAGGCCATAGCCATCGTCGGCCCGTTGGTGTTGCCGGACGGGATGATCGGCATGACCGAGGTGTCGATGATGCGCAGATTGGAGACCCCGCGCACCCGCAGCTCTGGATCGACGACCGAGTGCTCGGGATTGCGATCCATCCTGCAGCTGCCTACGGCGTGATACGCGCAGGTGCCGAACTTGTCGTACGCCTCAAGGATCTTCTCGTCGGTGTCGTAGCCCGGCCCCGGCATAGTTTCGCACTCAACATATTGGGCGAGCGGCGGTTGCTGCACGAATTTGCGCGCGACCTTCACTGCGCCGATCATCGCTGCGCGATCAGCCTCGGTGGCGCGGTAATTGGTGAAGAGCTCCGGCGGCGCATTCGGGTCTAGCGTGTTGATGTGCACGTATCCGCGCGAAGTGGGCCGTAGCGGGTAGGCGGTGATGTGCATTCCTGGATGGCGCTCCACATCCTGGCGCTGCTTGTCGAAATCGAAGCTGAACGGGGCGAACAGGAATTGCGCGTCCGGCCGGTTGAGGCCGGGCTGGGTCTTGAACCAGCCGATCTGTTCGTACGCCGCCGCCGACATCGGCCCGGAACGGGAGAGGTAATACTGCATCGCCGACATCAGCAGCCGCCAGCCGTAATATTTCTTGTTGTGCGAGATGTCCTTGTTGAGTTTCCACTGGATGATGATGGCGCGGTGCTCGATCAGGTTCTCTCCGACATTTGCGTTGGCGTGCACGACCGGCACGCCGAGTTTGGCGAGACGCGCGGGATCGCCCACGCCTGAGCGTTCGAGAATCCCCGGCGAGGCCATGGCGCCGCCGCACAGGATGATCTCGCCGCCGCGCACGATCTCGCGCCGGCGTTCGCGCACGATCTCGACGGCGACAGCGCGTTTGGCGGCGTCGAACACGACTTTGTCGGCCGTGGCGTTTGTGAGGATGGTGAGGTTGGCACGGCTGCGGATCGGGTTGAGGAAAGCGACGGCCGCGCTCTGCCTGCGTCCCTTGAACACGGTCCGCGGCGCATAACCGAGGCCCTCGATGTCGTCGGGCGAATTGGTGTCTTCCTTGATCTTCCAGCCCATCCTCTCGCCGGCCGCCATCATCGCCTCGGTCAACGTGTCGCGCTGATCGGGTAGCGTGATATTTAGCGGGCCGCTGTCGCCGCGCGTTTCAGCAGCGCCGAGTTCATGGGATTCAAGCGCCTTGTAAGCCGCGCTGATATGCTTCCAGCTCCAATCCTCGCTAGTGGTCTCCGCGATCGAGTCGTAGTCCGCCGGCTGCCCGCGGACGTACATCATCCCGTTGATCGAACTCGATCCGCCGAGCACGCGCCCGCGCACCCACACTTCCGGCGTTTGCGCGTTCCCCGCTTCGGGATGGCTGGTGTACACCCAGATGTGGCTCGGATCGGCCATCACCTTCGCCAGGCCCTTGGGCATGTGAATGAAGGGATGCGAGTCCGGCGGGCCGGCCTCGATGAGCGCGACCTTGACCCGCGGATTCTCGGACAGGCGATGGGCGAGCACGCACCCCGCCGCCCCCGCGCCGACAATCACGTAATCGTATCTGGCCGTCTCGCTCACCTTGGGCCTCCCGCGGGTTGTTTTCGTTGAAAAACTACTTGCCATAGGTTTGGGGCTGGACGCAACGCGCCTGGCGGGCAATAACTAATGATAATAGACAAGGGCGGACGATCCCAGAGGAAGCGCTCATGCTCGATCAAGGAGGCGTACGTTGGAGCGCTGCGCCAGGGGAAGACGGCGACCACGTCACCTATTGCCGGATCTGCGAGGCGCTCTGCGGCATGGTCGCAACGGTCGAGAACGGCCGCGTGGTCCGCATCCGCCCGGACAAGGATAATCCCGCCTCGAAAGGCCACATCTGCGTAAAGGGCCCCGCGATCGCGGACGTCACCAACGATGACGACCGCGTCATCCATCCGCTGAAGCGCGTCGGCCCGCCGGGATCGTTCAAGCGCGTAAGCTGGGATGAGGCGCTCGACGATATCGCTGCGCGGCTGCAGTCCCTTCTCGCAAACCACGGAACCGAGGCCTTCGCGCTCATTTACGGCAATCCGCCGGCTTTCGGCATGACCAGCGTGATGGCGCCGTCGATCTTCCAGCAGGCCCTCGGCGCGCGAAAATCTTTCTCTCCACAGACGGAGGACACGGCCTCGGTCCTGCTGGCGCACCAGCTGCTGTTCGGCACGACGTCCTATGCGTTTCCCGATCTGCCGGAGTGCGATCACCTCCTCATCTTCGGTTCCAATCCGCTTGTATCGCACGGCTCGCTGATGATCGCGCCGCGGATCAAGTCTGATCTTGACGCCATCGCCGCGCGCGGACGCGTCATCGTGATCGATCCTCGCCGCACGGAGACGGCGCGCAGATTCGAGCACGTGCCCATCCTGCCGGCGAGCGACGTCTGGATGCTGGCGGCGATGATTAACGTGATCGATGAAGCCGGGCTAATCGACGAGACCTTCGTGTCCGAGTGGACGACCGGCTGGCGCGACTTGCGTGCGGCGCTCAGTCCGATCACGCCGGAGCGAGCGAGCGCGCATTGCGGCGTTAAGGCCAGTCACATTCGCCAACTCGCTATCGAGTTCGCGACAGCCGAACGCGCCGCCGCGATGTGCCGCACCGGGCTTTGCCGCGGTACGTTTCCGACGCTCTCCAATGTGCTGCTGAATACGCTGAACATCGTCGCCGGCAAGTTCAACAAGCGGGGCTGCTCCGGCTTCGGCCACGGCGCCACCAGCTCCGCCGATATGCTGGATGCGGCCGGCATGGCCGGCTATACGCCCAACGCTTCGCGCACCAGCGCGCTACCCGCCGTCGTCGGCTCGCTGCCGAGCACCACGCTCTTCGATGAGATCACTGTTCCAGGTGAGGGGCGCGTGCGTGCGCTGCTCGTCAGCGGCGCCAATCCGGTGATGTCGATGCCCGGCGGCGCGCGTCTGCCGCAAGCCTTCGCGGCGCTTGATCTCATGTTCTGCCTCGATCTCTACGTGACCGAGACGACACGCTGCGCCGACTACATCCTCCCCGCCACAACGTTCCTCGAACGCGATGACGCGCCCATCCTGTTCGGCGGCCACATGGTGCGGCCCTACATGCAATACGCGCCCGCCGCCGTCGCGCCGCGCGGCGAGGCGCGCACGGAACTGGATATCTTGAAGGACATCGCAGCGCGCATGGGCAAGGCCGACGCCTTCGGCGCCATGGGCCCGCTCGAAGCCGCCGACATGATACTGCGCACCGGCCCCGAGGGGGAGAGCGCGGGCGAAGGCTCGGCGATGCTGAGCCTCGAGAAGCTGAAGCAGCATCCCCATGGCGTCGTGATCAAACGCGGCCGCTGGGCCTTCCGTATGCAGGACAAGCTCAAGCACGCCGACAAGAAGATCCACCTTTTCGAACCGCTGGTGGCCCAGGAGATCGAACGGCTGCGCAATACGCAAGTTGACGAAAGCAATCGCTTGCGGCTCTTCTCGATGCGCAAGCTCCGCTCGATCAATTCGTGGATGCACAATGTCGAGAAGCTCGTGCGGTCCGATCAGCCGCTTCTGTTGATGCATCCCGACGATGCGGCCGTACGCCGCATCGCTGATGGCGATCTGGTGCGCGTGTCAAGCGATTGGGGCGCTGTCGATGTCTTCGTGCATGTCACTGCAGATGTGATCAAGGGCAGCGTCACCTACCCGCACGGCTGGGGTCATGCCGGCGGCTGGCGGCGCGCCAACGAGGCCGGCGGCGCCAACGTTAACGCCATTGCGCCGTCGACGCCCGCCACCGCCGAACAGATCTCGGGCATGAGTTGGCTCGACGGTTTTTCCGTCGAGGTGGAACGGCTGCGGCTTTGACTTAAAGTGAGGAAACGTCGATGGAATTGCACGAAGCGCCCGTCATAGGCCCGATCGGCCCGTATTTCGATGGCGTCGACGCCGAATATTGGCGCGCGCTCAACCAAGGCGAGTTCAAAATCCAGCGCTGCGCCAAGTGCAGGATTTGGCTCTGGGGCGCCACGTGGCGATGCTCCGCATGCGGCGCATGGGATATCGCCTGGGAGGCGGTGAAACCTGAAGGCGTCGTCTACAGTTGGATCCGCACCCATCAGGCGTTTGCGCCGGAGGTGAAGGACGTCCTTCCCTACGTGTCGCTGCTCGTGGCGTTGCCTCATGCTGGCGATAAGAAGGTCATGGGTATGCTCGTCGGTGATGAGACGGGCCTCAGGATCGGCGCGCGCGTCGAAGGCGTGATCCAGCCGGCCTCGGCGAAGACCGGCGGCCAGGCGGTCATGCGCTGGCGCTTGCAGCGATCGGGGCGGTCAGGATGAATCTCAAAGGCGCAACCGCGATCGCCGGCATCGGTCAGACGCCGAACTACAAGCGGGCGACTTCGCCGGATTCCGAACAGAAGGCGCTCCTGCGCGCCATCGTCGCCGCCTGCGAGGACGCGGGCGTCGATCCATCGGATGTCGATGGCTTCTGCTCCTACGGCCCAGATCGCAACGACGGCACCACGCTGATGCATGGACTAGGCCTCAAGGAATTGCGCTGGTCGACGCAAGGCGCGGGCGGAGGCGGGGGCGCCATTCCCGGCGCTGTGGGCGTCGCCGCCGCCGCGATCATGACCGGGCAGGCCGAGCATGTCATCGTCTATCGCGCCACGGTCGAGCGCGATTACGGCCGCTTCAACGTCACCATCGAGCAGGACCATCGCAATTCGCACTTCACTTCGAGCGGGGTGATGGTCGCCGCCCAGATTGTCGCCTTCCGCACTCAGCGCATGATCGAAACGCTCGGCGTCCCGCGCGACGCGATGGACGCGATATCCGCCGTCGACTACCTGCACGCGCGCAACAATCCGCGCGCCATGGCGTTTGAGAACACGGTGAGCCTTGAAGACATTCAGAACTCGCGCTGGATCGTTGAGCCGTATCGACTGTTCAATTGTTCGCGCGAAACCGACGGCGCTGCGGCCATCCTCGTGACTTCCGCCGAACGCGCGCGCGATCTCAAGCGCGAGCCGATTTATCTTCTCGGCGTCGCCCAAGGCGCAGCCGGGCCAGGGGGCGTGTGCTGGGAAAATTACAGCGAGGAGGAGTTTCCGCTGGCCGGATTTTCTTCGGTCGCGCGGCGGCTTTGGGACTCGAGCGGTCTGACCCACAAGGACGTCGATGTCGCGCAGATCTATGAGAACTTCAGCGGCCCCGCGGTCGGCGCGCTCATCCAGCACGGCTTCTGCACGCCCGAAACCGCCGCAGCGTTCTGCACAATCGAGAATCTGCGGGCGCCCGACGGCAAGCTGCCGATCAACACCGACGGCGGATGCCTAGCGGAGGGATTCGTGCACGGCATCGGCGGCACGGTTGAGGCGGTGCGCCAATTGCGCGGCGAATCCGCCAATCCCGTGCCGGGCGCGAAGGTCTGTCTGGTGACGGGCGGGCCTGCCTCCACCCTGGTCAGTTCCGCTCTCTTCGGTACAAAGGCGGCGTTGTGAAAAGGGTCGCACGATGGACGCCACATGGAGCCCGAAGGATCTCGCCTTCCAGGAGGAGGTGCGCGCGTTCTTCAAAGCCAAGCTGACGCCTGAGATTCGCCGCGCCGGATCGCTGATGACCAGCGTCTACGCCGACCATGAGCTTGCGCTCAAATGGCAGCGCATTCTCCACGCGCAGGGCTGGGCCGCGCCTGCCTGGCCGGTCGAGCATGGCGGCTGCGGCTGGACGCCGGTGCAGCACTATATCTTCGCGCGCGAGCGCATCGCCGCCGGGGCGCCGCCGGTTTCGCCTATGGGCGTGGGCATGGTGGCCTATGTCATCATGGCGTTCGGCACGCCGGAGCAGAAGGATTACTTCCTGCCGCGTACGCTGCGTGGCGACATCTTATGGTGCCAGGGTTATTCCGAGCCGAATTCCGGGTCCGATCTCGCCTCGCTGCAGATGCGCGCGGTGGAGGATGGCGATGATCTCATCTGCACCGGCTCGAAAATCTGGACGACCCACGCCCATGTCGCCGATTGGATTTTCTGCCTCGTGCGCACGTCGACGGAAGCGCGCCAGCAACAAGGCATCACCTTCCTTCTCATTGACATGAAATCGCCCGGCATCGTGGTCAAGCCGATCATCATGCTCTCCGGCGAGCACATCCAGAACCAAATCTTCTTCGACGAAGTGCGCGTGCCCAAGGCGAACGTGCTCGGCGAGATCGGGCAGGGCTGGAGCGTCGCGAAATATTTGCTGGACTACGAGCGCGGCGGCTCCGCCTACGCGCCAGGATTGCGCGTGCGCCTCGATGACATCGCCGCCTTCGCCGGTCGCGAGCCCGGCGGAATGGGCGCGTCGTTGGTCGAGGATTCCACCTTCGCCGCGAAGCTGTCCGAAGCTCAGATCCGGCTCGACGCGCTGGAGGCATTGGAATTCCGTGTGATGTCGGACGCGTCTCACGGGCGCCGCAACGGCGCGTCAGCCTCGATGATGAAAGTGCTCGGCACTGAATTGAGCCAGCACATCACCGAACTCGCGCTCGAAGCTGCGGCCGCTTACGCGCTGCCATTCCAGCCCCACGCCGCTGCGCCCGGTGGCCCAACGCCCGTCTTCACGCCGCCGAAGGATGGCTTCATCGCCGGCGAGCCCTGGCAGGCGATCGCGCCGCTGCGCTACCTGAACGATCGCGTCGGTACGATCTACGCCGGCACGAACGAGATTCAGCGCAACATCATGACGAAGATGGTGTTGGGCCTCTAATCGTCCCAGACCGCCAACCCGTCGAGCGCTTCGACGCGATCGGCCGACGCCAGCAGCGGGTTCACTTCGAGAGAGACAAGCGTCGGCCCGAGCGCGAGCGCAGCGTTCCCGATCGCGACGATGGCGCGCGCGAGGGCCATGCGGTCCACTGGCGGCGCGCCGCGGAATCCATCGAGCAGCGCCGCGCCGCGCAATTCTTGCAGCATCTCCAGCGCATCGTCTTCCGTCAGCGGCAACAGCCGCGTGCTCGTGTCCTTGAGCGCTTCGACCCACACTCCGCCGAGGCCGACGGCGATCGCCGCGCCCCATTGCGGATCGCGCATCGTGCCGACGAACATCTCCACCCCGCCCGCGCGCATTGGCGAGACGATCACGCCGTCGATCCGCGCGTCCGGCATTGCCGCGCGCGCACGCGCGAGAATGGCGTCGAACGCCGCGCCGACCGCATCGTCTCCGATCAGATTGAGCGCCACTCCGCCAATCTCGGTCTTGTGCTGAATGTCGCGCGAGGCGATCTTGAGGACGACGGGCGCATCGAGCGCACGCGCGGCGCCTACCGCCTCGGCGCGCGTGCACGCCAGCGTTGCCGGAATCACCGGCGCGCCCATCCTGCCCAGATAGTCGAGGGTTTCGCGTTCGGTGCGCGGCGTTTCCTCCGCCAGGCGCGGCGCCGCGCCTTCCTCACGCGGGGGCGACGCGCTGAGGATGCGCCCGAGCGCCGTAAGGCAATGGCGCAAGCCGCCGCCGGAATAGAGCACGCCGCACGCCTCTGCGAGCGCGCGCGCCTCGGCGCTCACCGCCGCCAGCGCGTGGCTGGTCACGAAGCTCGCCTTGCCCCCCTCGGCGAAGCCCTGGCTGATGCTGGTGAGGAAGCGGCGCACTGTGCCGTGCTGGTCGTCCTGCGCGGGAATGTCGAACACGAAGGTGGTCACGCCGATGCGAGAGTCGGTCGCCAACGTCGCCAGCGCGCGGCGCATCAGGTCGGGCTCGAGCATCGCTGCGCCGGTGACGTCGAGTGGATTGGCCGGCGTCGCGAAATCGGACAGCACGCCGCGCAGCGCCGCCGCGAGTTCCGGCGTCGGCGCGGGAAGCAGCACGTCGTCCTCTTCCGCCTGGTCGGTCGCGATCTCGCACATGCCGCCTGACATCGCAGCGAGCGCCAGACCGCGCCCGGCGAACGGTCCCTTGAGCCGCGAGGCGAGGTCGGCGGTGACCATCAATTCCTCCACCGAGCGCACGCGGATGACGCCAAGCCGGCGACAAAGCGCGCTGAAGATACGATCGTTCCCGACCAGCGAGCCGGTATGGGCCTGCGCCGCGCGCGCCGTCGCTTCGCTGGCGCCGATCTTGAGCACAACGACGGGCTTACCCGCCGCATGCGCTGCCCGCACCGCGGCCTTGAACCGCTCCGGATCGCGCACGGTTTCGAGAAACAGCGCAATGGCGCGGGGCTCGGGCTGCTGCGCGAGATAGTCGATCACTTCCGCGACATGGATATCCGCTTCGTTGCCGGTCGACACCAGGTGTGTGACGCCGACGCGCTGCTGATAAGCGAAGTTCCAGAGCTGCCCGCCGACAGCGCCGCTCTGCGACACGATCGCGATCGTCGGATTCGGCAGCGGGCGCCGCAGCGCTACGGTCCAGATCGGCGCGCGAGCCGTGAAATTGACGAGGCCGAGGCAATTGGGACCGATCAGCCGCACCCCGGCTGCGCGCGCCGCCTCCGCCACGCTGCGCTGGCGCGCCGCGCCTTCTGCGCCCAGCTCGGCGAAGCCCGAGGACAGCACCACGGCGCCGCGCACCTTGGCGGCCTTCAGATCGGCGATCGCTTCGATCAGCCGCGCTTCGGGAACCATCAGCAACGCCGCGTCGATCTCTTCGCCCACCGCCGCGCAGCTGGTCGCCGCCTCGCGCCCGTGCACGACGCCGCCCTTCGGATTGACCAGGTGAACGCGCCCTTCGAATCCGAACCGGCGCAGATTTTCATAGGCCGCCAGCGACCAGATCGATCGGTCTGTGGCGCCGACGAGCGCGATCGAGCGCGGCGAGAGCAGGGCGGCGAGGCCCTCTAATTCGTGCGTCATGCAAAGTCCTTGCAGCGATCAGAGCGTCGCCGCGCTGCCGAGGAGCGCGGTTGAGACCACCATGTCGCCGGGACCGCCCGTCACCAAGGAAAGCTGCGCATCGGCGACCTGATTAGGCGACTCTCCGCGGATCTGGCGCACCGCTTCATTGACCAGCCCCATGCCGTGAATGAAGCCGTCCGCAAGGTTGCCGCCGGAGGTGTTGACCGGAAACGTCCCGCCCGGCACGATGAGATTCTCGTAACGGATGAAGTCGCCCGCGGTCTCGGGCGTGCAGAATCCATGATCGATGATCGCGGCCACTCCCATGCCGGTCATGTTCTCGTAGATCTGCGCGACATCGACGTCCTTCGGGCCGTACCCCGATTGCGCCCAAAGGCGCTTTGCCACCGACTTGAAGCCGCCAGACGTGTAGTCGATCATGTTCTCCTCCGCCGCGCCCCACCCGTGCGGCGCCCCGATCGGCGCCGAGAGGACATAAGCCGGCTTCTTCGCGAGATCTTTGGCGCGCTCCGCCGACACCAGTATCACCGCAGCGCTCGCGTCATTCTCGCGCGAACAATCGAATAGACGGTACGGCTCCGAGATATACCGCGACGCTTCATAGGTCTGGTCGTCGAGATCGACGGTGCGCCCATAGGCGTTCGGATTGCGTTTCGCGTGAAAATAGGCGGCCTTGGCCATGTCGCGCAGGCAGGAGCGCGGCACGCCGTCATACTCGATCATGCGTTGCGAGCGCATCGCGCAGATTTGCGCGGGCCCGTCCATGCCGTTGACGAGGTATTGCGCAGCAGTGTCGTTTTGCGCCACCGCCACGCGCAGGCGTTCGTTGCTCCCCTCCGCCATCGCGCGATAGACGACCACGATCTCGGCGTGTCCCGCGATGATGGCGCTGGCGGCCAGTCCGAGCGCGCCAGGGATGCCGCCGCCGTGCGTCCACACGAGCGCACCGAACTTGAGCTCCTTGGTGCCGAGGCCCCACATGAGCTTCTGCCCATCATTGCGCTCGGACCCGTAGGACACGAATCCATCGACATCCTGCGGCGCGATGCCCGCGTCCGCGCATGCCGCCACGATCGCGCGCAGTGCGAGCTTCAGTTCGGGGTCAGGCGAAGTTCCGCGCTTGTAGTATGGCGTCTGCCCGATGCCGACGATCGCCGTGGCGCCGCGAAATACGTTCATGAAAGCCTCCCACAGCGTCAGGCCAGTTCCCAGGTGATCGATGGGTAGCCTTTCGATTTAGGACTCGGCGCGAGTATGCGCCCCCTCACCGCAGCGCCGATCTTGAGCTTATCCTCAGGCCCTGAGAGCACGCCCATCACGCGTGCGCCGCCCGCGTGGGGAATCTCCGCGAGCACAACGACATAGGGCACGTCCTCGCTGCGCTCGCGCGTGCGGTCGAACGGATACCAGGTGCGCGTCCACGAATAGACGACGCCCTCCGGCTTCACCTCTTCCCATGCGAGATCCCAGGTTCCGCACGCGCCGCAGCGGAAATGCGCCGGCCACATCCATTTCTTGCAGCCGGTGCAGCGCGGCAGCTGAAACACGCCGCGCTCGAGCCCGTTCCAATATTCTTCGTCCGCGCCGATTCCGCCGACGATCCGCTCGCGTTGGGCCACTTTCACCTCCCGATCGTGCGCTATGCGCACGCTCTATGATGTCGCCTGCTCTTGCGCCGCACAAACGGCGCAGCGCCGAAAAGCTCACTTCGCGTATTGCGCATTACCCCGTTGACGCGGGCGCGCGCTAAATCTAATGTGCAAACCTAATGACATTAGAGTGATCGGATAATCACAACACGGCGGTCAGTCAAGCGAGGGTCGCTTCGCAGTTGTAGCGGGCTCGCGAACTACGGGGAGGAAGCAATGCGGGCCCACGGGAAAGATGTGCGTGCGGGGCGGCGGCGGCTGTCTGGTCTCTCGACGATGGTGCTCTGCGCTGCCGGCGCAGCGTTCGGCGCGGCCGGTGCGCCGAGCGTCGCTCTCGCGCAGGACGCGCAAGCTGAGGAAGCGCAGGCGGAGGATTCGCAAAGCGACGAGATCGTCGTGACGGCACGCCGCCGCGAAGAGCGCTTACAGGATGTGCCGGTCGCCATCACGGCGCTGAGCGGCGAACAGCTCGAAGGCTACAACGTCACCAGTATTGGCGACATCACCTCCTTCGTGCCGAGCATGGTCGTCGGGCGTCAGGTGACGGGATCGTCCTCATCGATCTTCTTGCGCGGCGTCGGTTCTTCCTCGCTCAGCGCGGGTTTCGATCAATCCGTCTCGTTCAATCTCGATGGCCTCGCCATGAGCCGCGGCCGTGAGATCCTGTTCAGCCAGTACGATATCTCGAGCGTCGAAGTCCTGAAGGGCCCCCAGGCGCTCTATTTCGGCCGCAACACCACCGGGGGCCTCGTCAGCGTCACCACCAACGGCCCAAGCGATGAGTTCGAGGCGTCAGGCCGATTCGGCTTCGGCTTCGAGGCTGATGAGACCTATGCCGAAGGAGTCATCTCCGGACCGCTTTCCGATACGGTCGGCGCGCGGCTCGCATTCCGCGGCAGCAATTCAGAAGGCGCGTTCACCAACACCGCGGGGCCCGGCGCTGATTTCGACGGCCTGCTGCGCCAATCGACGGGGCCGCGCCGCGGCGCCAACGAATCGCTCAGCGCCCGCTTGACGCTCGACTATCACCCCACCGACGCCTTCAGCCTCATCTTGAAAGCCGGCCTAACCGATTACAGCGATGACGGCGCCGGCAACCTCTACGAACGCGTCTGCGGCTCTGGCCGAACCACGCCGCGCCCCTCGCAACAATCAGCTGCCGCGCCGCTCGTGTCGGACCCCTACGCCGATTGCGCGATCGATGGGCGCTCCCCGCACTCGGTGATGCCGGCGCAAGTGGTTTTGCCGGCCTGGCGTTATGTCCGCGACGGCGTGCCCTACACTGATCTCAGCAGCTCGTTCGCCATCGTGAACGGCCGCTACGACATGGGCGCGGTCGAGCTGCACTCGATCACGGGGTATTATCAGTTCAAGCAGGAGGATCTAAACGATTTCCTCGGCGCCACCCGCACCAACGGCGTCACCCAACTCGCCGATTATGACCAGTTCAGTCAGGAACTCCGCCTGCAGTCGGATCTGAGCGGCCCGCTGAACTTCATGGCGGGGCTCTATTATTCAGACTCCGAGTTCATCTTTAACACCGACGTCTACATCAGCTCCGTCGGCTTCGATCCGGTGAACCAGACCTACAACACCTTCAACCGCGACAACGGCTTTGACGCGACGACGCTTTCTGTGTTCGCCGAGGGGGTGTGGGACATCCTGCCCACGCTCGAACTTTCCGGAGGTGCGCGCTGGAGCCGCGACGAGCGTGATTCCTTCCAGCTCTCGCTGCCTGCCCACTCCGCGCTCGCCGGCGTCTTTCCGCCCGGCAGGCGCTTCGAGGACAGTTTCGAGGACGAGAACATCTCGCCGCAAGTGACGCTGAGCTGGCGCCCGAACCGGGATGTCTCCTGGTACGTCGGCTACAAGGAAGGCTACAAGACCGGCGGCTACAATCTTAGCCAGACCATTCTCGCCAGCACGCAGTTCGCCGCCGGCCAGTTTGGCAGCGAGACCGCAAGCGGCTGGGAGGCGGGCGTTCGCTCGACTTTGTTCGCCGCCAGCCTGCGCCTCAACGCCACGATCTACGACTACACCTACGAGGATCTTCAGGTTCAGTTCTACAACCCCGTCACCTCGGGCCAAGTCGTCTCCAACGCTGGCGAATTGCAGACCACCGGCGCCGAAGTTGATTTCAACTGGTTCCCGAATGGCGCCGACGGATTCAGCCTGCATGGCGCCGTGGCCTACAACGACGCCCAGTACGACAACTTCTTCGGCCAGTGCTGGGCGGGCCAGGTCGAGGCGACGGGCTGCAACCGCGACTTCAATCCGGCGACAGGGCGTTTCAACAGCCAAGATTTCGCCGGCCGCACGCCGCCGAAGGCGCCGGAATGGTCCGCCCAACTCGGCGGCGCCTATGAAGTCTCGCTGGGCGATTCGCTCATGGGCCGCGCGACGCTCGATGCGAACTATACTTCGGAATACAATTACACCGACACTTTGCGGCCCGACGGCGTGCAGGAAGCATTCACCCGCATCGACGCCTCGGTCGCCTTATTCAACCCGGATCGCGGCTGGCAGCTCTCGCTCATCGGGCGCAACCTCACCGACGAGCTCGTGATCGCCACCGCCAACGATATGACCGGCACCGGCGCCGGCGCGCCCACAGGCTCGGTCGGCAATCCCGCGACCATCACGCCCGATATGAACGCGATCATCGAGCGTCCGCGGGAAGTGTATCTGGAGCTGTCGTTCGAATTCTAGAATCAGAGCGAGCGCAGGCCCACCCTGCGCTCGCTTCGACCAGCACGAAAAGAGGAGATGGGATGCGTCTGCCCACGAGCGTGGAAGAGATCACGACGCCCTGGCTCGCGCATGCGCTGGCGTCATCGGGCCACGGGGACGTCGTCGGCAGCCGTATCATCGAGGTGGTCCATGGCACCGCCACCAAGATCCACATCGAGGCGACGTTCGCCAACGGCTCCGATCAGCGCACACGCAAGACCTTCTGGATCAAGACCGGCTTCGAGAACCACAGCCACGAGATCGGCCAGGAGACGGTCTATGCTGGCGAGGTCTATTACTACGCCAATCTCGCCGGCCGCTGGGACACACGATCCCCGCAATGCTATTTCACGCAGCGCGAGGCTGACACCGGCAATTCGCTCATCATCATGGCCGATCTGCTGGAGAAGTCGCCGCGCTTCTTCGAGCCGGTTGAGCCGATCTCGACCGATCTTGCGGGGCGCGCCGCCGCGACGCTCGCGCGCATCCATGCCTCGTCGTGGAAGGATCCGTTTCTTAAGTCCGATCCCTGGCTGGCGAGCGGCGGCGCGTGGGTGCAGTCGAATGTCATCGGCTGGCTCTACAGCGACGACAATTGGCGACTCATGTCCGGCCTGCCGCGCTTCTCGGTCTTGCCCGCCCAGCTGCGCGACCGCGATCTGCTTCGCGACGCGCACGTACGCCTCATCCATGATTGGCGTGAATCGGTCGCCGATTATTGCCTGAGCCACGGCGATGCGCATATGGGCCAGGGCTATGTCCTGCCCTGCGGCGAGGTGGAGTTCCTCGATTGGCAATGCGTGACGACGAACTCATGGGCCAATGATCTCGCTTACTTCATCGGCACTGCGCTCTCCATCGAGGACCGCCGCGCGTGTGAGAAGGACATCCTCGCCTACTATCTTTCGGAGTTGAAAGCCAGGGACGTGGCGGCCCCGGATTTCGCTGACGCCTTCGAACTCTACCGCGCTTACGCCTTCCATGGTGTCGGCTGGGTGTGCTGCAAGCCGGAAATGCAGAGCGAGGAGAATTGCGCCGCGATCGCCGAGCGCTGCGCAGCCGCCGTGCTGGACCTCGACGCGATCGGCGCCGTGCGCGACGGGCCCACCGCGCGCATGCGCGCGGCGTGACGCTGTGACGGTCGCGGCCTCCAGTCCGCCCCCCGCGGTGATACGCGCGCTGAGTTCACGCACGATCTGGATCATGGCGATCCTGTTTCTGTGCTTCGCGTTCTCGATGCTGGATCGGCAGATCCTCGCCATCCTTGGCACGCCGATAAAGTCTGATCTAGAGATCGGCGATTTCCAATTCAGCCTGTTGCTGGGGCCCGCGTTCGCGGTCAGCTACATCCTGTTCGGCGTTCCGTTCGGCTATCTGGCGGACACGTGGTCCCGCCCCAAGACGATCGTCATCGGTCTCGTTACGTGGATGGTCGCCACCGCGGCGTGCGGCTTCGCGGGATCCTTCGCTGCCCTCTTTGTGTTCCGCGCGCTCGTCGGCGCGGGCGAAGCTGCGCTCTCGCCGGCGGCGCATGCGATCATCGCCGAGAATGTCCCGCGCGAGCGCCTGTCTCTCGCGGTGACCGTTTACAATTGGGGCGCCACGCTCGGCATCGGGTTGTCCATGATCCTGGGAGGCCTCGCGCTTGATCAGATCACCCGCGCCGGCGGGGTGGGCGGAGTTCCATTCCTCGACGGCCTGGCGCCGTGGCAAATCATCTTCATCCTGATGGCGCTGCCGGGGCTTGCGCTTGCGCCGCTCGCGCTGATGCTGCCGGAGGGCGCACGCAGGAAGGCGGGCGCCAGCGCCGCCGCCGAAGAGCCGTTCGGCGCCTTCCTGCGCAAGCGCCGCTGGTTCCTCATCTGCCATTTCGTCGGGTTCGGCCTTTCGAACCTCGTGGTCTCCAGCACCCTCGTCTGGGCGCCGCAATACATGGAGCGCGCATTCGGCCTTGCGCCGAGCGAAGTGGGGCTGACGTTCGGGATCGTCGCCATCGCGTGCCCGATCGCCGGGAGCTTCCTGGTCAGCATGGTCATCGACTGGCTGTTCAAGCGCGGCATGCGCGACGCGCACATGCGGGCCTATTTCTGGATGCTGGCGATCGGGGGCCCGTTCGCCTGCGCCGGCTTCTTCATCGCCGATCCGTTCTATTTCTGGCTCGGCATCGGCGTGATCATGACGGTGATGAACTCGATCTTCGGCGTCGCCGTCGCCGGGCTACAGATCACTACGCCGACAGCTTTCCGCGCCCGCTTGTCGGGGGCGCTGGTGTCGTTCGTCAACATCACCGGCGCCATCATCGGGCCGGTGCTCATCGGCGCGATCGCCGAGTTCGTGTTCCGCGACGAATCCAAGCTGGGCGCCGCGCTTGGCCTGGTGACGACGGCGTCCATCGTGATCGCGCTGCCGATGCTCTGGTTCGGCGCGCGCTTCATGCGTCAGGCGGTCGACGACCAGCTCGGGCGGGTTTGAGACAACACGAAGAGCAAACAGCGATGGACCTCACGCTCTCCGCCTCCGACAATCGCAACCATCAGCCCACCAACGATTCCTGGTTTCAGGAAAGCGTCGTCTTCATGTGGGGCGACCCGGACGCCGGCATGGGCGGCGAGCTGCGCTTCGGGATGCACCCCAATCGCGGCGTCGCCAACATCTACGCGTTCGCTGTCGTCAACGGACGCAAGGCCGATAGGCGCTTGCTGACCGATCTGCCGCTTCCCGCCGGCGATCTGCTCGACACAGAATTGGCCGGCTTCGCGATCGAGACGATCGAGCCTCTGCACAGCCAGCGCATCCGCTTCGCGGGGCCCGATCTCGAAATGGATCTCACCTGGCGCGCGTTCCATGAGCCGCGCACGATGACGCTCGCCGCGGGCGGCGTTTCGCTCGCGCGCGGCCACTACAATGGGCTCGGCCGCATGACAGGCGCGGGCCGCTGGCGCGGCGAGCCCTTCGCGATCGACGCCTGCGGCTTCGCCGATCATTCCTGGGGCGTGCGCCGCCAGCACGTGCCGGCTTCGCGCTTCGTCGTCGCCGTCTTTGATGAGGAATTTTACATCATGGCGATGCCGATCCTCACCGACGATGGGCCGCATATGCTCGGTTATGTGCGCGATGGCGGGCGTTTCACCACACTCGTCGCTCCGGTCGACATGGGCTACTCGTTTCGCGACGACTGGTTCACGCCCGCGGGGTGCGATGCGCGGCTGACGACGCAGGAGGGCCGCGTCTATCGCCTCACGGGCCGCAGCGTCGGCGATTCGAGCACGCAGCCCATGGGCCACGGGAAGCTGGTGACCCACGCGATCGGCGCCTTCGAATGCGAAGGCAGAATGGGTCGCGGCGTCATCGAATCGTCCCTGCCGCGCAAGATGCCGCCCGCTCAGATCATAGAACTCGGCCTACCGCTCGATAGCTGGTGGGTGAATGAAGAGGCGCATCGATGAGCGGCGAGCGACTTGACGCCCCGCTGCGCGCGTGGATCGAGGACGCACTTGGCGGTTGGATCGTTCGCGCCGATCGGTTCACGCACGCCGGCCGCTCGCGCAGCCTCTGGGCGGTCGATGTTGAGATCGCCGGCGCGGTGAAACCGCTCATCTTGAAGAGCGAGGTCGGAGGCGGTCCCTTCACCGGCACGGCCATCACCTTGGCGCGCGAAGCCGCAGTCCTGAAAGCGCTGGAGGGAACGGAGGTTCCCATTCCTGAGATCTACGCCGTCTCGGAGTCCGGCGATGACGTCGTGATGCAGCGGCTCGCCGGCGTCGCGGATTGGACGTTCGCCGATGCGCAAACCGAGCGCGCGGTTACCGGAGCCTATGTCGCGGCGCTCGCGGCCTTGCATGCGCTCGACTTTCGCGCGCTGGCCATGCCGTTCGCCACGCCGATCAGCCCAGAGGCCGCGGTTCGCGCCAATATCGCGGAATTCGACGACGCCTACCGCAACTTCTGCCGCCCCCACGGCGTGATAGAGGAAGCGCACGCCTGGCTGGAGATGCATGCGCCGGTATCGATCGATCAAATCGTCCTCACTCATGGCGATGCCGGCCCCGGCAATTTCATGCACCAAGGCGCCGCCGTCACCGGCCTGATCGATTGGGAGCTTACCCATCTCGGCGATGCCGCCGATGATCTCGCCTGGATCTGGTTCCGCACCACCGTGCTGAAACAGGGCGGCGACTATCGCGCCTTTCACCGCCTCTATACCGAAATGACCGGGCGCGAGATTGATACGCGCAAGCTCGAATACTGCGCGCTGATGATCGTCTATCGCTGCACGATCGTGTGCCATGTGCGCCAGGCGCATGATCCCACCCACGATGACGCCCGCCCGCGCCAGTTGCGCGAGATGCTAGCCGCCGCCCTCGCCGACGTGCAGGGCGCCAGCGACCGCGCGCTCATTCCCGATTTTCGTGCGGCCTGAGAAGGAGAATACAATGCGCGCTGAAGCGTCCGCATTGCGCAGTCTTGAAGCCGCGGACGCCGCGTGGTTCGGGCGCGCTTTATCTGAGCGATTTCCTGGCGTCGAGGTGCTCAAAGCTGAACCGGGAACGATCATTCGCGGCATGGCGACGAAGGCGCAGTATTTTCTAGACTATAACGAGGCCGGCCGCGCCCATGGCCTGCCGCGCTCGATGTGGCTGAAGGCGGGCCTCGAAGCCCACAGCGAGGCTTCCGCGCCGCTCTATGCAGCCGAAGTGAATTTCTATCGCGATCTCGCGCCGCGCCTCGCGATCAACTCCCCGAAGACTTTTTTCGAAGCCATCGACCGGGAAACCGGTAGCGGCGTGCTGCTGCTCGAGGATCTGACATTACGCAACGTACGGTTCGGCCGCCCGACAGACAGGATCGATCTTGCAGGCGCGAAGCGCGTGCTGGAGCTGATGGCGCGCTACAATCCCGTTCCGCAGCTCCCGCAATTCGCCGGCGGCAAGCTGGCGTGGCTGGAGGCGGCGAGTGCGATCGACACCGCCAACGTCATCGATCTGTATCTCGGCTTCTGGGACACGGCCGCGCTTCAGCCGCGGTTCCGGCATGTGCCCAACGCCTTGATGGATCGCGAACGGATGCGGCGTGCGGTTCATGCCATGCGCGACAATGACCGCTTCGGGCCGCGCGCCTGGCTCGTTCATGGCGACGGGCACATGGGCAACATGTTCTTCGAACAAGACGGCGCCCCCGGCCTCCTCGATTGGCAAACCGCGATGCTCGGCGATTGGGCGTCGGACGTGTCAGAGTTTCTCGTCTTCTCACTCGACGTCGAGACGCGCCGCGCGCACGAGCGCGATTTGATCGCGCACTACCTCGCCGCGCTCGGCGCATCGGGCGTCGCCGCCCCGTCGTTCGAAGACGCCTGGCTCACCTATCGCCGTCACGCCGCCTGGAGCTTCCTCACCGTGATGTGCCCCGTAGAGATGCATCCGGAGGAAGTGTGCACGATCTGGGCCGAGCGCGCCTGCGCCGCGATCGTCGATCTCGAAACCTTGAAGGCGCTGGGAGTCTAGCATGAGCCGGATCACGCGCGCCGATACATTGCGCCATGCGCCCGAAGGGCCCGATCCGTATTGGCAGGAAAGCTTCTTCATGGGCTGGTATGACGCCCGTAACCGCTGCGGCGGGCACCACCACATGAGCCTTTGCCCCTATCTCAAGCTGGCGCATGTCTGGAGCTTTCTCTCGATAGACGGCGTGATCGTCGCGCGGTCACAGGAGCCCGCGCTGCCTCTGCCGGAGGCGGATTTCGACGACATGCAGCTGGGCGTCCTGCGCTTCGTCGCCGGCGCATCGCTGCGCGAGCTGACGTTGGAGGTGAGCGATGGCGCTGAGTTGAACATATCCTACAAAGGCCTCACCGATCCGCTGGAGTTGGACTTCAGCGCCGGCGGCCTGCGCTTGGGTTCCAGCCACTACGAATCCATGGGCCGCGTGTCCGGCGTGCTCGTGCACGAGGGGCGCGAGATCCGCATCCAAGGAAGCGCCTGGCACGATCATTCCTGGGGGCCGCGCAAATTCAACAGCCATCGCAGCGGCCGCTATTTCTGGGCGGTGTTCGGCGAGGATCTGGCGCTCTCGGTCTATGGTCTTGATGACGCGAACGGCAAGAACCGGTTTGGCTACGTGCTCGATCGCGGCGTGATCCATCCGGTCGCCGACGCGACCTTCGGCGCCGTCGTCGCAGACGACGGCCTCTCGCCGCTCGCGCTGGACGCGCGCGTCTACACCACGACAGGGCAGGGCTATCACGTCGTCGGCAAGGCAGATTCCAACGCGCTGGTCGGCGGGACGGGCTGGGCCGATGGCGGGTACTTCTTCGGGATGGACGGTCTCATGCGCTATGAACTTGGCGGAAGGCTCGGCGAAGGGCTTTGCGAGATCACGGAGCTGCGCGCGCCGAACGATGCGCATCGGACCGAGTTGAAACTGCCGCCTGAAGATTGAGGAGCCGCCAATGGCGTTCGAGACGATCGTGTACGAGACGCGCGGGCCTACAGCGCTCGTCACGCTTAACCGCCCGGAAAAACTGAACGCGTGGATTCCGCTGATGTCGACGGAGCTGGTCGCTGCGCTCGCGCGCGCCAACGCCGACGATGATGTGAGTGCGATCGTCATGACCGGCGGCGGGCGCGGGTTCTGCGCCGGCGCCGATATGGACGCCACGTTCGGAACCCGCCTCGGCGGGCGCGATCCCGGCGGGACGACCGCGCAGGGCTGGGGCGGTCTGCCCGCCGGGATCAATTGGCCGAAGACCGTGCGGGACTCGAAGCCGCTGATCGCCGCCGTGAACGGCGCCGCTGTCGGCATCGGCGTCACGCAGATCCTGCCGTTCGATGTGATCATCGCTTCGGCGAACGCGAAGTTCGGATTCCTGTTCGTCAAGGTCGGGCTGGTGCCGGAACTCGCCAGCTCGCACTACCTTGTGAGCCGCGTCGGCCTTGGCCGCGCCAGCGAGCTGATGCTGTCAGGCCGGATCTTCTCCGCCCAGGAGGCGAGAGAGATTGGGATGATCGAGGAAGTCGTAGCGCCCGAGGCGCTGCTCGACCGCGCCTTCGAAATCGCGGAGAGGTTCGCCGGCAATCCGGTTCCGATGATGCGGATGATCAAGGATCTCATCGCGGAAAATGCGTGCGCGCGCGACATGGACGCCGTGCAGGATCTCGAGACGGCCTATCTGCGGCAATGCTGGGACCTGCCGGAACACCGCGAAGCCGTCGACGCCTTCACCAACAAGCGCAAACCCGATTTCAGGAAGGCCCGCAGCGATGGGTGAGCAGCAGCGCAAGCGCGTCGCGGTCGTGACCGGCGCGGGACGCATGATCGGGATCGGCCGCGCGACCGCCTTGAAGCTCGCTGCGCTCGGCTACGACGTCGTCGTCGCCGCGCGCGGCGAGGGGCCGCGCAACCCGGATGAAGAAAGCGCCGGCTGGTTGGGCGCCGCCTCCGTCGCGGCCGAGATCGAAGCGCGCGGCGGGCGCGCCGTCGCTGTCTCGTGCGACGTCACCAGCCAGGAGGAAATCGACGCGCTCATCGCGACGACGCTCGATCAATTCGGCGCGTTGACGGCCCTGGTGAACAACGCCGCCATCGGCTCAACGACCAAGCTCGCCCCGATCGTCGATCTCGCCGAGGAGGGGTGGCGCGAGATGATCGAGGTGAATCTCAACGCGCTCTTCCGCGTCTCCAAGGCTGCGGCGCGCGCGATGATCGCGGGCGGGGCAGGCGGCGCGATCGTCAACGTTTCGTCGCTTGCGGGCCGCACGGGCATGGCCAATTTCGGCGCCTATTGCGCGTCGAAGGCCGGGGTCATCGCGTTCACGCAGCAGCTCGCGCTCGAACTGGCGCAACATGGGGTTCGCGTGAATTGCGTCTGTCCCGGCGCGACCGACACCGACATGCTCGGCGCTGTCACTCGCCGCGCCGCTGCGCGCAAGGGCCAAGAGGCTGCAACGCAAATCCGCGACAGGATCGCCTCCACCATTCCTCTCGGCCGGATTGGAACGCCGGAAGAGCAGGCTGAAGCGATCGCCTTCCTGATCAGCGATGCGGCGTCCTACATCACCGGCCAGTCGCTCAATGTCGACGGGGGCCAGCGCATGGATTGAGCGGATCAGCCCGCGGTCCGGAACCGCTGCGGCACATCCGCATAATCGACGCGCAGCTGCATCTTGTTGACTTTGCCGCTGGGCAGTCGCGGCAACGGCCCGTCAAGCGGCACGACATAGCGCGGCTGCTTGAACCCCGCGAGGTTCTCGCGGCAATGCGCGAAAATCCGTTCGTTCGGAATCGGCGGATCGGCGTACACCAGCGCCGCAGGCGTCTCACCATACTTCTCGTCCGCCACGGCGATGACCGCGACTTCGATCACTTGCGGGATATGGCTGATGACGCTCTCGATCTCGCTTGGCGAAACGTTGAAGCCGCCGGTCTTAATGATGTCCTTCATCCGGTCTACATAGGTGAGATAGCCTTCTTTATCGAAGACGCCCTGGTCTCCGGTCTGCACCCAGCCGTCAATGATCGTCTGCGCCGTCGCCTCCGGGTTGCGCCAATAGCCCACAAGCGTGCTTGGGCCCTTGACGATGATCTGCCCCGCCTCGCCAGGCGCGCAGTCGGATCCGTCCGGGCGCACGACGCGAATCTTCGTGAACGGCATCGGTCGCCCGCACGACCATTTGCCTTGTCGCGCTTCCGCGGTCGTGCCGAGGATGGCGTAGCCGATCACCTCCGTCTGCCCGTACATCTGGCGCAGCAACACGCCCTTGTTGCGATAGGCGGCGAGCGCCTCCTGCGAGAGCCGCGCGCCGCCGCACGATGCGCATTTGAGCGACGAGAGATCGGCGGTCTCGAACGCCGGCAGCCGGCGGATCTGTTCGAGGATCACCGGGAAGTTTGCGAACCACGTGACCTTGCGGTCAACGAGTGTCTGCAGCGCGAGGTTCGGCTCAAATCGGCGCAGGAAGCAGAACATGCCGCCATGCGTGGTGACGAAAAAGTAGCCATGCATCGTGCCCGGCCCAGCCTGCAGCGACATCACCATCAGCTGGCGCATGTCGGGGCCGACCGATGGCTCGACGAGGCGCAATTCCATGTACTGCGCGATCACCCGCTCGTGCGAGATCATCACGCCCTTGGGCTTTCCCGTTGAGCCGCTCGTATAGATGATCATCGCCAGGTGGTCGGACGCGACACGCACCGGCTTCCATCCGCTAGGCGCCATGGTCTTGAACGAAGGGAGATCCTCCATCCGCAGGATTGCAGTCCCTTCGCGGATGCCGGCGATCTTTTCTGCGCGTTCGGCGTCGGCGATGATCGCGCGCGGCTCGGTGCTCTCGATCAGGTGCGCGAATTCGTTGCGCACAAAGCGTTCGTTGAGCGGCACGAGCGTCGCGCCCGCCTTCACTGCAGCAAACGCCGCGACCACCCACTCGATCGAGTTCGCCCCGCTGACGCTGACGTTATCGCCGGGGCGCACGCCCAAGTCCTGCAGCTTCGCGGCCACACCGTCGCTCCAGCGTCCCAGCTCGCTGTAGGTGAGGGTGTCGGAATTATCGAGCACGAGCGCGGTCTTGTCCGGCGCTTCGCGACGCCAGTATTCGAGGCCGTCATAGAGCAGCGCTTCTCTCATTCTTCTCTCCGTCCCTGATGTTTCGTCGTCAGGCGCGTGTGCTTTTCCACCACGACGGCTACGCCGTTCAGGTGCGCCATATTGCTCAGTTTCTCGTAGGAGTCAGGTCCTGTCGGCATCAGCGCGTTGGCGTTTACGCCGGGCGCGGCATGGGCGCGCCGCAGCGCCGGCGCGGCCCCGTGTCCGTAACCGTGCGAAAGCGCCACTACGCCCGGCCGCAATGTCGCATCTAGCCGCACTGGCGTCGTCACTTCACCCCACTTGTTGGAGACGCGCGCGATGTCGCCCTCGCCGAGCGCACGCGCGGACGCGTCCGCAGGATGCATATGGATCGGGTTGATCGCGTGCACTGCGCGCTTGAGCGAGGGCATGTTCGCCAGGTTGCCGTTATGCATGTAGTTGGTGCGCAGCGAAATCAGCTTCAGGACGCCCGCGTCCTCGCGCTCAAGTTCCGCGAAGATTTGCGCGCAGCGTTCGATCGCCTCGGCGAACGCCGCGGGACAGCAGTCGACGCGCTTGTCGTCGGTGAAGACAACGCTGTCGTAAAAGCTCTCGCGCTCGGGCTGCGGCAGGAGCGCCGTCTGGCTTGGCATCGCCTTCAGCTCTTCGACCGTGAAGCCGGCCCGCGCCAGGATCTTGCGCGCCCGCGCCAGCGGATCGGGCGTATCTCCATCGAGCGCGTTCTTCAGGCCAAGTTCCTGCTGGAGCCGCGAGATGATCCACCAATCGTCGCGCCGTTCGTGCTTGGGCGCGACCACGGCGTCCGCCAGTTGCACGTACGGCGTCGGCTGATAGCCGCTGGCCGAGAGATTGCACTCAGATCGCTCCAGCCAATCCGCCGCGGGCAGGACATAATCCGCGTATTCGCCGGTCGCGTTGCGATACAGATCGACGCTCAGCATGAATTCGAGCTTAGGAAACGCCTGCCGCATCCGCGCCTCGTTCGGCATCGAGAGCAGCGGATTGCCGGAGAGCACGATCAGCGCGCGGATCGGATCGCGCGCTTCCTCGATCAGCTCGCCAAGCGCAAATCCCGGCAGCGAGGCGCCGATCTCGCGCAGCGCGCCGAACGAGGCATGCACCGCCTGATCGCCAGATGAATTGGCGCGGCGTGCGTTTGGGTAGACGCCGCGTGCATAATAATCGCCGCCCTTGCGGCCGAGATTTCCGGTCACGAAGCTCAGCATCAGCAGCAGCCAATACGCGAGCGTGCCTTGCCGGCCCTGGTTCACGCCGGTGGCCATGTAGGTCGCGGCGGCAGGAGCGTCGGCGTATTCCCGCGCGATCGTACGGATCGTCGCGGCGTCGACGCCAGTGATCGCCGCGACCCGCTCCGGGGGGTAGCGGGCGATGAATGCGCGCAGGCCCTCGATATTGCTTCCGCGCTGTGCGATCAGGGCTTCGTCGAAGCGCCCCATCGCGTCGATCTCATGCAGCAGCGCGGCCATGAGATAGACGTCCGTATCCGGCTTGATCTGTACGACGTCGCCGGTCGAGCCGTTCGCCGATTCAATCCGGCGCGGATTGATGAACCGCACCTTGCCGCCGCGCTTAACGATGTCCTGCAGCAGATGCAGCGGACGATGCGCCGAAGTCTGCGTCCAATGAGAGACTTTCGGGTTGCCGCCGAAACAGAGGAGATAGTGAGTGTGGTAATAGTCCGGGATCGGAAACAGCATCGTCGCGCCGAACACCGCCTCCACGGCCGCGGGCTTGTTGGCGACATCCTGCGTCCCTGCATTGAAGCAGCGGTGGCTGCCCAGTTGCCGGGCAAGCCCCGCCGCCAGCGGAAACGCGTTCGAGTTGAGGCTGACAGGATTGCCGTAATAGACCGCGATCGCGTTCGGTCCGTGTTGATCGCGGATCGCGCGCAGCCGCACGCCGATGTCCGTGAACGCGTCGTCCCAGTTGACCGGTGCAAAAGCGCCAGGGAGCATGCTGCGCGCATTGGTGCGCCTGAGCGGCGTGTTCACGCGGTCTGGATCGTTGTGCACCTCCAGATAGCCGAGGCCCTTGTGGCACGCGAAGCCCTTGGAGACGGGATGGGCGCGGTCCGGCTTCAGCGCAGCGATTTCGCCCGCCTCATCGATCTCGGCGATGAGCGGGCAGAGCGGCTCGCAGATGCGGCAGAATGTGTGCTTCACGTGCGCCAATCGGGGATCCTTCCGGGCGGGGAGCGATCTTCGGTCGTCTCCCCTTGCGTATTCCTAAGAATATTAGATAAATGGCGTCGCCGCGCAAGCCGCCGCCGAGGAGGGGGACGAGAGGGGAGACAATGGCGGACGCCAACATCAGCACCGATCTCGCCGGTCGCGTCGCTCTCGTTACGGGCGCAAGCTCGGGGCTCGGTTGGCGCTTTGCGCAGACGTTGGCGCGCGCGGGGGCGGCTGTCGTGGCGGGAGGCCGACGCGCCGATCGCGTCGAGGCGCTCGCGGCGGAGCTTGTCGCGCAAGGCCGCCGCGCCGCCGGCTGCGGGCTCGACGTGTGCGATCCCGCCTCAATCACGGCGGCCGTAGATTTCGCCGAGCGCACGTATGGCCCAGTCGACATCCTCATCAACAACGCCGGCGTCGCGGACGCGAACTACGCCGCCAAGCTCTCGCTCGAAACGGTCGATCGCGTGATCGATACCAATTTTCGCGGGGTTTTTCTGATGTCGGTGGAGGTCGCGCGCCGTCTGATCGACGCCGGCAAGCCGGGCGGCATCGTCAACATTTCCTCCTCCGGCGCCTATCACTACGCCCACAAGTCGGCCGCCGCCCTCTATTCTGCGACCAAGGCCGGCGTTTCGCGTCTCACCGAAACGCTCGCGGTGGAATGGGCCGCCTTCGGCATCAATGTGAACGCTATCGCGCCCGGCTTCTTCCGCTCGGAGATGTCCGCCGGCTACCTCGACCGGGTCGGCGCTACGGTGAAGCAGGCCTTCCCGCGCAAGCGCTTCGGCGATCCCGAATTCCTCGACAGCACCTTGCTTTACCTCGTGTCGCCGGATTCGCACTTCGTCACCGGCACATGCATCCTCGTCGATGACGGGCAAATGCCGCGATGAGCGCATGAAGATCGGAATCGTCTCCGATATTCACGGCAATGCGCCAGCGCTCGCGCGCGCCCTGGCGCTGATGGGCGATGTCGACGAGATCTTCTGCCTTGGCGATAGCATCAATCAGTACCGCTTCTCCAACGAGGTCGTGGCGCTGCTGCGCGGACGCGAAGCGATCACCATCGTCGGCAACCACGAGGAGGCGTTCTATGCGCCAGGCGGCGGCCGCGCCCGCGATCAAGCTTGGATCGAGACGGGCCATCTCGCCTGGCTTGGCGCGCAACCGCCGCGCCGCACCCTGGAGCGCTGCGGCAAGCGGCTGATGCTCGTGCATTCAACGCCCTGGTCGCCGGGCGGGGATTATGTCGTGCCGCAAAGCCGCGCCTTCGCGCGGTTTGGCGAAACAGACGCCGACATCGTCTTCTACGGTCATACGCATGTGCCGGTCGCGGCCTATGTCAACGGGGTCCACATCGTCAATCCCGGCGCCGTTGGCGAGTTGCGCCCCGGCGCGGCGGACTTGAGTTGCGCAGTGCTGGACCTGGTGAGCGGGGAAGTGCGCCACGTCCCGTTCGCACTTGGCGGGGAAGCGAGGGAGATCTGACGCTGGAATCGTTATTTTTCACCACGTTCGATGGCCTCCGCATCGCGGCCAGCGCCGCTGGCGATTCGGAGGCGCCGATGGTCGTGCTGCTGCATGGCGGCGGCCAGACGCGCCATGCCTGGGCGGGCGCGGTGCGCCACTTGGCCGGCGCCGGCTACCGCGCGCTCAGCCTCGACCTGCGCGGGCACGGCGAAAGCGATTGGTCGCCCGATGGCGATTATCACCCTGAGGTGTTCGCCGGTGATCTGGCGTCGATCCTGCGGCAAATCGACAAACCCGTCGTGCTCGTCGGCGCGTCTATGGGCGGGGCATCCGCCATCCGCGCCATGGCGCATCATGGCGCGGAGAACGTCGTTGCGCTCGTGCTCGTCGATATCGTGCCCAAGCCTGCGCGCGAAGGCGTGCGCAAGGTGACGCAATTCATGATGCGCAACCTCGACGGCTTTAAAAATCTCGAGGAGGTCGCCGACGCCGTCGCCGCCTACAATCCAAACCGGCCGCGGCCGTCCGATGTGAACGGCTTACGGAAGAATCTGCGCGAAGGAGAGGATGGGCGGTTCTATTGGCACTGGGATCCAAAGCTCCTCTCCATGGGCGATTCCGAAGACAAGCTCGATCGGATGGAGCACGAGACCGCGCTCGCGATGGAGAAGATCGCCGCGCCGTGCCTGCTCGTTCGCGGCGGCGAAAGCGACGTGGTCGATGAGGCGGTGATGGAGGATTTCAAGCGCCGGGTGCGCCGTCTGGAGGTCTGCGAGGTCAGGGGCGCCGGCCACATGGTCGCCGGAGACAAGAACGACTCCTTCAACGACGCGGTGATCGCGTTTTTGGCGCGCCATTTGCCCGTGCCGAGCTCTTGACAAGCTGAGCACGCCCCGTTAAATCTAATCATATTAGATTAAAGACCGCACCACCGAGTCCTCGAGATTCAGGGAGGCTCTTCAAAATGAATGTGTCCAAGCCGATCGCGCCGTCCAAGCACAAAGTCGCCACGCTTGAATCCTTGAGTGAGAGCTTGGTGGCCGCGATCCGCTCGATCCCGCCGCATGAGCAGGCGGTGGCTGAGGCACCGGCGATCGACGCGCGCCGGCCCGCCTCTTCGTTTCTGGACCCGGGCGTGTTCAAGCGCGAGCAGGAACGCATCTTCCGTCGCTTGCCGATGGCGGTGACGGTTTCGGCCATGCTGCCCGAGAAGGGCAGCGTCATCGCTCACAACGGCTATGGCGTGCCGCTTCTGCTTGCGCGCGGCAAGGATGGCGTCGTGCGCGCCTTCCTCAACGCCTGCCAGCACAAGGGCTCTATGCTGATCGAGGATTGCGAGCATCACAAGCTCTCGCGCATAACGTGCCCATATCACGCCTGGACGTATGGGCTCGATGGCGCACTTGTCGGCGTGCCGCGCGAAGAGACGTTCAAGAATCTCGATAAGGCCGAGCGCCGCCTCGCCGAATTGCCTTGCAAAGAGGCGGGCGGCATCGTCTGGGTCATCCTCGATCGCCGCGCCCCGCCGGATTTCAGCCTCATTAACGCCGATCTCTCCGCCGATCTGACCTCGCTCGGCATCGGCGACATGCACCTCTACGGGCGCCAGACGTTCGACTTGAAGGCCAATTGGAAGCTCGTGCTGGAGCCGTTCCTCGAGGCGTATCACGTGCAGCGCCTTCACTCGAAGACGGTCGGCCCGATGTTCGCCGACGTCAGCGGCGTGCACGATCTGCTCGGCCCGCACATCCGCCAGATTTCCGGCCGCGGCGATTTCGCGCCGGAGAAGCTCGATCGCGTCGGCGAGAACATCCACAAGATGGTGACCATCACCTACCAGATGTTCCCCTGCACCGTGGTGATCGGCAGCCCCTACTATCTGAGCGTGATGATCATCATCCCCACCGCGGTGGATCGCTCCCAGGTCGATTATTTCATGCTGACTCAAGAGCCGCCGAACAACGCCAAGGCCGAGGAACTCTATTCCAGGTCGCTCGATCTGATCCTCAAAGTCTTCGGCACCGAAGACTTCCGCGCCGCCGAGATTTCGCAAGTCGGGCTTGCCGCCGGCGCGCTGGACGAGGTCGTCTATTGCGGCCTCGAGGTCAATATTCCGGTCTGGCAGAAGATCCTCGACTCCTACCTCGCCGAATAAACGCTCAGTCGGGCGCGCGCCTGAGCGCACGGCCCCGCACCGGCGGCTTCGTCGTCCGCGCCGCTTTGCGCGTGGCGGTGCGCTTCAGCGCCGGTCGGCGCCGCAGATGCCCGGCGATGAATGTGCGGATCACTTCCACGAACATGTCGTCGTCGTTGCGCTTGTTGCTGCGCAGCGCTTCGGCGAGCGCCGGCAGCTTGGTCTTGTCGACCGGAGGCCACGCCTCGACGCCGCGCGCTCGCGCCGACGCCTCGAAAAGCGCCGCTCCGAACGTCAGCTTTTCCAAGCCCTCCATCATCACCAGATTGTCCGCTGGCGCGAGCGGATAGGAGGTGATGGCGCGGTCATAGGCCGCCAACAGCACATGGCGCGGGAAGAATTGCAGCAGCAGGATCGCCGCATTGGGGTGGCGCAGGATCGATCGCCTCGTCGCGACGCAGAGATTGACGACGCGATCCTCCCAGGGAGCCCGGTCATTGTCGGAGACCTCCACGTCCAGGAGCAACAGTCGCGCCACTTCGCCCAGGAGCTCGGCCTTGTCGCTGAAATGGTAGTAGAGCGAGGGCGCCTTCACGCCGAGCTTGCGCGCCACGAGCTCCAGGCTGAGCGACTCCAAACCCTGTTGGTCGATGACGCTGAGCGCCGCCCGCGCGGCGCGGTCCCGCGATATGAGCGGCCTTGGCGGTCTACCCACGGCGGTCCTCGTTGGAATTCTGGAGACTCATGAAACCGATTCTCATTTTCAAGACTGAGCGTCAAGCCGCCGAGCCTGCGTCCTAGGACGCCGGTTTAGGCGCCTTATCGGTCACTTTAGCAGATCGCCGCGCATCGCATATGGAATTATCTATTTAAAATAGATATGCTGTCGGCGAGAAGACGGAGAGGCGTTTGCGCCGGCATGGTCAAGATCACCTTTAAGGCGCAATCGGGCGCGGCTTGGGAGGTCGAGGCCGAGCCCGGCGTTTCGGTCATGTCGGTCGCGGTGAAGCATCGCGTGCCGGTGATCCTCGGCGCCTGCGGCGGCTCGCAAGCCTGCGGCACGTGCCATGCTTATGTGGCCGAGCCGTGGTGCTCGACGCTTCCGCCGCGCGGCGATGTTGAGCAGGAGATGCTCGACTTCGCGTTCGATGTGCAGCCCAACTCGCGGCTGACCTGTCAGGTGCGCGTCACGCCCGAACTCGACGGCGTCGTGATCACGCTGCCGCCGTCATAAGGCGGGCGAGGGGGCCATTGCGCATGTAGCGCGTGATTGTCGGCGCTTCGCGCTCGGTGCGAATAGCGCACAAAATTGCACGGAATCCGGACAATTGGCGATGTTAAGCGCGCCCTAGTGTGTCGCTTTCGCAACTCAAACTGCGCTTTGCACTCTTGCTGCACGAGTCCGATTGCGACTTTACCGAATATGATTAGGTTATCGTCGAATCTGGGCGCAGCCCCAGAGTTAGGGGAGGAAAGCGCATGAATTTCCGCGGCTCACAGGTGCGTGCGATCCAATTGATGGCCGCGACCGCCTTGTCCGGCGCGTTCACCGCCGTTTTCTGCAGTCCCGCGCTCGCGCAGACGCCAGAGCCTGCAGCAGAGCAGAGCGATGAGATCGTCGTGACGGCGCAGCGTCGCAACGAATCGCTGGTCGATGTGCCGATCTCTGTGTCCACCGTCTCGGGCGCTGATCTCATCGAGTCGGGCGTTGGCGGCATGGAGAGCTTGGCCAATGTCGTGCCTGGGCTTCGCATCGATTCCTCCGGCGCCTTCTATCAGCCCTCCGTGCGCGGCGTCGGCACCGCCATCGCCGGCGCAGGCGCGAGCGCCAACGTCGCCACCTATGTCGACGGCATCTACAAACCCAACGCTCTCGCCAACGATTTCGAGTTCATCGATATCGCTTCCATCCAGGTTCTGAAAGGCCCGCAGGGCACGCTGTTTGGGCGCAACGCCACTGGCGGCGCAATCCTCGTCACCACCCGCCAGCCGTCCTTCGAGCAGGAAGTGGCGATGCAGGCGAGCTATGGCAGCTTCAACACCTTCGGCGGCTCGATGTTCCTCACCGACGGCGTGACCGACAACCTTGCCGTCAGCCTCGCCGTGGGCGGCAGCCGCTCAGACGGCTGGATCCACAACACCTTCACCGATCGCAGCGCAAATCCGATCGACGAATTCACCGCGCGCCTGAAATTCCTCTACGAAATGAACGCGAACGCCAATCTCACGCTGTCGATCGACGCGTTCAGCATCGATGATCCCACGCTCTACGCCGTGGGGGCTTTCAACGGTTGGTCGAACGCGGCGTTCTTCGGCGTGCCCTTGAGCGTCAACAACCCGCGCGAAGTCGATCTCGAAGGCGATTTCGCGCACGTCGC
The DNA here is from genome assembly GCA_013389015.1 of Hydrogenophilaceae bacterium. Classification (GTDB taxonomy): domain Bacteria; phylum Pseudomonadota; class Alphaproteobacteria; order Caulobacterales; family Aquidulcibacteraceae; genus CADEEL01. Next base: position 18,803 of record JACAEE010000055.1, on the reverse strand, counting down.
GCGCGGCGCCGGCGCCTCTCTGCGCGGCGAGTTCGATCTCGGCTGGGCGACGCTCACGTCCTACACTTCAGGCCACTGGGATACGGGCAATGAATACACCAACCAAACCGCGTCGCGCTTTCCAACTGACGGCACGCCGCCGTCATCCCCCGCAGTGCAACTGATTGTCACCAGTGCCTCGTGGAACTACACGCAGAACACCTATTCGCAGGAGTTCAACCTCTCGGGCGTCAGCGGCAATTTCGATTGGGTGACGGGCCTCTTCTTCTACTACGATAAGACCACCTACAGCCCGTTCAATCTGAGCCTCTATGGTCCATTAGGTCCCGGCGGCATCCTTGAGGCGCCGTTCCCGTGGCCGGACAGCTCCTACATCAACACAGGGGACACGCCGTTTAGCGCCTTCTCCGGCATTCAGAAATCCTACGCCGCCTTCGCCGACGTGACGTACAACGCCGGCCCCTGGCACTTCACGCTCGGCGGGCGCTACTCAATCGACAGCGCGGGCGTCGAGTTCACGTCCTATCCTCAGATCGCCAACGGCTTCAACGCGTCGAGCGGCCTCTCCGACGACGAGAACTTCTATTCCTTCACCCCGCGCGCGGTCGTCCGCTACGAGATCACGCCGTCCTCCAACGTCTACATCTCCTATGCGCAGGGAACGAAATCGGGTCTGTTCAACTCCTCCGGCTATCTGGCGCAACAGACGCCGGTGCAGCCCGAAGAGATCAACTCCATCGAAGCTGGCTACAAGATCGACGGCGGCAGCTGGCGCCTGGAAGCCTCTGTGTTCGACTATGATTACCAGGATTTGCAGGTCGCGACCTATATCGGCGGCGCGGCGTTCTTCCAGAACGCTTCGAGCGCCGAAATCTACGGCGCCGACATTCACTGGGCGGCGGATTTGACCGATGCCTTCTCCGTCGACGTCGGCGTCGCCTACACCCATGCCCGTTATGTCGATTTCCCGGACGCGGCGCTGCAGGTGTTCGATCCCGTCTTTGGCGTCGTCAATGGCACCACCGACGTGAGCAATTTCGAAATGCAGCGCACGCCGGAGCTGTCTGGCACGCTGGGGCTAAACTTTCACACGCCGATGGCCGGTGGCATGTTTGAGTGGAACGCGAACTATAGCTATCGCAGCGAAACCTCTTTCGACTTTGCGCGCACGCTCACGCAGGACGGCTACGGCCTTCTGAGCACGCGCCTCGCCTGGTCCGACCCCGACGCGAAATGGACTTTCGCGCTCGCCGGCACCAACCTGACGGACGAAGAATTTCTCGTCCAAGTCCTTCCCAATGCAGGCGGGTTCGGCGCCGTTTACGGCAAGCCCGCAAGCGTCATGTTCCAGGTCAGCTACGAACGCTAAATGGAAGCGTCTCCTCCTGACTGACTGCACGGGCCGGCGGCGACGCCGGCCCTTTCTCTTCGCGCCTCGCAGCGTGGACAGACTGGGTCTAATGATCGTAGGTTATGCGCGCGCGGCAAGCGCGAACGGACAGGGAGGCGCCACGTGAGCGCAGAGAGCTTCGCCATGACGATCGACGGCCGCGCCGTCGCCGCAGAAAGCACATTCGACGTCATCAATCCCGCGACCGGCGCCGCCTTCGCCAAGGCGCCCGATTGTTCGCGCGCAGAGCTTGATGAAGCGGTCGCCGCCGCGCGCCGCGCGCAGCCCGCCTGGGCGGCGCTGCCGTTCGAACAACGCCGCGAGAAAGTCGCCGCCCTCAGCAAGATCCTCGAAGCGAACCTTGATCCGCTCATGCGCCTGCTGACCCAGGAGAACGGCAAGCCTCACGGCGACGCGCAAGGCGAGATCGTCGGCGCAGCGTACTACTTCATGACCGCCGCGCAGCTCTCGCTTCCGATCGATGTGCTGGAGGACGATGACGACCGCCGCACGGTGATCCAACGCGTTCCGATCGGCGTCGTTGGCGCTATACTGCCATGGAATTTTCCTGTCCTCGTGTTCGCATTCAAAGTGATCCCGGCGCTGCTCGCGGGCAACGCGATTGTGTGCAAGCCCTCGCCCTATACGCCTCTCACCACACTGGTCGCTGGAAAGCTCCTGGCCGATGCGCTGCCGCCAGGCCTGCTCAACATCGTCTCGGGCGGCAATGATCTCGGCGCCTGGATGACCGCCCATCCGGGAATCGACAAGATCGCGTTCACCGGCTCAAGCGCCACCGGCAAGAAGATCATGGCTGGCGCCGCGGACGGCGTGAAGCGCATCAGCCTGGAACTCGGCGGCAACGATCCCGCGATCGTCCTGCCCGACGTTGATGTGGAGGCGACCTCGCAGCGGGTGTTTTGGGGAGCGTTCGCCAATAACGGCCAGATCTGCGCCGCCGCCAAGCGCGTCTATGTTCACGAGGACATTTATGACGGCTTCCTGAAGGCGCTGATCACGCATGCGCAGGGCATCAAGATCGGCGATGGCGCTATGCAGGGCGTTCAGATCGGGCCGCTCCAGAACAAGATGCAGTACGACAAGGTTAAGGAGCTGACCGCCGATTGCATCGCAAATGGCTATCGCATGCACGTCGCCGGCGATCCGCCCACAGGCGCCGGTTACTTCCTGCCGATCACCATCGTGGACAATCCTCCTGATGACGCCCGTATCGTCGTGGAGGAGCAGTTCGGCCCGCTGCTGCCGGTCATGAAGTACAGGGACGAGGCCGACGTCATTCGCCGCGCTAACGATTCACCCTACGGCCTGAGCGCCTCCGTGTGGGCGAAGGATCCCGCGCGCGCCGAAGCGATCGCCGCCCAGCTCGACGTAGGCTATGTCTATGTGAACACCATTCACGAGCAACCGCTCACCGCGCCGATCGCCGGCCACAAGCAATCGGGCCTCGGCGAAGAGAATGGCAATGTCGGCCTTCTCGAATACACCAATGCGCGGACCATCACCGTGCGCAAGCGCCTGGCGCAGGCCGCGTAAGTTCTTCCGCCCATGCGCCGGCCTCCCCGCAAAGCGGGCGCTTTGACAGCCCTGTGGCGCCTAATTATAATAGGTTTACCGATCCAACCCGCGCGCACCTAGTCTCATGACGCTGAGCGGACGAGAGGTCGGCCTCGATTGAGTAGGGAGCGAAGAATGGCTGATGGCATGGCGATCCCGAAGGATATGCCCCGCGAACTGGTGTTCGAGTTCGACATCTACGCCGACCCGCGTATCGGCGAGGACGTTCAGGGCGATTACTTCAAGCTCCTGAGCCGCGCGCCAGACATCTTCTGGACGCCCTGCAACGGCGGCCACTGGGTTGTTCGCCGCTATGACGCGATCAGCGAGATCACCAAGGATTACGAACACTTCTCGGTGCGCGAGATGCAGATCCCGCGCGTGCCCAATCCTCCGTTCTTCATCCCCCTGAGCCTCGATCCCCCCGCCAACATTCCCTATCGCCAGGTGATGATGCCGGCGTTCTCGCCGAAATGCGTCGCCGAGATGGAGCCCAAGCTGCGCGAATGGGCCAAGCGCATGGTCGATGAAGTCGCCGACAAGGGCCATTGCGATTTCCTGCACGAGATTGCGGCGCGCTATCCGGTTTCCATCTTCATGGAGCTCATGGGCATGGATCTCGCCCGCCTGCGCGAGTTCCGCGACATGGCCGACGAATTCTTCAACGCTCACGATCCCGAAGGCCTCGAACGGGCAGGGGCTGAGATCATGGGCGTGCTCACCAATCTGATGGAGCAGAAGAAAAAGAGCCCGGGCAAGGATCTCGTCACCCACTTCCTCACTGTCGATGTCGAGGGCCGCAAGCTGCGTGACGATGAGGTTCTGGCGATGATTTTCATCCTGTTCCTCGGCGGGATGGACACCGTCACCAATGTCACGGCCTTCGCCTATCGCCAGCTCGCCGGCGATCCGACGCTGCAGGCGCGCCTCGTCGCCGATCCCGCGCTTATTCCGAAATTCGTCGAGGAAGCCTTGCGGTGTTTTGCGGTGGTGAACAGCCCGCGCCTTGTGGTGAAGGACACCGAGCGTTTCGGCGTGAAGTTCCACGCCGGGGAAATGGTGCTCAACATGCTGCCTATGGGCGGCCGCGACGATCGCTGCGTCGATGATCCCTCGCGCTTCAATATTGATCGCCAGCAGAGCACGCACATCACGTTCTCGAGCGGCCCGCATCTGTGCCTCGGCCACCTCCTGGCGCGCGCGGAGATGCGTATTCTCACAGAAGAGTGGCTAAAGCGCGTCCCGCGTTTCCGCCTGACGCCGGGAAAAGCGCATCCATTTCGCATCGGCACGGTCTGCGCCATCCTGAGCCTGCCTCTTGAGTGGGATGTGCAGCCGGCCGTGTAAGCATGCCAGGCTTCGACGGCAAATCCATCATCGTCACCGGCGCCGCCAGCGGCATCGGCGCAGCCGCCGCCCGCATCCTCGCAGCGCGCGGCGCGCACGTGACCCTCGCGGATCGCGATGAAGCGGGCGTCGGCGCCATCGCCGAACAGATCGCGCAAGGGGGCGGCAAAGCCCTGGCGATCGCCGCCGACATCGCGGACAGCGAGAGCGTCCGCGCCATGATTGGCGCCGCGGTCTCCGCTCACGGCGGGCTCGATGGCGCGATCAACAGCGCCGGGGTCCCGCAGGCGGCTAAGCCGTTGCACGAGCTCGGCGAGGCCGAGTGGGATTTCTGCCTTGGCGTCAACCTCCGCGGCATGTTCCTCTGTCTCAAGCATCAGGTCGCCGCGATGCTGGGGCGCGGCGGCGCGGTTGTCGCCATCTCCTCTGCCGCCGCCGAGAAGGGGCTCTTCAACAGCGCCGATTATTGCGCCAGCAAAGCCGGCGTCCTGGGCCTCGTGCGCGCCGCCGCCATCGATTGCGCCGAGCACGCCATCCGTGTGAACGCGCTCCTGCCGGGCGCAACGTCGACGCCGCTCGCCTTCCGCTCCCGCGACGCCAATCCTAAGCTGGCGGGGACGCTCCGTGTGCCGATGAACCGCATGGCCGAGCCTGAAGAGGTCGCCGCCGCCGCAATCTGGCTGCTGTCGGACGAGGCCTCTTATGTCACCGGCGCGTGCATCGCCGTCGACGGCGGCATGGGCGCCACCTAGGGCAGGATTTGCGCCAGAGAGGCTTGGCATTCCTGCATCGCCGGCAGCACGGCTTGGCGCAGATGCGTCAGCGACGCGCGCGAGGTATGCGCCGCGACATTGATCGCCGCGACGGTCTTGCCTGCAATATTGCGGATCGGCAGCGCGATCGAGCGCGAGCCGACCGCGAGCTCCTGATCGACCAGCGCATAGCCCTGCGTCCGCACCCTTTGCAGCTCCTGCATCAGATCGTCGATCCGCGTCAGCGTGCGCGAGGTGATCTGCGTGCGCTCGCTCCCCTCGATGATCGCGCGGCTCTGTTCCGGCGGCAGCGCCGCCAGCAAGACGCGCCCCATCGATGTGCAATAGGCCGGCAAGCGGCTGCCCGGATGCAGCCCCGCGCCCATGATGTGATGGTGGCTGGCGCGCGCCAGATAGACCACCTCGGCGCCGTCGAGAATGGAGGCCGAGCACGATTCAAGGATCGCGTCGGCGAGCCGATCGAGCGAAGGCTGGATCAGCGTCGGCAGCGGCGCGGAGAGATAAGCGTGCCCGAGGCGCAGAACGCGCGGCGTCAGCTCGAAATAGCGCCCGTCGCTGGCAGCGTAGCCCGCCTTCACCAGCGAGAGCAGGCATCGCCGCACCGCCGCCCGGTCGAGGTTCACGATTCGCGCCGCTTCCGCGATCGTCAGCGCACGCCGCCCCTGGCCGAACGCCTCGATCACCGCGAGCCCCTTGAGGAATCCGCCCATCTGGTCTGTTTGCCGCAACGCGGCCTCGCTCGTCGCATTCTCATCCCGCGCCCGCTCTGCGAGCTGTACTTGGGAACGTGCCGACATGATCTCACCGTACTTTCTGCAGGCGCGCGCCGGCGTCGCCATAGCGTTCGCGCAGCGCGGGTTTGGAGATTTTTCCTGATGGCAGCCGCGGCAAGGGCGCAGGCTCTATCACGACGTACCGCGGCGTCTTGTAACGCGCGAGTTTCTCCGTGCAGCGCGCGATAATCGCCTGCACGGTGAAGCGCGAGGCGTCCCCGTGCACGATCGCGAGGGGCGTTTCGCCGAAATCGGCGTCACGCGCCGCGATCACGGCGACCTCGCTGACGCCTTCGACCTCGTTGATAACGCTTTCCACTTCGCTCGCGGAGATGTTGAGCCCGCCTGAGATGATGATGTCCTTCAAGCGGTCGACGAAGGTCAGGTTTCCGTCCGCGTCCATCAGGCCGATGTCGCCCGTGTGCAGCCAGCCGTCCTTGATCGCTTCACACGTCGCTTCGGGATTGTTCCAATAGCCGGGCGTCAGGCAGGCCGAGCGGACCAGGATCTCTCCGGTCTCGCCGGCTCGCGCAAATCCCCCGTCCGCGCCGCGAATGGCGTACTCGGTGAACATGCCGCCGCGACCACACTTCTCCGGCGCGGAGAGCGCGGTGTCGAGCTGGGCCGCCCATCCGCCGCCGGCTTCGGTCGAGCCATAAGCATGGCGGAGAACCACGCCCTTGTCCTGCCAGGTGCGCAGAAGCGCCGGCGGGACCCGCGCGCCTGCCGCCTGCGCGAAATGCAGGCTGCTGAGATCCGCGCCTGCGAACGCCGGCAAGGCCGCGATCCGTTCGAAGAAGATGGGCGCGGCCTGAAACGTCGTGATCTTCTCGCCGACGAGGAGATCGAGCGCGCGCTCGGGCCTGAACTGACTCTCGATGAACAACGTCGCGCCAAGCGCAATGAATTCGTTGAGCAGGAGATAACCGGAGGAGGAGCTGAATGGACCGGGCGAGAACACGCGTGAGCCCGCCCCGCATAGCGGCTGCGTGATCGCGAACTCCGCCGCATACGTCATCACCGTGCGATGTGAGTAGACGACACCCTTCGCCCGCCCCGTCGATCCGCTGGTGCCGATGATGAAGGCGGCATCATCCGGCGCCGGTTCATGGGCGATGGCGACGGATGGGCACTCGCGCAGCGCCTCGATCTCGTGCAGCGAAAGCACGGTAATATCGCCGGCGGCGTCGCGTACGGCCGCCATCCGCTCCTCGTCGGCGAGCACGAGGCTGGGCGTCAACGCTTCGAACGCGGCGGCGATCTCGCTCGGCGTCGACCGGAAATTGATCGGCGCACCAATCGCGCCGATCCGCATTACGCCGAAGATGAGCGCCGCGTAGGACAGCGAGTTCATCGCGACCATGGAGACGCGATCGCCGGGACGCACGCCGCGCGCCTGCAGGAACGCGCCGATCCGCGCCGACCAGTCATAGAGTGCGGCGAACGTGCACGGCGCGCCGTCGACGCTGAGCGCCAGCTCGTCAGCCCGTTCGCGCGCCCACCATTGCAGCGCCCGCTTGATCGTGAACGGCATCAGAGCGTCTCCGCTGCGCCGAGGAGGGCGGTGCTGGTCATCGTGTCGCCGGGACCGCCCGTCACCAGGGAGATCTTGACGCCGGGAACCTGGTTGACCGACACGCCGCGGATCTGCCGCGTCGCCTCCAACGCCAGCCCCATGCCGTGGATGAAGCCGTCGGCAAGATCCCCGCCGGAGGTGTTGATCGGCAGCCGCCCTGAGGGCGCGATGAGATTGCCGAAGGTGATGAAGTCGCCCGCACTCTCGAACGTGCAGAAGCCGTGGTCGATCAGCGCGCCGACGCCGAGACCGGTCATGTTCTGATAGATCTGCGCGACATCGACATCGCCGGGCCCGTAGCCCGATTCCGCCCACATCCGCCGCGCCACCCCGAGCTGGCCTGCGCAGCTATAGGGCCGGATGTTCTCTTCGAGCGCACCCCCGCCCTCGAGCGTCCCCATCGGCGCGGAAAGAATGTAGGCGGGCGTCTTGGCGCAATCCTTCGCGCGCTCCGCGGAAACGACGATCACCGCCGCTGCGCCGTCATTCTCGCGCGAGCAATCGAACAGCGTGAACGGATCGGCGATGCGGCGGGCATTGTCGTAGGTCTCATCGTCGAGTGTGATGTTGCGGCCGACGGCGGTCGGATTGTTGCGTGCGTGGTGGTAGGCCACTTGCGCCATCGTCTTGAACGTTGCGCGCGGCACGCCGTGCGCCTGCAAGAGCCGCATGCTCCGCAACGCCAGGATTTGCGCCGGCGATTCCAGGCCGTTCACCAGGTATTGCGCGGCCGTGTCCGATTGCGCCACCATCACGCGCAGGCGCTGGCCGTCCGCCTCCGCCATCGCACGATACACGGCGACGACATGCGCTTGCCCTGTGGCGATCGCGCTGGCCGCGATCGAGAGCGCGCCGGGGATGCCGCCGCCGTGAATCCAGGTAAGCGCGGCGAAGCGCGTTTCGCGCGTGCCGAGCGCCGGCATCAGCTTCTGCGCGTCATTGCGCTCCGAGGCGTAGGAGATGAATCCGTCGACGTCGCGCGGATCAATTCCTGCGTCTTCGCATGCCGCGACGATCGCGCGCAGCGCCAGCTTGAGCTCAGGCTCGGGCGCAGCGCCGCGCTTGTAGTACGGCGTCTGCCCGATCCCCACGATCGCCGCCGCGCCGCGCAGCGTGGCCATGTTTCCTCCGGTAAACCTAATGATCCTTGACAAACCATAGCGCAGGCGCGAACTTGTGTGAATAGTGAACATATGTGCGATTATCGCACAAAACGTGGTGGGGAGAGACGAGCGTGACCGCGATCGATCCGGCGCGTTACAGCATGATCAAGATCGCGAAGGCCGATGGCGTCGCCACGCTCACGCTCGACAATCCCGGCAAGAAAAACGCGATGAACCGCCAGATGCACGCCGAGCTCGAACGCGTGTGGGACGATGTCGACGCCGACGAAGAGATCCGCGTCGCCATCCTCACCGGCGCCGGCGAGGCGTTCTGCGCCGGCATCGATCTCTCCGATCAGCAAGCGCAAAACAGCGCCGGCCGCAAAGGGCGCCCGCGCACCCGCGGCGCGCGGCGTCTCTTCTGGACCATGCTCGATTGCGAGAAGCCGATCATCGCCAAGGTGCGCGGCCCCGCCTACGGCCTCGGCGTCAATGTCGCGCTCGCCGCCGATATCGTGATCGCGGCGGAGGGCGCGCGGTTCTGCGATTCACATGTGAAAGTAGGCATCGCGCCGGGAGACGGCGGCGCAGCGCTCTGGCCTTTGCTGATCGGCTTTCATCGCGCCAAGGAATTGATCATGACCGGGGACCCGGTCGATGCGCGCCGCGCCGCCGATCTCGGCCTCATCAATTATTGCGTGCCCGAAGCCGAACTCGATGCAACTGTCGCGGCGATGGCCGCCAAGCTCGCCGCCGGCGCGCCGCTGGCGATCTCCTATGGCAAGCTCGCCGTCAATGCGATGCTGAAGCAGCTGATGGCCGGCGCCTTCGAGACCTCGCTCGCCTACGATCAGCTCACGCTCTACACCGAGGATCACGCTGAAGGTGCGAACGCCTTCATGCAGAAGCGGCCGCCGAAGTTCAAAGGTTCGTGACGATGCCGGCGCCGTCGCCAGCATACGACTACGTGATCGTCGGCGCCGGGGCCGCCGGCTGCGTGCTCGCCTATCGCCTGTCGCAGAACCCGGCGCATCGCGTGCTGCTGCTCGAAGCCGGCGGGCGCGATGCGCATCCTTTGCTGCACATGCCCAAGGGCATCGCCAAGGTGATGGCTGATCCGAACTTCATCTGGGCCTACATGACTGCGCCCGAACCCGCCGCCGACGGCGCGCAGGAATCCTGGGCTCGCGGCCGCGTGCTCGGCGGCTCAAGCGCCATCAACGGCATGATGTACGTGCGCGGCCAGGACAAGGATTTCGCGGCGCTCGCCGCAATCGCCGGGCCGGATTGGAGCTGGCCCAAGATCGCGGCCGCCTACAAAGCGATCGAGCGGCACGAATTGGGCGCGAACGAAACGCGCGGCGGCGAGGGGCCGTTGCGGATTTCGCTGCCGCGCGTGCGCGCGCCCGTCTCGCGCCTCGCCATCGATGCGGGCCGCGCGTTGGGCCTTGCGGTGAAGGAGGACGTCAACGATCCCGAGGATTGCGAACGCATCGGCCTTGCACCGCTCACGGTCCACAACGGCAAGCGCCAGAGCGCGGCGGTCGCGTTCCTGCGCCCGATTGCGGATCGCGCCAATCTCAGAATCGAGACCGGGTTCGCCGTCGATCGCGTCGTGTTCGACAGCCGCCGCGCCGTCGGCGTGCGTGGCCGCAGGAACGGGGAGGACGTGGAGATCAGGGCCGGCGAAGTGCTGTTGAGCGGCGGCTGCATGGCGAGCCCCGCGATCCTGCAGCGCTCCGGAATAGGTCCAGCCGATCATCTCCGCACGCTCGGGATCGACGTCTTGCACGATGCGCCCGCTGTCGGCGCCAATGTGCGCGAGCATCGCGGCATGGTGATGCAATGGCGCGTCCGTGACGACGCTTCCGAGAACCGCGACTTCTACGGCCCGCGCCTCTTCGCCAACGCCGCGCGTTATTACCTCACCGGCGATGGCCCGATGGCCGGCGGTGCCTACGAGGCCGGCGCCTGGGTGAAGACGCAGCCCGATCTCGACCGCCCGGACGGCCAGATCCTCATCGCGCCCTTCACCTTCGACTATTCGAGCCCAACGTTCGACGTCGAACGCCGCGGCGGCATGAATTTCTGCGTCTACAATCTGCGCCCGCAATCGACCGGCCAGATCCGCATCCGCTCGCGCGATCCCTCCGAACTGCCCAGTATTACAGCCAATTACGGCGCCGATGACGCCGACCTTTCAACCATGGTCCGTCTCATCCGCTACGCGCGCAAACTTGCCGCAACGGAGCCGCTCGCCGGCATCGTGCGCGAAGAAACCCGTCCCGGCCCGCACTACCAGAGCGCCGAGGAGATCCGCGCCGCGCACCGCAAATTCGGCTACGGCAATTACCACGCCTGCGGCTCGTGCCGCATAGGCGCTGACGACGCTTCCGCCGTCGATCCGCGCCTTTGCGTGCGCGGCGTCGATGGCGTGCGCGTCGTCGACACCTCGATCTTTCCCGCGATGCTCGCCGGCAACACCAACGCGCCGGCGATGGCGACCGCCTGGCGCGCCGCCGACCTCATCCTGGAGGATACGCGATGATGGCGTTCCGCGACAGCGTGCGCGCCTGGCTGCGCGCGAACCTCCCAGCCGACTGGAAACACGCCATGCTGGGCGCCAGTGAGGCCGAGCACATCGCGTTCCAGCGCCAATGGTTCTGCGCGCTGCGCGACGGCGGCTACGTCGCGCCGCATTGGCCCAAGGAATGGGGCGGCGCCGGCCTCTCCTTCGCCGATCAGATCGTGCTCTACGAAGAGCTCGCGCGCGCCGGCGCGCCGCGCCTGGTGCTCTATTTCATCTCGCTCTACCATACGCCCGCGACGCTCCTCGCGCACGGAACCGACGCGCAGCGACGCCGGCACCTGCCCGCGATCCTCAGCGGCGATGAGATCTGGTGCCAAGGCTTCTCCGAGCCCAACGCCGGCTCTGATCTCGCGAGCCTGCGCACCCGCGCCGAACGTCGCGGCGATCGCTACATCGTCAACGGCCAGAAGATCTGGTCCTCGAACGCCCAATACGCGCGCTATTGCCTGCTGCTCGCGCGCACCGATCCGGCTGCGCCGAAGCACAAGGGCATCTCGTACTTCATTTTGGATCTCGATCAGCCCGGCGTCACCCGCAAGCCCATCCGCCAAATGACCGGCGGCGCGCATTTCTGCGAGATCTTCTTCGACGATGTCGAAATCCCGGCCGAGAACCTGATCGGCGCCGAAAACGACGGCTGGACGGTCGCCCAGGCGACTCTGTCGTCCGAACGGGGCCTGACGATCCTTGAACTCACAGAACGCATGCGCATCGCGTTCGATGTCCTGTGCGCGGAGGCCAACAACGAAACGCCCTGGGGCGGCCGTTACATCGATGACGCCGGCTTCCGCCGTCGTCTCGCCGAGATCTATGCGCGCCTTGAGGCGCTGCGCGCGCTCGTCTCCAACATGCTCGACCGCGTCGTGCGCGGCGAAAGCGTCGGCGCCGAGCCCTCGATCATAAAAGTCTATTACAGCGAGCTGCTGCGGGATTTCACCGCGCTTGGCCTGCGCATGGGCGGCCTCGACGCCCAGCGCATCGCGCCGGTGCTCATGGGCGGCGGCTACGAGACCGGGAACTGGATGCACGACTATCTCTATTCGTGGTCCTGGACGATCGCGGGCGGCTCCAACGAGGTGCAGCGCAATATCATCGCCGAGCGCGCGCTTGGGCTTCCGCGCGAGGCGCCGGCGGCGAAACCGCGCGGCTAGGAGCTGAGAGATGGAATTCGGCTGGTCGCAGGCGCAGGAAAATTATCGCGAACGCATCCGTGCGGCCCTGCGCGAACTGCTTCCCGCCGACTGGCATGAAACCTACACGCCGCAGAGCTACGCCTCCGACGCGCAGATCGAGTTTTCACGCAAGTTCTGCCCCCAACTGGCCGAGCGCGGCCTGCTGGTGCGCCATTGGCCGAAGGAGTGGGGCGGCGAGGGCGGCGATGATTGGGAGCAATTCATTCTCGCCGAAGAAATGAAGGTCGCCGGCGAGCCGCGCGGTCCGCAATATATGAACGTCAATTGGATCGGCCCCACCTTGATGCGTTTCGCGACGCCCGAGCAGCGCGAAAAATACCTGCCCGGCATCGCTCGCGGAACCACGATCTGGTGCCAGGGCTTTTCAGAACCCGGCGCCGGCACCGATCTCGCCGCATTGCGCACCAAGGCCGAACGCATCGGCGATCGCTATCGCATCAACGGCTCGAAGATTTGGACCTCCTACGCGCGCAAAGCCGATATGTGCTTTTTGCTGGCGCGCACTGGGGCAGGACGCAAGGAGATCACCGTCCTGCTCGTGCCGATGGCGACGATGGGCGTCTCCGTCACCTCCAATCCCGGCCTATGCAAGGACGGCCACCTCAACGAAGTCTTCTTCACCGATGTAGATGTGGCGATCGATGCGCGACTTGGCGAGGAGGGGCAGGGTTGGGCGATCGTCACCCATGCGCTGTCGTTCGAGCGGACCGGGGTTCCACGCTACCATGTCGGCATCGAGGTGCTCGGCCTCGCCATCGCGCAGCTGAAGGCCGAAGGGCGCGCCGATGATCCGATTGTGCGCGCCCGCGCCGGCATGATCGCCGCGCAGTTCGAAGCCGCCCGCGCGCTGACCTATCTTGTCGTCGATCAGCGGGTGAAGCGGGCGCCCGAGAACACCGACGCCAATGTCGCGCGCATCACAGCGCTCGACGCAGTCGTGGAGCTGATGAATTTCCTGGTCGAGTTCACGCCGGACTGCCTCGCCGGCGGGGACGCCCAATTGGAGGAATATTATCGCATCAACGTCCCGGCAGGCGTGACGGCTGGAACCTACGAACTCCAACTCGATCTGATCGCCCAGCGCGGCCTGGGCCTGCCGCGGGGCTGAGCGATGGACTACGCGCTCTCTGAAGAACAGGCTGCGCTCGTGGCCGCCGTGCAGGGAATCGTTCGCGATCACGGCGCACCACCATCTGATGCGCGTCAGAGCTTCGCCTATTTCGACGCCAGCTTGCAGGCGGCGCTGCAGGGCGGGGGATTTCTCGATGCGGCGCGTGTTTTGGGCGCGCTGGAGGCCGCGCTTGTCGTGATGGAAGCCGCGACTGCGCCTGGCGCCGCAGAACTCGGCGCTTCGGCGCTGGTCGCGCCGCACCTTTTCCCGAGCGCGGCGCCGAACGGTCCCTTCGCGCTGATCGATGCGGCCGCGCTCGGGAAAGCGCATCGCCATTTGCCGATCGCCAAGACTGCGTTGATCACGGATGGCGGCGACGTCCTCGTCCTTGACCTGAACGGCGTGCGTATCGATCCCGTCGACAGCGTCTACGCCTACGTCTATGGGCGGTTCGCCGAGCGCATCGATCTGCGCGCGCTCCCGCGTATCCCGGATGCTGCGCCGCTGCTGCGCCAATGGCATCGAGTCGCGCTCGCTGCCGAGATGGCCGGCGCCGCGGCGCAAGCGGTGGCGTTCACGGTCGAGTACGTCAAAACCCGCCACGTGTTCGCAAAGCCCGTAGGCGCGTTTCAAGCCGTGCAGCATCGCCTCGTGCAATGCCATCAGGCCGCGCTCGCCATGCGCTATCTCACATTGAAGGCGGCATGGGCGGGAGACGCCTATCACGCCGCGCTCGCGGCCTGCTTCGCGCAGCAGAAGGCGAGCAAGATCGTATTCGACCTGCACCAGTTCAACGGCGCGATGGGGATCACCAACGCGCACCTGCTGCATTTCTGGACCTATCGCTTGCGCGCGCTCCAGGCCGAAGCGGGCGGCGTCTATGCGTCGGCCCACACCGTCGCCAATGCGCTCTGGGGTGGAGCCGGACCATGACGATGACCGCCGCAAGCTTTGATCTCGACGAGCTGCGCGCCACGGCGCGCGCCATGCTGAGCGACGTAAGCGGGGCCGCCGCCGTGCGCCGCGCGCACGATTCCGGCGCCGATGTGGAAGCCGCGCTCTGGTCCCAGGTGGCCGCCTTGGGTTGGTTCGCCGCGCCGATTCCGGAGGCATATGGCGGCCTCGCTCTGGGGCCATCGGCGCTCGCCATTCTCTATGAGGAGATGGGCCGCAGCGTCGCGCCGGTCTTTGCGCCCGCGCCCTTCCTCGCGGCCGAAGCGATCGCGGCCTCCCACGACGACGCGCTGAAACAGCAATGGCTCCCGCGCATCGCTGCAGGCGAAGCCCGCATCGCCGTCGCCGCATCTTGGCGCGCCCCGCTCCGCGCGGACGCGCGCGGCCGACTGAGCGGCGCACTCCCCCACATCATCGGCGCGAGCGCGGATGCGGTTCTTGCGCCTGTCCGCGCTCGCGGCGTCAACATCCTCGGGCTGATCTCGACCGAAGCAAACGCCGTCACACTTACGCCCACGCCAGGCGCTGACATGACAAGGGACCTGGGCGCTGCATCGTTCGACAATGCAGCCTACGAACCGCTTCCGCTGACGCCGCAACACTGGGGCGAATTTCAGAATCACGCGCGCATCGCGCTCGCGTGCGACTCGCTCGGCGGCGCCGAAGCGATCCTCGACCTCACAATCGCCTACATGAAGACCCGCGAACAATTCGATCGCCCGATCGGTTCGTTCCAGGCGCTCAAGCACCGCGCCGCGACCTGGAAAGTCCTGCTCGAAGCGACGCGCGCGCTGGTGCAATCGGCCGTGCGGAAGTGCGACGCCGGCGAGGGCGATCGCGAGGCGGTCTCGGCTTGCGCCAAATTCTACGCCTGCGACGCCTACGCCGCGATCGCGGGCGACGCGGTGCAGCTGCACGGCGGCATCGGCTTCACCTGGGAGCACGAATGCCACCTCTACCTGAAGCGCGCGAAGCTCAATCAGATGCTGTTCGGCGCCGCGGAAGAACATATGGAGCGCGTGGCCATGCTGGCGATCGAAAGAGGAGCATCGCGATGAGCGAGCAGGCGAACCCGTACGCGGCCTTCGATCATCACGCGCCCAATCACCGCAAGAACGCCGAGGCGCTATGGGCGGAGCTGCGCGCGCTCCCCGCGTTGGCGCATAGCGAGCGCCACGGCGGATTCTATGTCGTGACGCGGCACAGCGATCTGCGCGCCGCCGCCGCACAGCACGCCATCTATTCCTCCGCCTTCGGCGTCGCGCTGCCAAGTGAAGATCGCACGCCGCACATTCCCGAGGAGGTCGATCCGCCGTTGCAGCGCGAGTATCGCAAGATCCTCGATCCGTTCCTGGCGCGCGGCGTAGTGGATCAGTTCGAGCCGATCGTCGCCCGCCACGCTCTCGCTTTGCTCGACAGCTTCGCGGACGAGCGCGAGGTTGATTTCGTCGCGCGCTTCTCGCGGCCGTTCCCGGTTCTCGCCTCGATCGAATCGTTCGGCTTCCCGCCGGGCGATGGCGAGCAGCTGCTTGGGCTGGTGACGGGCCTCATCGCCAATCGCGGCAACGAGGCCGGCAAGCGCGCCTCCCAGGATCTGACCGCCTACATTCTCAACCTGCTCGCCGCGAAGGCGGCGCGGCCTGACGCGGACATCGTCACCGCCATTGCTCAGGGAAGCGTCGCCGGGCGCGCGCTCACGCAAGCCGAGCAAGTCTCGATGACGCGCCTGCTCTTGTTCGGCGGCTTCACCACCGTCGATCTTGCGCTCTCGTGCGCGGCCTACCTCTTCGCCAAGCAGCCGGCGCTTCTGCGCCGCTTGCACGAGGCGCCCGATCTGATGGCGACGGCCGTCGAGGAAATCGTCCGCATCGCCTCGCCCGCGACCTACCTGGCGCGCACCGTGACATGCCCTGCCCAACTGGGCGGCGCGGCGCTGCAGCAGGGCGATCGCATCCTCCTGTGCTTCGCGGCGGCGAACCGCGATCCGGAAATGTTTGAGCACCCGTTGGACGTGCAACTCGATCGCAATCCGAATCCGCATGTTGCATTCGGCTTCGGCACGCATCGCTGCGTCGGCTCGATGTTCGCGAAGCTGGAGATGCGCGTGGCGTTGGCGGAGTTGGCGCGCCGCTATGAGCGCTTTGAACTCGTCGATGAAGACACGCTCGCCTGGGGCCAGGGGGAGACGCAAGGCTTCGCGCAGCTCCCGCTCAAACTCCATCCGCGCCGCACCGCAACGCGATAGGACGGTAACCAATGAACCAAGATCTCGTTACGCCCCCGCACGTAAAGCCAGAGCAGATCGTCGATTTCGACATCTTCGCCGAAGCGAGCCTGCAGGACAATCCTCATCGCGGCTACCGCGCTCTCCACGCAACAGCGCCGGACATCTTCTACACCCCACGCAATGGCGGCCACTGGGTCGTCACGCGCTTTGCGCAAATGGCGCAGATTCTGCGCGATCCGCAGCACTTCTCCAGCCGCGAGCTGACGATCCCGAAGTCAAACAGCGACAACGTCATGCTGCCGCTCAATCTCGATCCGCCCGAGCATACGCCCTACCGCGCCGTGCTCATGCGCCACTTCGATCGCAAGGTGATCGCCGCGATGGAGCCGACGCTGCGCGCCTGGGCCGCCAGGCTGATCGAGCCCGTGGCGCCCGCGGGGCGTTGCGATTTCAGCGAGAACCTCGGCGCGGCGTTCCCGGTGTCGATCTTCATGGAACTCTTGGGCGTGCCGCTGGAACGCTTCGAGGAATTGCGCGCGATCGTGAAGGAATATTTCAGCCGCACGACCAACGCGCGCTACATCGAACTGCAGAACACCATGATCGCAATCTTTACCGAACTTGCGGAAGAGCGGCGCCGCGCGCCGAAGGACGATCTCATCAGCAAGCTGCTTGCGGAGACCGTGAACGGGCGTCCGCTGACGCTGCAGGAGTTGCAATCGATTGGGTTCCTGCTTTTCCTCGGCGGGCTCGACACCGTCGCGAACGCGCTGACCTTCGCCTTCCACAATCTCGCCCAGCGCCCGGATGTGCAGGCCCGCCTGGTCGCGGAACCGGAGAAGATTCCGGACTTCGTAGAGGAGTCCCTTCGCTGCTTCGGCATCGTTCATCAGACAAGGATCGTAAAGCAGGACATCGAAATCGCCGGCGTGCAGTTCCGCGAAGGAGACATGGTGTCATGCGCGCTGCCGCTGGCGGGCCTCGACGATCGCTGCAATCCCGATCCGGATCGTTTCGACATAGACCGCCAGAATCGCGAGCACATCGTCTTCTCCACCGGCGCGCACCTCTGCATCGGCGCCGCCCTCGCGCGCGCTGAAATGCGCGTCTTCACCGAGGAATGGCTGAAGCGGATTCCAGTCTTTGCGTTGGCCCCCGGAGTCAAACTCGACTGGCGCGCCGGCCAGGTGATGGCGTTGATGAACCTGCCGCTTCAATGGCCCACCTAATCGGGCCGCGCGCGCGTCGTCCGCTTCTCGATGCGCTTCTCGTTGATCGTGCTCTTGACGATGCGGTCAACGTAAATGCCGGGCGTGTGCACGCAATCAGGATCGATCGCGCCCTCCGGCACGATCTCTTCGACTTCGACGACTGTCAGCTTCGCCGCCGTCGCCATCACCGGATTGAAGTTACGCGCCGTCTTGCGGAATTGCAGATTGCCGAACGTGTCCGCCCGCCACGCCTTGATGATCGCGAGATCCGCCCGCAGCCAGGTCTCGCGGATGTAGATCTCGCCCTCGAACGTCTCGGTCGGCTTGCCTTCGGCGACGATCGTGCCCACGCCGGTCTTGGTGTAGAAGGCAGGAATGCCCGCGCCACCCGCGCGTATGCGCTCTGCCAAGGTTCCTTGCGGGTTCAGTTCCAGCTCCAGTTCCCCCGAAAGATAGAGGCTCTCAAAAAGCTTGTTCTCGCCCACATAGGACGAGATCATTTTCTTGATCTGCCGGTTGTGTAGCAGCGTCCATAGCCCGAAGCCGTCGGCGCCGGCGTTGTTGGAGATCACCGTGAGGTCCTTGACGCCGGCGTCGCGGATCACCGGAATGAGGCTCTCAGGATTGCCGCTCAGCCCGAACCCGCCTGACATGATCGTCATGCCGTCGAATAACGAACAATCGAGCGCAGCGGCCGGCGTGGGAAAGAGTTTCTTCATTCGACGCCCACATCACGCGCGCCCATCGCATGGTCAAGCGCAAACGCTTTGGCGATCCATTTGGACGCGAAAGACAGCGCTGCTGCCATCATTAGCGACCGCTCAATTCGGGCAATCTCGATGGCGCGATCTGACAGCATCAGATCGTGTCCCATCCTGTGGTGTACGAGCCGGCGGGCATCGTGATCGCTGGCGAGGCCAGGCCGGCCGTCATGCCGGGATGGCCGGCAGCGCGACGGGGCCATCATCGCTCAAGGGCGC
>JACAEE010000009.1 GCA_013389015.1 Hydrogenophilaceae bacterium | reverse complement strand
GTCTGCTCGCGCGCCGCAGGCGAGCACGCGCGCGCCGCCGGCGCGGAGCGGGCCGCCTCCAAGGCGTCGGCGCGCTGCGCGGGCGCGAGCGTGAATCGCTCATTGCGCAATTCGCCGGTGTCCGGCGACAGCGTCTGCACTTCCAGCGCGCTCAGGTCGGACAGGAGCGCCACGCGCCTGAGCGCGCGCCCGTCGGTCGTGGGCGCGTAGGGCAGCGCCCCGTCCACGCACGCATTGGCGTCGATGGTGAAGCTTCTGTTCTCGCCGGGCGCGCCGCTCGCCAGCGCGTCGAACACGCAGTCCTGCACGCCGGCGATGTCGGCGGCGGTGCGCGTCGCGCCCGGTCCGCGCGTGCTGAACAGGCTCGTCGCCACCGGCGCGACCAAGGCGATCGCGGCGGCCAGCGCCGCGGCTCCCAGGACCGCGGGCCATACGCTGCGCGGCGCGGGCGCTTCGGCGAGTTCCGGGACGGGCGGCTCGCCCGGGACGGTCGCCGCGTCGGGCGGGGGCGTCTGGGCGCCTCCGAGCGCCCCTTGCGCCGGCGCCTTGCGTCCGAGATTGATGATCGGCCGTCCGCCTGAGGCCGCCCGGTGCGCGGCGTCAGCAGGCGCCGGCGGCCGCGCGCGCCGCCCCATCAGCACCCAATAGCCCAGGAGCGCCAGCGCGGCGGCGAAGAAGAACGTGCCGGCGATGAGCGAGATGTCGCGTGCGCTGAACGGCCCGACGCCGCCCTGCTGCGGCGCCTTCGCCATCTCGTCGATCTTCTGCTGCAGCGCCGCCAGCGCCGCGTCGCGCTCGGCCTGCGCCCGCTCGACCGGCGAAAGGCAGCGTTCTGCGGAGACGATCGGCGTCACCCCCCAGGTGCGCAGGAACTGCACCAGCTGCGCCGCGCGTGTGGCCACGCCCCGCCCCTGCAGGGTCTCGCGGCCGCGCGTGTGCCATGTGTTCACGCCCACGACGCGCCCGCACTCGTCCAATAGCGGGCCCCCCGAGGAGCCTGAACTGATGGTCGCTTCGTGGTTGATGGTCGGGATCGGCTGCCCCGTCGGCGCGATGTCGCGCAGCGCCGCGATTGCGCCGTTCGAGCGCGAGGGCGCGGTCGGGCGCACGAGCTCTGTGGCCGGGCGGTCGAGATCGTCGAGATCGGGATAGCCGAGGGCGACGATGGCGTCTCCGGGCCGCGGCGCCACGGTCGAGATCGTCAGCGCGGGCGGGCTTTCCCCGGAGAACCGCAACAGCGCAAGATCCTGCTCCGGCGAGTAGCGGATGACCTCCGCCGGGGCCATGCCCTCGCCGTTGGGCGCGACGATGGCCATGCGGATGTTGGGGTATTGCATCGCGACCGACGCCACATGCGCGTTGGTCACCGCAAGGTTCGGCGCCACGACGAATCCCGAGCCGGTCGAGTGGAGATAGCGGCCCTGGAACGTCTCCATGATCGCCACCACGCGCACCGCGCCGTTCTGGGCCTCGTCGATGGACGTGGCGGGCGCGGTCGCGACCTGCTGCGCGGCCGCCGGCGCCGCCGCCAAACCCAGGAAAGCAAGGTGCAAGAGCGCGGCGCGAAAGAGCATTGCGAGGGACGGGATCCGGCAGGGGGGCGGGTCGGTTCGCCCGCAGTACAACCGCGCCGCAACGCCAAGATCAAGCGCATCGCGCGCCGCCGGCGTCGCGCCTGCTTGCATAACCCGCCCGCTCACGGCAAAGCCCCGCCTGCACCGATGAAAGGAGAGCTGCTTCATCGGCGATCGCGGCGGCGCCTTTGCGGCGGAACAAGGAGGAGCTTGCGCCCGATGGCCATCATGTCGCCCGTCTTTGCGCGTCTTCGCGCCATAGGTATGAAGCTCCGGGCGCAAGAGTTTGTGAAGCAGCAAGGTTTGTAAGCAAGAAAGGGCGCGTTCGGTAAGAATCGGACGTGGGCTAAGGCGGCGACGCGCATGTTGGGAAGTTTCTTCGGTCTGGTTGCGCCCAATCTCGCCATCGATTTGGGCACGGCGAACACGCTCATCTATGTGAAAGGCCGCGGCGTCGTGCTGGATGAGCCTTCGGTGGTGGCGTACGTGAACGAGGGCGGCCGCAAGGAAGTCTACGCCGTCGGCGCCGAAGCCAAGACCATGCTCGGCAAGACCCACCGGACGATGGAAGTGATTCGTCCGCTTCGCGACGGCGTCATCGCCGATTTCGAAGTCGCCGAGGAAATGATCAAGCAATTCATCAAGAAGGTGCTCCCGCGCCCGACCTTGATCTCGCCCCAGATCGTCATCTGCGTGCCCTCGGGCGCAACCCCCGTGGAGCGCCGCACGATCCTGGAAAGCGCCGAGCAGGCGGGCGCGCGCCGCGTGCACCTGATCGAGGAGCCGATGGCCGCGGCGGTGGGCGCAGGCCTTCAGATCGACGATCCCGCCGGCTGCATGGTCGTCGATATCGGCGGCGGAACGACCGAGATCGCGGTGCTTTCGCTGGGCGGGGTCGTCTGGAGCCGCTCGCTGCGCGAAGCCGGCGACAAGATGGACGAAGCCATCATCCAATATCTGCGCCGCACCGAGAACCTGCTGATCGGCGATTCCACCGCCGAGCGGATCAAGAAGGAGATCGGCACTGCGAAAGCGCCGGAAGAGGGCTCCGGCATGTCGATGCCGATCAAGGGCAGGGACAATCTTTCCGGCGTCCCCAAGGAGATCACCGTCAACGAGGCGATGGTCGCCGACGCGCTGGCCGAACCGGTCGGCAAGATCGTGGACGCCGTGCGCCAGGCCTTCGAGCAGATGCCCCCCGAACTCGCCGCCGATATCTACGACCGCGGAATCATGCTCACTGGCGGGGGCGCGCTGCTGCGCAACCTTGACCAGGTGGTGCAGGAACGGATTTCGATCCGTGTGTCCGTGGCCGATGAGCCGCTCCGCTGCGTGGTGAAGGGCTGCGGCCTGGCGCTGGAGAAGCTGAACACGCCCGAGGGCCGCCGCCTGGTGACGCCGGACGTCTGATCGGGCGCCTCACGGAGCAATCGAGGACGCGACGTGGCCAGAAGAACGCGCAGCGCAGGCAGGCGGCGGTTTACGCTCTCCGCCGCGGTCATCGCCGCGATCGTTCTGCTGGCGGGCGCGGGCGTCATGCTGTTTCTGCGCGTCGGCGCCGAGGGGCCCGTCTCGACGGCGGGCGATGACGCCGCCGCGTCGGCGGCCGAAGGCGCCGCCGGCCCCTACAACGCAGTCAGCAGGACGTTGCGCCGGGTGGGCCTGATGTGGGACGCCGCCGAACGC
The DNA here is from genome assembly GCA_013389015.1 of Hydrogenophilaceae bacterium. Lineage (GTDB taxonomy): Bacteria > Pseudomonadota > Alphaproteobacteria > Caulobacterales > Aquidulcibacteraceae > CADEEL01. The sequence continues at coordinate 693 of JACAEE010000009.1, read as the reverse complement.
ATCGAAGCGCTCGAGGCTGAGAATCGCGAATTGCAGTACTGGCGCCGGGCCGCCGAGCGGCTGGCCGAGCGCAACGCGCGCTACGCCGAGCTCCTGCGCATGGCGCCGGACGCGTTCGGCGAGAACGCCGATCTCGAGAACGCGATCGGCGCGCGCCTTGTGCTGGATTCCGGAGGCCCGTTCACGCGCACGCTCGTCGCCGACGCCGGCGCCGACCGTGGCGTCCGCGTCGGCTACATCGCGGTCAATCACCGCGGCCTGGTCGGGCGCGTGGTGAGCGTCGGCCGCACGTCGGCGCGCATCCTGATGCTCGATGACTACAACTCGCGTGTGCCGGTGATGGGCGCCCAGTCGCGCGTGCGCGCCATGCTGGTCGGACGCGCGTCCAATCCGCCCAATCTCGTCGCCGCCCCGTTCAGCGTCGAGGATCCGGCGCTTGAGTTTTTCGCCGGCGGTTTGCGCCAGGGCGAGCCGATCATCACCTCGGGCGACGGCGGCCTCTATCCGCGCGGCATCCGCGTGGGCGTCGCCAGCCGGCGCCAGAACGGAGACTGGCGCGTCGAACTCGCCGTCTCCGGCGCCCCGATCGACTTCGTCCGCCTCGTGCCGTTCATCGCGCCGGTCACGCCGGAGAGCGAGGGCGTGGCGCCTGACGAAGGCCCCGCCTTCGCGCCGCCCCGCGCGCGAGTGGCC
>JACAEE010000046.1 GCA_013389015.1 Hydrogenophilaceae bacterium | reverse complement strand
GGAGGCGGGCGCGCCATGAACAACCGGCGCTGGCTCATCGCCGCCAATCCGCTCGGTCGTGCGCTGCAGGCGTCGGACTTCCGCTTCGACGAGGGCGAGGCGCCAGCGCCCGGCCCCGGCGCGTTCCTCGTGCGCGTCTCCATGTTGAGCTTCGATCCTGCGCTCAAGAGCTACATGGAGAACATCGCCGGCTACGCGGCGGCGACTGAAATCGGCGGTGTGATGCTCGGAGAAGGCGCAGGCGAAGTCGTCGCCTCGAACCATCCCGAGTTTCCCGTCGGCGCGCGCGTGAAGGGCGCCTTCGGCTGGCAGGAGTATGCGGTCTCCAACGGCGCGGGCGTGGCGCGCATCGCCGAGGCCGTGCGCGACGAGGCCGCGCTCGGCGTGCTGGGCGTGACCGGCAAGACCGCCTATTGCGGCCTGGTCGAGGCAGGCAGGCCCAAGCCCGGCGACGTGCTCGTCGTCTCGGGCGCCGCCGGCGCGACCGGATCGATCGTCGGCCAGATCGGCAAGATCGCCGGCTGCAGGGTGATCGGGATCGCCGGCGGCGGAGAAAAGTGCAAGCGCCTCGTCGACGAATTCGGCTTTGACGCGGCGATCGACTACAAGAACGAAAAGGCGCGCAAAAGATTGCGCGAGCTGGCGCCGGGCGGCGTCGACGTCTTCTTCGACAATGTCGGCGGCGAGATTTTGAACGACGTGCTCGCGCGCCTCGCGCACGGCGCGCGCGTCGTCATCTGCGGCGCCATCTCGCGGTACAATTTCGATCCGCGCGATCCGGCGCAAATGCCGGAGGGCCCGCGCAACTATTTCAATCTCGTGCACGCCCACGCGACGATGCAGGGCTTCATCCTCCATCATTATGAGCGCTTCCACCAGATCGCGGAGGCGCGCCTGTCCTCCTGGCTGGAGCAGGGGCGGCTCAAGCCGGCAGTGGACGTCCTCGACGGTCTTGAAGCAGCGCCGCAAGCGCTCATGCGCCTGTTCACAGGGGGGAATTTCGGCAAGCAGCTGGTCCGAATCCGGGCCTAGCCGCAGCCTTTGCGCAACACTATTTCTGATAATGATCACTACAATAACTGCGCCGGCGGAGACGCTTGACAGGCTCAAATTTATGATCATCATTATCAGTTAATAAGAAGACGTTGAGAGGGAGGACGAGGTTGCGGGGTTCAGCTCCCACGACCGTCAGCACGCGCCGCGACGCGCAAGCACGTCCCCTTCGCAGCGAGAGTCCTGCGGGCCGCGACCCCGCAGGAGAAGAGGGGAGAAGCATGTCCAATTCACCGGAATCCAATTGGAAGCGCGCCTTCAACACGGCGACGGCGGCCGTCGTGTTGGCGGGCGGTCTGGCGTTTGCGCCGGGGACGGCGTCGGCGCAGAGCCAAACCGAGACGGAGGCGGAAGATTCATCGGCGGTCGGCGAGATCGTCGTCACCGCCACCCGGCGCGAGGAAAACCTGCAGGACGTGCCGCTCGCGGTCACGGCGTTTTCGGGCGAGGCGCTCGCGGAAACCCGCATCCAGACGTTCGCCGATCTCGCGCAGGCGACTCCAGGGCCGACCTTCGTGCCGATCTCCGGCGCCAGCGGCTCGCAGCTGCAGATGCGCGGCCAATACGCTTCCGATGATTCCCCGGCATTCGACACGCCGGTCGGCATCTTCATCGACGACATCTATTACGGCTCGGTCGCGTCCTTCTATCCGGACTTCTACGACATCGAGCAGCTCGCCGTGCTGCGCGGCCCCCAAGGCACCACTTTCGGCCGCAACACGGTCGGCGGGGCGCTGCAGATCACCAGCAGACGGCCATCCTTCGACGGCTACGAAGGCACGGTCACCGCCACGATCCGCAGCCAGGACGGCTTTGAATCGACCGGCGCATTCAATATGCCGTTGACCGACAATCTCGCCGCGCGCTTCGCCTACAGCGTGAAGAACGTCGGCGGCGACGTCTACAACGTCACCACCGGCAATCATGTGAACGACGCCAATATCTGGAGCGGACGCGCTTCGCTCCTCTGGCAGGCCTCGCCCAATATCGACGTGCTGGCGTCGGCCTCCTACACGCGCGACGATTCGCTGGGCGACGGTCCGGTTCTGATCGGGCAAGGCGCGCTCATCGCCTCGCTCAACAATCCCTATGATTCCGGCAACACCTATCTCGACGACGACGGCAAGACCGAGCGCGACATCTTCAACGCCTTCGTCCGCGCCGACTGGCGGATGGATTGGGGCACGCTCACCTCCATCACCGGCTACCGCACGCTCGACGCATTCTATCGCGAAGACATCGACGGCAGCCCCGTCGAGATCGCGCCCAACAAGATCGACATCAACGAAGAGGAGCAGTTCAGCCAGGAGATCCGCCTCACATCGAACTCCGGCGGCGCGATCGAGTGGGTCGCGGGCGTCTATTATCTCCATCAGCAGACGTTCCGTTCCGAGACCTACACGTTCGGCGCGCCCGCCAGCACGTTCATCTTCGGCTCCCCGTGGCGCATCAACGCGTTCACCGGCGGCAACGTCTATCGCGTGCGCATCGCCGGCGACATCGAGACCGAGAGCATCGCGCCGTTCGGCGAACTCACTTGGCATCTGAATGATCAGTGGGCGATCACCGGCGGCGTGCGCTACACCTATGATCAGAAGGAAAACGTCACCGATCAGCAGAACCTGACCACGCCGGGCGCGACCACCGTCTTCTTCGGCTTGCCCAAGACGGTGGCGGCCGAGGAATCCTGGGACGCCTGGACGCCGCGGGTCATCCTCGAGTTCCAGCCGACGCAAGACATCATGCTCTATGCGAGCGCCTCGCGCGGCTTCAAGAGCGGGGGCTATAACTACGCCGCGCCGACAGTGGCGCAGGCACAGACGCCGATCCTGCCGGAGACCAATACGAGCTACGAGATCGGCGCCAAGACGACATGGCTCGACGGCCGCTTCCGCGCCAACCTTGCGCTCTATGACGCCGTCACCGAGGATCTGCAGGTCCGCTCCCTCGTCGGCACGACGCTGCAGGTGAACAACGCCGGCGAAGCCGAAGTGCAGGGCCTTGAGCTTGAATTGCTCGCCGTGCCGGTGGACGCGCTCACGCTCGGCTTCAACTACGCCTACACCGACGCGGTCTATAACGACTATCGGGGCTGCGCGACCTATACGGTCACGAACCCCGCCCCGCCGCCGGCGACGCTCACCGTGCCCTGGGATTGCAGCGGCAACCGCATTCCCTTCGTGCCGGAGAACTCGTTCAACGTCTTCGCGCAATATGAGTGGCGCTTCGCCAACGACGCCACCCTCACCGCGCGCATCGAAGACAGCTGGGCGGACGCCTACGAAGTCCATATCGGCAATGGCGACCTCAATCCGACGCTCGCCGCCCAGGGCGTCGCCGCGCCGGGCTTCGGCCCGCTCATCCCGCGCGGCCTGACCGAGAAGGATCACACCATCAACGGCTTCCTCACCTATGAGGCGCCGGGGGGCGATTGGCAGGTGCAGCTCTGGGGCCGCAACCTCACCGACGAACGTTATGTGACCTTCGCCACCAACTACTTCTTCTATCTCCTGACCAACGCGGAGGCGACCGCGGCTGCGCCGGCCACCTTGACGGAAGCCGATCGTGCGTCAGTCTCGCGCGGACGCAGCTTCGGCGTTACCGCGACGTTCAACCTCAACTGAGTAGTCAAACCTCGCTACTCGCGGCCGCTGCGTCCATGTCTCATGGCGCGGCGGCCGTCTCCTTTGTCCGCCACCGGATGAGAGGCACGCCATGACGACGACAGCGCCTTCGGCTCGGCCAACCGCCTATCGCTGGTTTGCGCTGTTCATTCTCTTCGTCGTCGCGCTCTTCAACTATGTCGACCGCTCCATCCTTGCGATCCTGCAGGTCCCGGTCAAAGCCGAGCTGAATCTGTCCGACACGCAATTGGGCGCGCTTACGGGGCTCGCGTTCGCGCTGCTCTACACGACGCTCGCCTTGCCGATCGCGCGCTTGGCGGATCGCACCGTGCGCACACGGCTTCTCAGCGCCGCGCTCACAATCTGGAGCGGCATGACGGCGCTCTCGGGGCTCGCCACGAATTTCGCGACGCTCGTGGTTTGCCGCATGGGCGTGGCGCTCGGCGAGGCGGGCTGCGTGCCGGCGACCCACTCGCTCATTTCCGACTATTTCCAGCGTCATCAGCGCGCCACCGCGCTCGCGCTCTGGGGCCTCTCGATGCCGCTCGGCGTGATGCTGGGCTTGGCCTTCGGCGGCTGGCTCGCCGAGAATGTCGGCTGGCGCCAGGCGTTCATCGGGATCGGCCTCTTCGGCGTCGCGTTCGCGCCGATCGTGTGGCTGGCGCTGCGCGAGCCGCCGCGCGGACGCTACGATCCGCCGCCACAGCAGCAGGCGCAGGCGCAATCCTTCATGGCGCAAGTCCAAGTGCTGTGGCGGCTGAAGGCGTTCCGCTATGCGGCGCTGGCGGGCGCGATGATCGCGCTGGTGCAGCATTCCGTGACCAACTGGAACGCGCCCTTCTATGATCGCGTCCATCGGGTGCCGCTGGCGGAGGCGTCCTATTATCTCGCGGTGATCATGGGGCTCGGGGGCGGCCTGGGCACGTTCCTTGGCGGCGTGGCCGCCGACCGCTTGGGCAAACGCGACGTGCGCTGGTATCTCGGCGCGCCGGCGCTCGCCTGCCTGCTCATGGCGCCGGTCGGTCTCGTCCAGTATTTCGCGGACTCGGTTCAGATCTCCTTCGCCGCGGCGTTCCTCGCCAATCTGCTGGTGCACGTCTATCTGGCGCCGATCGTGGCCACCTCGCAGACGCTCGTCCCCGCCAATATGCGCGCCTTCACCTCCGCGATGCTGGTGCTGACGGTGAACCTGCTGGGCATGGGCATCGGCCCGCTCGGCGTGGGCGCGGCGAGCGATCTCTTGGTGGCGGCCTTCGGCATGGAGACGGACTCGCTGCGCTACGCGATCAGCCTCTCGCTCTTCTTCTGCCTGCCCGCCGCATGGCTGTTCTGGGCGGCCGCGCGCCGTTTGCCGACGGAGATGAGGGGCGAGTCAGCCGAGGGCGAGCCTGATTTCATCCCCGGCGCGGCGCCTCAGCGCCACTGAACCTTTTCGCCGACGCGGCGCGGCCACAGGGCTTTGAAATCCTCCACCACGTGACGGACATGTTCTTCCATCAGTTTGCGCGCGGCTTGCGGTTTGCCCGCGATGATCGCTTCGGCCAGCGCCTTGTGATCATCGACGATGCGATCTTCGAGTTCGTCGCGCTTGGTCGTGGTGAGCACATGCTCGGCGACGATGAAGCCCACCACATTGAGCAGCAGAGTGAGCACGCGATTGCCGGCGAGATCGGCGACGACGTCGTGGAACGCAAGCCCCGCCGCCACTTGCCGCATCGGCCCGTGGCACGCGTCGCTCGCCTCCAGAAACGGCGAGAGCGCCTCGCGCACGCGCTTGCGATCAGGATTCTTGGCCGCGAGCTCGGCCATCATCGGCTCGGACAGAATCCAGGCGTCGAGCAATTCGTCATAGGTCGCTCCCGCCATGTGCAGATAGAGCATCAGCGTGCGCGCGAGATTGCCCGGCAGCACCTTGCCGACCACCGTGCCTGCGCCGGGGCCCGGACGGATCGCGATGAGGCCCTGGACCTCGAGCAGGCGCAGCGCTTCGCGCAGCGAGGAGCGGCTGACGCGGTAGTGCTTCAGCATTTCCGCTTCGAGCGGCAGCCGGTCGCCGGCCTTCAGTTTCTGGCTGACGATGTCGCGCACGATCTCAAGCGCGACGATCTCGGAAGTCTTGAGCGTGCGCCGGCTCGCTTCGCCCCAGCGCGAGGGGATTTCGGGAAGCGTCTCGGCCTCCTTTCTTCGCTGCCGCGCCGTTCCATTATGCGCCATGTCGCACTCAGCTCCTCACGTCCAATCCAGCATCGCCGAGCCGCGCGCCAGCGCCAACCCGCCAAACGCCGCGGTCCGCCGCCGCGCTCGCCCGCTTGGGGACTTGACGCTCGGACGGACAAGTTTATCATGATGATTATAATTTATTCGCGTCCCGACCGCCAGCCTAAGGCCCGCGGGGCGCCACACGCAGACGCCGCCGCTCGAACCGGCGCGCACGAGACGGGGAGCGGCGGCTGAGCACGGTTCGGCCAGGCGAGTGAAGGTCATGTCTCAAGCATCCTCGATTGCCGGCAAATCGCAAGCAGACGCGCGCCGTCCACGCGCCAGGCAGGGCCCGCTCGCCGGAATCCGCGTCGCGGACTTCTGCTGGATGGGCGTCGGCGCCTGCGCGACGCGCTTGCTCGCCGATTTCGGCGCCGAAGTGATTCGCATCGAGGACCGCCAGCGGCTCGACATGCCGCGCCGCCTGCCGGTCTACAAAGGCGAGGCGCGCGCCTATGGCGAAGAGGACGCCAATCCCGATCCCAACAAGGGCGGCATCTTCAACAACTACAACCGCAACAAGCTCGGCGTGACGATCAATATGCGCACCAAGGGCGGGCGCATGCTGGCCGATCGCCTGATCGCGTCATCGAGCGTCGTCACCGAGAATTTCGCCCCCGGCGTGATGGAGCGCTGGGGCCTCACCTATGAGCGGCTGAACGAACTCTCGCCCAACGTGATCTATGCGCGCATGTCGGGCTACGGCCATTCCGGCCCGCATGCGGAATATAAGAGCTACGGCCCCGTCGTGCAGGCGGTGAGCGGGCTCTCCTATATCAGCGGATTGCCGGGCCAGGAGCCGTCGGGCTGGGGCTATTCCTACATGGACAACGAGGCCGCGTTCTTCAACGCCGCCGCGTTGCTGATGGCGATCTACAACCGCAACATCACCGGCAAAGGCGCAGAGATCGACGTCTCCGCCATCGAGGTCGGCGTCAATCTCATCGGCCCGCTCTTGCTCGACGTCGCCATGAACGGCCGCTCCACGCGCGACGGCGCGTTCCCGACCGGCAATCGTCTCGAACATCCCAACGCCGCGCCGCACGGCGTCTATCCCTGCGCCGGCGAGGATCAGTGGATCGCGATCGCCGTGTTCGACGACGCCGAATGGCGCGCGCTCAAGGGCGCGATGGGTTCGCCCGCTTGGGCGGAGGCGCCGGAATTCGCGACCCAGGCCAAGCGCTTCGCCAACCAGGACGCCCTCGATGCGCGCCTGGCGGCGTGGACGAAGGATCACGACAAGCGCGCCCTCATGCTTTCGCTACAGGCGGCCGGCGTGCGCGCCGGCGCGGTCCAATCGGCCGAAGATCTCAACGAGACCGATCCCCAGATCGCGCATCGCGGCGTGTTCTTCGAATTGGATCATCCGGTCATCGGCGAGGCGCGCTTTGAGGGCACGCCGATCAAGTTCTCCCGCACCGTGCAGGAGAATTGGCGCTCGGCGCCGCTCCTGGGCGAAGACAACGCGTTCGTGTTCCGTGAACTTCTGGGCGTCTCCTCCGCGGAATACGAAGCGCTCGAGGCGGAGGGCGCGCTATGACGAACTCTGGCGCGCCCTTCGCCGGCCTCCGCGTGATCGAACTCGCCGACGACATCGCCGGCGAATTCACGGGGCGCCTCCTCGCCGAAATGGGCGCGGACGTGATCAAGCTCGAGCCGCCGGGCGGCTCGCCCACACGCGCCGTCGGTCCGTTCGCGCGCGGCGAAGAGGGGCCGGAGACGAGTCTCAATTTCTGGTACTACAATTCCAACAAGCGCAGCGCAGCGCTCGACGTCGTGCGCGAGCGCGCGCAGTTCGAGGCTCTGCTCGCGGGCGCGGATTTCCTCGTCATCACCGCCCAGCCGGCGGCGCTGAAGGCGCAGGGGATTGACCTTGCCGACCTCAGCGCGCGCTTCGCCCGGCTCATCGTGCTTTCGGTGACGCCCTTCGGCCTTGACGGCCCATGGGCCGATTTCAAATCGAGCGACCTCGTCGCGCTCGCCGCCGGCGGCCCGCTCAATTCGTGCGGCTATGACGACCACGCGATCCCGCCGATCCGCCCCGGCGGCAACCAGGGCTATCATACGGCGACGAGCTTCGCGCTGATCGGCGCGCTGCTTGCGCTGCTGGAGCGGCAGAAGACGGGCAAGGGCCAAGTGCTCGATGTGTCGATGCACGAAGCCTGCGCGGTCAATATCGAACTCGCCAACCCCTACTGGTTCTATCCGCGCGTCAATGTGCACCGGCAGACCTGCCGCCACGCGCAGCCGACGCCGACGCAGCCCGCGCTGTTCCGCTGCGGCGACGACCGCTACGTCTATTTCGCGCTCATCCTCTCCGATCAGAAGGCGTGGAGGACGCTTGTCGAATGGATGGAGTCCAAGGGAATGGCCGCCGATCTCGTCGAGCCGGCGTTCTCCGACGTCGCCTACCGCCAGGCGCGCTTCCAGGACGTGCAGGCGCTCGTCGAATGCTTCTTCCTGGTGCAGAGCGCGGAGGAGGCCTATCATGAGGGCCAGGCGCGCGGGCTGCCGATCGGCGTCCTCAACGCGCCGGAAGACACGCTGGAGGATGTGCATTTGCGTGCGCGCGGCTTCTTCGTCGAAGTCGATCACGGCGCCTATGGGAAGGTGAGATATCCCGGCGCCTCCTATCGCTTCTCCTCTTTCGGCGAAGTCCCGCGCACGCGCGCGCCGCACATTGGCGAGCATACAGCCGAGGTCCTGGCCGAGATCGCCGGCGCGCAAAGGGCGGCGCAATGATCGACGAGGAAGCCGCCTTCGCCGGGCGCGACAAGTGCGCCGTCGTCGGCATCGGATCGACCGCCTTCTCGCGCGATTCCGGGCGCAGCGTGCTATCGCTCGCGACCGAGGCCTCGCTCGCGGCGCTCGCGGACGCCGGCCTTTCGCCCAGCGATGTGGACGGCGTCGTGCGCTGTGAGCAGGACACGGTGACGCCGTACTCCCTCGCCGCGGCGCTCGGCGTGACCGATCTTTCGTTCTGGGCCGACACAGGGCCGGGCGGCGTCGCGCCCTGCATGATGATGGGCCTCGCCATGGGCGCGATCCTGTCGGGCCAGGCCAAGACCGTGCTGGCGTTCCGCTCTCTGAACGGCCGCTCCGAAGCGCGGCTCGGCGCCGGCGTGCCGGGAATGGGCGGCGAGCGCGTCGGGGGATTCGGCCGCTATGATGAGTACTATCTTCCCTATGGCCTCATCACCGCAGGCCAGACGTTCGCGCTGATGGCTCAGCGCCACATGATCGAATACGGAACCACGCAGGAGCAGCTCGGCGCCGTCGCGCTCGCCTGCCGCGACGCCGCCAACGCCACGCCGCACGCGCAGATGCACGACAAGCCGCTCTCGATGGAGCAGTACCTCGGCTCGCGGATGATCTCGTCGCCCCTGCGGCTGTTCGATTTCTGCCTCGAATCCGACGGCGCGTGCGCCGTGGTGATCACCAGCGCCGAGCGCGCGCGCGATTTGCCGAAGCATCCCGTGCTCATCCGCGCCGTCGCCGGCGGCGCGCCGCCCGATCGCCGCGTCGGCATGATGTTTCCCGTCGTCACGCGCCAGGACATGACCGATCTCGGCGGTCGCCGCGCGGGACAGACGCTGTGGAAGCGCGCGGGCGTGGGCCCCGCGGACATGGATTGCGCCCAGATCTATGATTGCTTCACCATCAGCGTGATCCTGCAACTAGAAGCCTACGGCTTCTGCGCCAAGGGCGAAGGCGGCCCCTTCGCCGCATCGGGCGCCATCAGGTATGGCGGGCGCCTGCCGATCAACACCGCCGGCGGGCATCTCTCCGAAGGCTATGTCCACGGCATGAACCACATCGTCGAGGCCGTGCGCCAGCTGCGCGGCGAGGGCGTGCGCCAGGTTCCGGACGCGGAACTCGCCTTGTGCACCGGCGGCCCGCTGCCGATCGGCTCCAGCGTCGTCTTCCGGAGGGCGTGATGGCGGCGCTTCTTCCGTATACGGCGGATCGCGAGACCGGGCGCTTCTTTGAAGCGGCCGCGGAAGGCAAGCTCGTCTTCCGCGCCTGCAACGCCTGCAATCACGCGCTCCACCCGCCGACGGCGCATTGCCCCTATTGCCAATCCTGGGACACCGGCTGGCGGGAATCGAACGGCGTGGGGCGCCTCCATGCCTGGACGGTGGTCGCCCATCAGATCCATCCGGCGTTTCCCGCGCCCTATACGCTCGTTGTCGTCGAACTGGAGGATGCGCCGGAAGTGCGCCTCATGGGTAGGCTAGACGGCGCGCCCGCGCTTCATCCCGGCCAGCGCATGCAGGTCTGGTTCGAGAAGCTCGACGATGGCGCGGCGCTGCCGCAATGGCGCCCGGCGTCGGAGCCGTAGAAATGCCCACCATCGGGATCACCACCTACAATTACGCCCCGGACGATCTTCTCAACCTCGCCCGCGCCGCCGATGAGCTCGGCTTCGATGCGCTCTGGTTCGGCGAACATTATGTCATTCCTGGCGCGCGCGAGAGCGCGCATCCAGGCCTCGCCGCAGGCGAAAAGCATGATGAGGACGCGATCGTCGGCGCCGGCGTGCGGCTCTACGATCCCTGGTTCCTGCTCGGCGCCGTCGCCGGCGCCACGAAGCGCCTGAAGATCGGCACCGCGATCTGCATCGCGCCGATGCTGCATCCGCTCTTCCTCGCCCGCGCGACGGCCACCGCGTACGACGTCTCCGGCGGCCGCTTCCGCCTCGGGCTCGGCGCGGGCTGGCTGAAGGAGGAGTTCGAAGCCTTCGGCGTGCCGTTCGAGACCCGCGGCGCGCGCCTGGACGAAGCCATAGATATTCTGCGCAAGGCTTGGGAGGGCGGCTTCTTCAGCTATGCCGGCAAGCATTTCACGTTCGGGCCGCTGCAGATTTCGCCCCACCCGATCCGCGTGCCGCTGGTTTGCGGGGGCAATACGGGCCCGGCGCTCCGCCGCGTCGTGCGCGTCGCCGACGCCTGGATGAATTCCGCGATGGTGCCGCTGGAGGAGGCGCTGCGCCTGCGCGAGATCATCGAAAAGGAGCGCGCCGCCGCCGGCAAATCGCACGAACCGCTCGACTACTTCATCCGCCCGCAAAGCCCGGACGCCGCCGAAGTCGCGCGCTTCACGCGCGAAGGCTTCGACAATATCGTGCTTTGGGGCCCGCATGTGTGGCCGAACAGCGGCGCGCTGAGCCTTGCCGACAAGGTCGCGGGCCTGACCCGCGTCGCACGCGATCTGGGCTTGTCGCCCGACGCCCGCGCCGCTTAGGAGTTCGTCATGGACCTGAAGCCCGGAACGCGCTGGAAGAGCGCCGTGTGCGAAACCGAGGCGGTCGTCGTGCGCCCGCCGAAAGCAGCGGGCGAATTGCAATGCGGCGGCGCCGCAATGATCCCGCACGCGGCGGAGAAGCCCGCAGGCGCTGCGCTTTCCCCGGCCCATGCCGGCGGCAGCGTGCTCGGCAAGCGCTACGCCGATGAAGCCTCGGGCCTCGAAGTGCTGTGCTCAAAGGGCGGGCAGGGCGCGCTCGGCTTCGCCGGCCGCGCGCTCGTCGTACGCGAAGCCAAGAAGCTCCCGTCTTCGGACTGAGGCGATGCACACCGGCCTCCTCCTCGAAATGGCCGCAGACGGCCTCGCGGGCCAGACGGCGATCGGCGGCGCCGAAGACGGCCTGAGCTACGCCGCGCTGCTGTCGCGCGCGCGCGCCGCCGCTGCGCGGATCTCGGCGAGCGGCGTGCAAAACGTGGCCTTCATCGGCGAGAACGGCCCGGCGTTTCCGATCGCGCTCTTCGCTGCGGGCCTTTCCGGGCGCGCGTTCGCGCCGCTCAATTACCGCCTGCCGGACGCCGATCTCAATCGTGTCCTGGCGCGCACCGCGCCCTCGCTCGCGATCGTCGATGACGCGATGATGGCGCGCCTCGGCGCCGCCGCAGGCGTCACCGCGATCAGCCGATCGGCGTTCCTCGACAGCGGCGCGGCGGAACAAACGCCCGAGCCGATCGATCCCGACATCGCCATCCTGCTCTTCACCAGCGGCACGACCGGCGAGCCGAAAGCCGCGATCCTGCGTCACCGCCACGTCGCCGCCTATGTGATCTCGACCGTCGAGTTCATGAGCGCAGGCGCCGAGGAATGCGCGCTCGTCAGCGTGCCGCCCTATCACATCGCCGGCGTCTCGGCCGTGCTCACCTCGGTCTATGCCGGCCGCCGCCTCGTGCAATTGCCGGCGTTCTCTCCGGAAGGCTGGATCGAGACGGCGCGCCGCGAACGCGTGACCCATGCGATGGTCGTCCCCACGATGCTGGGCCGCATCCTCGAGGCGCTGGAGCGGGACGGCGGCGCGCTGCCCGACCTGCGCGCGCTCTCCTATGGCGGCGGGCGGATGCCGGCGCCGGTGATCGAGCGCGCGCTCAAGCGCCTGCCGCATGTCGATTTCGTCAACGCCTATGGCTTGACGGAGACGAGTTCGACAATCTCGGTCCTCACCGCCGAGGATCACCGCGCCGCGTTGGCGAGCGCCGATCCCGCCGTGCGGCGCCGGCTCGGCTCCGTCGGGCGCCCGCTGCCGACGCTCGAACTGGAGATCCGCACGCCGGACGGCGCGCCGGCGGCGCCGAACACGCCCGGCGAGATCTGGGTGCGCGGCGAGCAGGTGTCGGGCGAATATGTCGGCCGCAAAGCCGTGCGCGAAGACGGCTGGTTTCCCACCAATGATTGCGGCTGGCTCGATGAGGCCGGCTATCTCTATGTCGACGGTCGCCTCGACGACGTCATCGTGCGCGGCGGCGAGAACATCTCGCCTGGCGAGGTGGAGGATGTGCTGCGCCAGCATCCCGATGTGCGCGATGTCGCCGTCATCGGCCTGCCGGACAATGAATGGGGCGAGCGCGTCGCCGCCGTCGTCGTCGGCGACGCGGATGCGGACGCCTTGCGCGCCTGGACGCGCGCGCGCCTGCGCTCCACCAAGGCGCCGGAAGACATCTTCTTCCGCGATGCGCTGCCTTACAACGACACCGGCAAATTGCTGCGCCGCGCGCTGAAGCAGGAGCTGGCGGGAGGAGGCTGAAGCGCATGGCCAGGCTCGACGGCAAGGCCGCCATCGTCACCGGCGCGGCTCAAGGGCTCGGGCGCGCGATCGCCGAGCGCTTCGTGGCGGAAGGCGCGCGCGTCCTGATCGCCGATCGCAACGCCGAGAAGGCGCAGGAGGCCGCCGCCGCGCTGCGCCAGCCCGCCTTCACCGTCGATGTCGCCGACAAGGCGCAGGTCGACGCCATGGTCGCCCACGCGATCGCGCACTTCGGCGGCCTCGACATCCTCGTCAACAACGCCGGGATCTTCCACGGCGCCGGCCTCTTCGATCTGAGCGAAGCGGATTTCGACCGCGTCACCGCGATCAATGTGAAATCGGTCCTCTTCGCCACCCAGGCCGCAGCGCGGCACATGATCGAGCGCAGCAGCGGCGCGATCGTCAATCTGGCGTCCCTCGCCGCGGTTCTCGCGGCGCCCACCGCGATCGCCTATTGCACCTCCAAAGGCGCGGTCATGCAGCTGACGAACGCCTGCGCCATCGCGCTCGCGCCCCATGGCGTGCGCGTCAATGCGATCGGCCCCGGCACGATCGACACCGAGATGGCGCAGTCCGCCTATCTCGATGCGGACGTGCGCCGCGCGATCGCGGCGCGCACGCCGCTCGGACGCATGGGCCGCGCGGAGGAGGTGGCGGGCGTCGCGCTGTTCCTGGCCAGCGACGATTCCGCCTATGTGACCGGCAAGACGATCTTCGTCGACGGCGGGCGCATGGGCCTCAATCTCACAATGCCGCAGACCTAGAGGAGCAGCGTCCATGCCGATCGCATTGGTGACCGGCGCCAATTCGGGAATCGGGCGCGCGCTGGCGTTCGCCTTCGCGCGACGCGGCTATGACGTCGTCGCCGCGATGCGCGATCCCGCGAAGGCCGCCGAGGCGCTCGCCGGCGCGCCCGGCAGGGTCCGCCCCGTCGCGCTCGATGTCACCCAGCCCGCCTCGATCGCCGCCGCGCTCGCCGACGTCCGCGCGCACGAGGGCGAGATCGACGTGCTCGTGAACAATGCCGGGGTCTCCTCCAATGCGCCGCTGGAGATGCTGGCGGAGGATCACCATCGCCTGACGTTCGAGACCAATTATTGGGGCCCCGTGCGTTTGATGCAGGCCGTGCTGCCCTCGATGCGGGAACGCAAGGCGGGCCTGATCATCAACATCTCCTCGATGATGCGCCGATTCGCGCTTCCGGGCACGACGCCCTATGCGGCGTCGAAGGCCGCGCTTGAGATGGCGAGCGAAGTGGTCGCGCTCGAAGCCGCCGCCTTCGGCGTGCGCGTCGTCGTGATCGAGCCGGGCGTCGTCGTCAGCCGCCTGCAGGCGAACACGGCTGAGGCCGGCCGGTGGTTGCCGCCCGACGCCACGCCCTATGCGCCGGTCTTCGCGAAGACGCGCGCGATCCAGAAGGCGCTGCTGGCCAAGCCGCTCGACGCCGATGAAGCGGCCGAGATCATGCTCGCCGCCGCGCTCGCGCCCGACCCGCCGTTCCGCCTGCTCGTCGGCGCTGATGCGACTGAAATCGTTCCGGCGCGCGAAAAGATGCGCGATGAGGAATGGATCGCGCTCGCCGCCGCGCCGGCTGAAGAGCACAAGCGCACGATCCGTGAGAAGCTTGGCCTCGACGTGGCCTGATCAGGCCGCCGCCATGTAGGGCGCCTTCTGGGCGAACACGATCGTCTCGGATTGCACGGTCTCCGCAAGCGTGGCGAGAAAGCGCGCCGCCTCCGCATGCGCGCCGATGGCTTCGACGCCGCGCTGGTAGTGGTTCATGTCATCGAGCTCCCAGAGATCGATGACGGTGTTGAGCCGACCGGTGTTTTGCACGTACGCGCCCTGCAAGCGCCAGCCGACCGCCTCCACGACGGGCACGAGCTCCTCCATCAAGGCGCAGAACGCCCCCATCGCGCCGGGGCGGACCTCCAAGGTCACATGCATGTGCACGCTCATGGCTTACTCCGCCGCAATGCGGTGCGCGCTGCGCCGGCGCTCCGGTTCGCGGCTATAGAAGGCGTCAAGCTCGGCGTCGATGAAGGCGTTCTGCCGCTTCACCGTCCAGTCCTTGGGATCATACATCACCTGCACCGCCATCCCGATGATGCTGGTGAGGAGCCGCCGCGCCTGCAGCGCGCAATCGACATCGCGCGCGATGCGGCCCTTACGCTGCTCATCCTCCAGAATGTCCTGGATGTTGCCGCGCGTGCGCGTCACGCAATTCTTCTGAATCTCGGCGATCTCGGGATCGGCGGCCGCCTTGGCCCAGAACTGCAGCCAAATGCGCCACTCCGTCCAGCGTTCCTCGTCGAGCGGCATGATCTCGGCGAGATAGGCCTTGGGATGCCCGTCGGCCGCGGCGAGCGCGGTCTGCGCCCTCAACGTCGCGTGCTCGATCGTGGCGTTGTACGTGAGCAGCAGGAGCTCGCGCTTGTTGTGGAAATAGTGCGAGACGATCGCGGTGGAGCACCCCGCCGCTTCGGCGATGTCGCGAACCGAAACCGCCTCCATACCCGACTGCGCGATAAGGCGCGCCGCCACCGCGACGACCTCGGCGCGTCTCTCCTCATGATCGACCGCAATGGGCATTGACACCTCGATATAACAGGCGTTATATGACGCCTGAAACATAACAAGCGTTTGATCAAACATAGCAGACGCTACACACGGAGGAAAGATGTCGCGATGAACCGACGAACATCCTGACCGCGGCCGCAGGCGCCTGAGAGCGGCGCACGCCAGGCCAGATCTCGAACTTCTCGCAGTCGATCCGAAGCCGCACCCGGAGGGGGCGGTCGTGTGGAAGCTATTTGCCCGCAAGAGGAGCCAGTCTGACATGACCATGCCCGCGCAGCATTCCGCTGACGAGCTTGATCGGTTGCCTTTGTCGCCGGCCGGGCGCCGGTTCCTTGAGCGGCGCGTGTTCGGCCACTTCATCGATGGCGCGATGGTCCCTTCCGCCTCGGGTGAAACGCTTACGGTGTTGGAGCCGAGTTCGGGGCGTCCATTCGCGACCGTCGCCGCCGGCGACGCCGAGGACGTCAATCGCGCCGTCGACGCCGCGCAGCGCGCGTTCGACGACGGGCGCTGGCGCAATCTCGATGCGCAGGAGAAGGAACGGCGTCTGCGCCGGCTCTCGGCGCTGCTGGATCAGAACCGCCCGACGCTGCGCGATCTCGACATGGCGGATGGCGGCGTCATCCGCAATTTCACCGACTTCTTCATCCAGTTCGGCATCGACGCCGTCGACTATTATGCGGGCTGGCCCACGAAGCTGCACGGCTCGACGCCGGCGGCGCCGCCCGATTGCGTGGTGATGGAGGTGCGCGAGCCGATTGGCGTCGTCGCATCGATCACGCCGTGGAACGGCCCGTCCGCATCCGCCAGCGGCATCGCCGCCGCGCTCGCGTGCGGCAACAGCGTGATCATGAAACCGGCGGAACAGACGCCGCTGACCGCGCTTCTCGTCGCCGAACTGTGCCTCGAAGCGGGCATTCCGCCGGGCGTCGTCAATGTCGTTCAGGGCGTCGGCGAAAAGGCGGGGGCTGCGCTCGTCGAGCATCCCGGCGTCAGCGCCATCAATTTCACCGGGTCCGTCGAGACCGGCCGCCGGATCCAGGCGGCGGCCGCGCCGCGCTTGAAGCGGCTTTGCATGGAATTGGGCGGGAAGAGTCCGCAGATCGTGTTCAACGACGCCAACCTCGATGAGGCGGCGACGGTCGCGGCCGGCGCTGTCTGGGGGCATTCGGGACAAGTGTGCACCGCCGGCACGCGCGTGCTCGTTGAACGCGGGATCCACGACGAGTTCGTGGCCGAGCTTGTGTCGCGGTCGCGCGCGCTCAAGATCGGCACGGCCTTCTCGCCCGATACGCAAATGGGGCCGCTCATCTCCAGCGAGCAGCTCGATCGCGTCAGCGCCTATGTCGCGATCGGCAAGGCCGAGGGCGCGCACGTCGCCCTAGGCGGCGCGCGCGTGGGCGACGGCGGCTATTTCCACCAGCCGACGATCTTCACCGGCGTCGACAACCGCATGCGCATCGCGCGCGAGGAGATATTCGGCCCGGTGATGGCCGTCATTCCCTTCGACACGGAGGAAGAGGCGATCGCCATCGCCAATGACAGCGAGTTCGGCCTCTCCGCCGGCGTCTGGACGCGCGATCTCTCGCGCGGGCACCGCATGACGCAGGCGCTGCGCGCCGGCACCGTGTGGGTCAACACCTATCAGCGCGTCAACGCCGCTGTTCCCTATGGCGGCTTCAAACAATCCGGCTACGGACGGAATCTCGGGGCTGTCTCGCTCGACAGCTACACCCAGCTCAAATCCGTCTGGATGAAGATCAGGTAGGCGATGGATAGACGCTCCGCCATTCTGCTTGGCGCCGCCGCGTCTATCCTGACGGCGGCCGGCGTCAGCGCGCAAGACGCGGCGTCGGCTCAGCAAGGGAGGCGATCCGTGTCCGTTGAATCGATCGTGCGGGAGCTGAAAGATCGCGCCGACATCCTCGATCTGAAATCCGCGTACTGCCGCTACGCCGACGAGCTCAACGCCGCCGGCATGCTGTCCACGCTCACCGAGGATTGCGAGGTCACCTATGTGCCGGGCGAGGGCGGGCCGATGCGGCGCGCGGCGCTGACGGAAATGCTCGCCGCCTATTTCGCCGAAGTGACGTCGAGCTGGCACATGATCGCCAATCCGGAATTCCACTTCGAGACGCCCGATCGCGTGGCGCTCAAGGCGTACATGTATTCCTGGACGCGCTTCAAAGGCCATCCCGCCGCCGCCGACGCTCATCGCTGGGGCCGCTACGAGGATCTGTTCGTGCGCACGCCGAACGGCTGGCGCATCGCGCAGCTGAGACTGCTCTCGGCCGGCGAATATGGCGGCGATCGCATCGCCGAACAATTCGGGCGGCCGTTCCCGCCGCGTTTCGAATGACGTCCCGCTGAATAACGGGGACTCGAGGGGAGGAAGAGAATGTCGATCAATATCCGCAACCTGACCGGGTCGCGCGCCAAACAGGGAAGCGCCGGATTCGCCAGGATATTGCTCACTACCGCGGCGACGCTCATGTTCGCCGGCGATTTCGCGCTCGCCCAGGAGGCCGCCGACGATGACGACGGGGGCATCGGCGAGATCGTCGTCACGGCGCGCAAGCGCGAGGAAAGCATTCTCAACGTGCCCGCGTCGGTGACGGCGCTGTCGGGGGAAGAGCTCGATCGCTACGCCTTGCGCACGATCGAGGAGATCTCCGCCTCCACGCCCCAGCTCATCGTCGCGCGCGGCAATTCCGGCTCGGGCGCCACGCTCTCGCTGCGCGGCATCGGCTCGACCTACACCAGCATCGGCGTCGAGCAGTCCGTGGCCGTCACGGTCGACGGGGTCTATTACGGCCAGGGCCGGATCATCAACGAAGGCTTCTTCGATATGGCGCAGGTGGAAATCCTGCGCGGCCCCCAGGCGCTGTTCTTCGGCAAGAACGCGACGGCGGGCGTGCTCTCCTTCACTTCGACCAATCCCGGCTCGGAGTTCGAGGCGCTGGGCCGCATCGGCTACGAGACCGAGGCCGAGACGCGCGTGCTTGAAGGCGTGGTCTCGGGTCCGCTCACCGATACGTTCGGCCTGCGCCTGGCCGTGCGCTCTTCCGAGATGGAAGGCGGCCACGCGCAGAATATCGCGCCGGCGACCGATTTCATGACGCTCGACGTCGCCAACGGGTTCGCCGCGACCTTCCACCCCACGCCTGCGCCCGACCGCGACACGCCCCAGGAGCAGGATCTCGTCGGGCGGCTGACCGCGCTCTGGGAGCCGACCGACGATTTCTCCCTCGCCTTCAAAGCCTCCGGCAGCCGCTACCGCGTCAACAACGCGACCTGGAACTGGGAGACGTACAATTGCCCGACCGGCTCGGCGCAAGTGAATCCGGGCGAGATCTGCAACCAGGATTGGCGAATCCAGCAGAACAATGTTCCCGCCACCGTCGCCGACGGCAACGAATTGCTCGATCGTCACGGCGGGCGGCTCTACCAGGACTATGATTCCTACGCCTATACGCTGAACGCGGACTATTCGACCGGCGCCGTCGATTTCAGCGCCGTCACCGGCCTCCACCATTTCGAGAACTACTTCCTCGGCGACTATGACTTCACCGGCGCCTCCAATGGCGGCACGTGGGGCGCGGAACGCTCCGAGTACGAAGCGTTCTCCACCGAGCTGCGGGCGCAGACCACGCTCGAACAGCCGCTCAACTTCATGGTCGGCGTGCTCTATCAGTCGACGCAGCTCGATTTCAATCAGCACGTCCTGTTCCCCGGCGGCCTCGAGGATTCCAGCATCGATCCGCGCCTGCGCTATGTGACCGTCGAGAAGGTCTCCACGACGGACGGCTCGACGTTCGCCGCTTTCGCCCAGGCGATCTGGAACGTGACCCCGGAACTGGAGCTCACCGCGGGCGCGCGCTACACGCACGAGACCAAGGATTCGGTGTTCATCCAGCCTTACGTCATCGCGCCTTACCAGCTCGCGTTCGTTCAGGGCGTGCCTCTGGAGGCCAATCAGCGCTTCAACGACATGTCGCCCGAAGTGGCGCTGACCTGGCGCCCGACGCAGGATTTGACCGCCTATATCGCCTACAAACAGGGCTTCAAATCCGGCGGCTTCTCCGGCAGCGCGCTCTATTCGGTGTTCACCACCGTGGACGATCTCGCGTTCGACCCTGAGCGGGTGGAGGGCTTCGAGGGCGGCGTGCGCATGCGCCTGCTGGACAATCGCCTGCGGCTCACGCTCGACGTCTACGACTACGACTATTCCGACTTCCAAGTCGATTTCTTCGACGCCACGCGCATCACCTTCGTCACCACGAACGCCGCCACCGTCTCCACGCGCGGCGTCGAGCTTCAGGCCGAGTGGGCGCCGGACGCCATCGACGGGCTGACGCTGCAAGGCGCGGTCGCGTACAGCGACGCGAAGTACGAGAGCTATCCCAACGCGCCATGCTATGGCGGCCAGACGATCGCGGAGGGCTGCACGATCGTCGGCATCACGCCGCTGCAGGACCTGAGCGGCCACCCCACGCACATGGCGCCGGAATGGACCGGCATGCTCGGCGCGAATTATGAGAGCGGCGTCTTCTCCGGCATGGTGTTCGGCGTGTCCGGCAACCTGCGCTATAGCGGCGACTACTTCCTCTCGCCGTTCGGCCAGCCCGACCATGTGCAGGACAGCTACACCGCCCTCGACGCCACGTTGCGCCTGCGCGACGAGCACTCGCGCTGGGAATTGGCGCTGATCGGGCGTAATCTCACCGACGAGTACATCCTCAACGCCGCCGGCGACGCGCCGAGCTCGGGCTCCGGCACCGGGACGGCGGCGGGGATTCACTCCGACGCGGTCGGGACCTTCAATCCCGGACGCACGCTCGCCCTGCAATTCACGCTTCGCAACTGAGGCGAGGGGAGGGACCCATGCCCGATTCCGGTCGTCCCGTCGTGCAAGAGAACATGCTGGACAACGCCCAGGTGATGCGCGCGCTCGAGCGCAGGCTCGTCGCGCACATCGCCGCCGGGACGACCGATTGCGGCGCGGCCGCCATGCGCGTTTCGGCAAGCGAATACGCCGATCCTGCGCGCCTGGAAGCCGAGAAGCGCGAATTGTTCAGGAAGCTGCCGCTGGTTGCGGGATTCTCGTGCGAGATCCCCAATCCCGGCGACGTCATGCTGTTCGAGGCCGCCGGCCCCTCGATCGTCGTCGCGCGCGGCCGCGACGGGACCGTGCGCGCCTTCCTCAATATGTGCATGCATCGCGGCGCCCAGGTCGTGAAGGAATGCGGCAACCGCAAGCTGATGACCTGCCGCTTCCACGGCTGGAGCTATGACCTCGAAGGCCGCCTGGTCGGCATGCCGTCGGAGGGTGATTTCCCCGGCGAGGATCGCGACCGCCTGCGCCTTGTGCAGGTCCCGGCCGGCGAATGGGGCGGGCTCATCTTCGTCAAGGCGCACGCCGGCGAGGAGCGCATCGACGTCGCGGCGTGGCTCGGCGAAATGGCGCCGCTCATCGCCCGCTTCAATCTGGGCGGCGCGAAGCCGGTGAAGAGCGATCGCATCGACATCGACACGAATTGGAAGTACGCGCTCAACACCTACGGCGAATCCTATCATTTCGGCACGCTGCACCCGACGACGTTCAGCCCCGCAGCCTTCACCAACACGAACCTCTATGACCGCCTCGGGCGCCATTATCGCGTGACCTTCTCCCAGCGCGCGCAGGGCGATCTCGTCGGCAAGGACGAGAGCCAGTGGCCCGCGCCGCCGGTCTATGGCGGCAGCCACTACATTTTCCCGAACACGATCATCTATGGCGCCCCCGTCGAAGGCGGCGGCACGTTCCTTCATATGTACCGGCTCTATCCCGGTGAGGCGCCCGGCAAGTCGTTCACCATCATGTCGTGCTATCGCGGCGGCGACGTGCCGGCTTCCATCTCCGACGACGTCATCGCGCAGACGCATGATTTCATCGAGATGGTCGTGCGGACCGAGGACTACTCGATCTCGGCGGAGGGCCAGCGCAACCTGGAATGCGCGCCGCCGGGGCACGCGCTCGTGTTCGGCAAGAACGAGATCGCGCTGCAGAACGTCCACCGCGACATCGCCGAGGCGATCGGCATGCCGCTTACTTGAAGCGCGGCCTCGTCGCCGTTCAGGCGCTCCGAGTCACACCACTAGTGCGCGACTAGTGCGCGGACGGCTGCAGCCGCGGCCGCACGGGCAGCGACAGCTCGATCGCGCCCGCATGCTCGAACGTCAGCGTCAGCGGCACGCTTTCGCCTTCGACGAACGGCGCGGCGATGTCGATGAACATGATGTGATCGCCGCCCGGCGCGAGAGTCATGCTCCCGCCCGCCGGGATTTCGACCTGCGCCATCGGGCCCATGCGCATCACGTCGCCAATCATCACCATCTCATGAAACTCGACCCGGCCCGCGCGCGGGCTCGACGCGCTGGTCAGCCGGTCGGGGGCGGCGGCGTTGTTGCGGATCACGGCGTAGCCGGCCGCCACCGAGGCGCCGCTCGGCGAAGCCGCCGCCCATGCGCCCTCGATCGCAATCGGCTGAGCGGCGGCCTGCTCGTCCGCCGGGGCCTCCTTGGGGGACTGCCCGCACGCAGCGAGCGCGAGGAGCGCGATCGCGGCTGCGCCCGCCCGAAACAGGGATGAACCGATGCGCATCACCATCCTCCAAGAGCGGGCGCATCCTAGCGCCCGGCGCGCCTCACGCATTACGCCCAATGTCGCAGCGTCACGCCTGCGCGGAGGGGCGCGCGGCCACGCGGTCGCGCCATGCGATGAGATTGGCGAGCGCGGGATCAAGAGGCTGGCCCACCAGGGCGCCGAACGCCACGAAACAATAGAGATGGATGTCCGCCAGCGAAAAACGGTCGCCGCAAATCCATGTCCGCCCCGCGATCTGAGAATCGAGCCAGCCTTGCCGGTCGCGCGCGATGCGCAGCAAGCCGTCGGCCGCCTCCGGCACGGTCACGATGCGAGGCTTGAACAATTCCAGCCCGACGCCGAAGCGGAATCCGTTGGCCATCGGCTCGCAGATGTTGAGGTCGACGCGCCTGGTCCACATCCGCGTCTCGGCCCGTTGTTTCGGCGTGCGCCCAATGAGCGCGGGTTCGGGATGGAGTTCTTCGAGATATTCGCAAATCGGGATGACTTCGGAGAGGAAGCTCCCATCATCCAGCTCCAGCGCCGGCAATTGGCCGTGCGGATTGCGCGCCAGATGCGCCGCCTCCCGGTTCTCGGCCTTCATCACGTCGACCTCGACAAGCGGGATCGAGACGCCTTTCTCGGCCAGGAACATGCGCACGACGTGCGGGTTCGGCCCGCGCGAATTGTAGAGCTTCATCGCCGTTTCCTCCTCGCTCCCCCGGCGGGCGAGGAAGCCAGGAGCGCTTAGCGCGGGGCGCGATGCGCTTCAATGCGCCTCCGTAGCGTCAGCTCTCGCGGCCTTGCTGCGAGCGTCTGGAGTCATGCTAGAGCGGCGTGCGCGCGCTCCACGATGGGGCGCGGGAACGGGAGGAAGCGGTGCGCGCCCTTGAAGGCCTCGTCATACTGGACCTGACGCACATGCTCTCCGGCCCCTACGGCACGATGCTGATGGCGGATATGGGGGCGCGCGTGATCAAGGTGGAGCCGCCGGGCAAGGGAGAAGCCACGCGCCGCCTGCTCGAGGATTCCGGCGAATTCTCGCGCGATGGCATGGGCGCCTACGTGCTCACGCTCTGCCGCAACAAGGAAAGCGTCGCGCTCGATCTGAAATCGGAAGCGGGGCGCGTGCTGTTCTACGAGCTCGTCAAGCAGGCCGACATCGTCGCCTCCAATTTCGGCGTCGGCGTCACCAAGCGCCTCGGAATCGATTATCCGCGCCTCTCTGCGATCAACCCGCGCATCATCACCTGCGCCATCTCCGGCTTCGGCGAAACCGGGCCCTCCACCCATCGCCCGTCCTTCGATATCGTGGCGCAAGGCATGGGCGGCGGCATGGCGCTCACCGGCACGCCGGACACTGAGCCGCTGCGCGCCGGCATCCCGATCGGCGATCTCGGCGCGGGCCTGTTCGCCGTCATCGGCGTGCTCTCCGCGCTGCACGCACGCACGCTTACCGGCCGCGGCCAGCACGTCGACATCTCGATGTTCGATTGCCAGCTTTCCCTGCTGAACTACATCGCCACCATGCACCTGCTCACCGGCAAGGAATTCGAGCGCGTCGGCAACGGCCATGTCGTCCACGTGCCCTACAACACCTTCCGCACCAAGACGCGCTATCTCATCATCGCCGTCATCACCGACAATTTCTGGACGAGCCTTGTTGATCTTCTCGGCGATGACGCGCTGCGCCGCCCGGAATTCCTCACCCAGCCCGGCCGCCTTGCCGCCAAGGCCTTCATCGAGGCGCGCGTGCAGGCCGTGCTGGAACAGGAAACCTGCGAGCATTGGCTCGAAGCGCTGGACGCGCGCCGCATTCCCGCTGCGCCTGTGAACGATCTCGCCCATGCGCTCTCCGATCCACAGGCGCTTGCGCGCAATATGCGCGTCGCCGTCACGCTCGAAAGCGGCGAACGCGTCGAGCAGCCGGGCAATCCGGTGAAGTTCTCCGACGCCGCCGACGAGGTTTTCGTCGCGCCGCCGCGCGTCGGACAGCATACAATCGCCGTGCTCCGCGAGTTTCTCGGGCTCGACGATGCGCGCCTCGCCGCGCTGAAGACGGCAGGGATCATCGACGGGTAGAGCTATTCCAGCGCCGCCAGCTCCTCCGGCGTGTTGGCGTTTGCGAACGGGCGCGCGTCGGCGAAGCGCACGCGGAGCGCGCCTTGCGAATCGAGAAACGCATGGATCGGCGGATGGGCGCCTGCGCGCAGCGCCGCGGTCAGCGGTTCAAGCAGGCTGACGCGCCACAGCGCGAAGAGCGGCTCGCCCCCCTGGGCGGTCTCGGCGTAAGCGGCCGGCGCCTCTCCGCGCGCAGCGTGCAGGCGTTCGAAGATCGCGCCGCCCGCCAGCGGCGCATCGCATGGCGCGCAGGCCAGGAGCGTGAATCCGCGCCGCTGCGCCCAGGCGAGGCCCGCCGCGACGCCCCGGAGCGGCCCGGCGGGGAACGACGGGTCGTCGTCCAGCAGGTCGAGTCCGGCCGTGCGCGCCAGCGCCGCCGCGGCGGATTGCGCATGCGCGCTCACCGCGATCGCAGCGCAGGCGCAGAGCGCCTCGCGCGCGCACGCCAGAAGCGTCCGTCCACGGAACGACACGACGGCCTTTTCGCCGCCGAACCGGCGTGAGCGCCCGCCGGCGAGAATGAGCCCGCCCGTATCCGCGTGCGCCCCGCTCATGTCCCGTCCCACACGCCGGCCGCACGCAAGATCGCCGCAACCGGCTCAAGCGCGGCCTCGTAAGCGCGCCAGCGCCCCACAGAGCGCGCATGGACGGGCGCGCGCACCTGCACCGCGCTCGCCGTCGCCACCGGGCTGGCGTTTTCGTGCGGGGCAAGGCAGCGATCGTCCCAGGGAAGGCCGCAGAACGAAATCAGCCGCCGCGCCTCGCCCTCCAGATCGCCCACCAGCGCCTCGTAAGCGACCTCGGTGAACCGGTCGGCGGGCAAGAGCGCCCGCCATTGCGCCATCAGCGCATCGAACGCGACATAGTAGTGCGCAGTCCACTCCAGGTCGAACGCGTACCAATAGTGCGCAGCCTCGGGCCCGAAAATCTGGCGGAAATTGCTGAGGCAGGCGTCCATCGGATGGCGGCGCAGGCAGATGATCCGCGCCTGAGGCAGCGCCCGATGGATGAGCCCGGCATGGAGCGCATTGACCGGCATCTTGTCGATGAAGCGCAAAGCGGGCCCGATCCGCGCCCGCGCGGCGCGCTCATACGCCGCGCCGAGCGCCGCGGCGTCGATCCGCGCCGTGGCCCGCATCACCGATTCATCCGTCAACGGAGGATCGGCGGCCGCGCGGCCGGCGTCCGCCGCCAGCGCCGGAAAGTCCGAGAGCTCTCCCGCCGACACGATCGCGGGATGGCCGGAGAGCACGCGATCGAGCAGCGTCGTGCCCGTCCGCGGCATGCCGACGATGAAGATCGGCGCATCGCTTGGATGCCCCGACCCCGCCGGCGCTGCACGATATGCTTCGACCGCCGCGCGCATCAGCGCCCGCGCCGCCTCCGGCGCATAGGGACTCTCGCGCTTCTTCGCCGCCTTCGCACGAACGAGCCATGCAAAGGCGGTCTGCGCCTCGCCCAGATCCTCGAACGACTTCGCCAGCGCGTGCCCGATCTGCAATTGTGCGTTGGCGTCGCCCTCGGCGCGCGCGAACTGCGCTTCGAGCTCAGGAATGAAGTTCGCCTGGCGGGTCTGTTTCTCCAGATGCACCAGAGCGGCGTAGGGCCGCCGTCCTTCCGGCTGAAGCGCAAGCTCCGCGCGGAAGGCTTCGGCGGCGCCGGCCAGATCGCCGGTGAACTGCCGCGCGACGCCGAGGTTGTGCAGGATGTTCGCTTCCGGCGCCTTCGCCGCGGCGCGCTCGAAGAACACGGCCGCGCGCGCGTGATCGCCGCCGTGGGAGAGCGCCACGCCGATCGTGTCGAGCGTCAGCGCATCGAGCGCGGCGTCCGCCTCCGCCGCGGCGGCTGCGCGCTCCGCCGCACGCCGCGCGG
>JACAEE010000011.1 GCA_013389015.1 Hydrogenophilaceae bacterium | reverse complement strand
GCGCGAAGCCGACGCCGCCGTGCGCGACGCCGAGCAGGCCCACGCCGAAGCGCGCGAAATTCGCGCCGCGGCCGAGGCGCGCCTCGTCGGCGCGCGCGAGCGTCTGGCAGATTGCGTATCTCAGGCGCACGAGATCGCCGGCCGCGCCGCCGAGGATCTGGCGGGCGCGGCGGGCAATCTCATCTCCTCGCCGCTGGCGACGGGCCCGCTCGCGGACATCGAGCGCAAACTCGACCGCCTCCGCGCCGAACGCGATTCAGCGGGCCCGGTGAACCTGCGCGCGCACGAGGAGATGCAGGAGGCGCAGGCGCGCCTCGATGAACTCAATCGCGAGAAGGAAGACGTCGCCGCCGGCGTGACGAAGCTGCGCCGGGCCATCGGCCAGCTCAACGCGGAAGGGCGCGCACGCCTGCTCGCCGCATTCGAAACCGTGAACGAGAACTTCGAAAAGCTGTTCATGGCGCTGTTTGAAGGCGGCCAGGCGCGGCTCACGCTGACGGAAAACGAGGATCCGCTCGCCGCCGGCCTCGAAATCATGGCGCAGCCGCCAGGCAAGAAGCTGACCACGCTTTCGCTCATGAGCGGCGGCGAACAGGCGCTGACGGCGACCGCGCTCATCTTCGCCGTGTTCCTGGCGAACCCAGCGCCGATCTGCGTGCTCGACGAAGTCGACGCGCCGCTCGATGACGCCAATGTCGATCGCTACTGCCGCATGCTTGACGAGATGAAGAAGCTCACCGCCACGCGCTTCCTCGTCATCACCCATAATCCCGTCACCATGGCCCGCGTCGATCGCCTCTATGGCGTCACCATGCCGGAGCCTGGCCTGTCGCAACTCGTCAGCGTCGATCTCGGCCGCGCCAAGGAACTCGCAGCGGTCGCTTGACGCGCCTGTGCGCCCTGGCGCGCGCTCCGCGGCGTTGCGGCAGCTTGCCGCGAGCCCCACGCCGCCGCTCAAGACGTTGAAAGAAAGGCGCTTTCAGCAAGATGGCGTTTCCTTGACTAGCGCCAGGGGCGCCTCTAGTTTCCGCCCCGCGCGCGTGAGAGGGGGCCTTGCGGCCTGCTTTCGCGCGCGAAGGATTCGATGGCCGATCCCCCGCCTCCGACCGATCCTGATCGCCTTTCCTCGCTGCGCCGCCGTGTGGACGCCGCGCGGGGCCAGAGCGGGCGGACGACCGGCGCGGAGACGCAGAACGCCAGCTCCATGGCGCTTCGGTTCGGCGGCGAGTTCGGCGCGGCGATTCTGGTCGGCGCGCTCTTGGGCTATGGGATCGATTACTTCCTCCACACCGGCGGTGTGGCGCTGGCGATCGGCCTGGGGCTCGGATTCATCACGGGGGTTGTGAATGTGGTGCGCCTGGCGCGCGCCTATTCAAAGGCCCACCCGACGGATCCGGCCGCCAAGCCGCCCCGCGATGACGACGACGAGTGAGGCGGGACTTGGCGAACGACCCGATCCATCAGTTTCACATCGAGCCGGTAGAGGTCGCCGGCCAGCCGCTGGAGTTTTCGCTCTTCGGCTGGGACGCCACGTTCACCAATGCGAGCCTGTTCATGGTCGCGGGCGTCGCCGCCGTCGGCGCATTCATGGTCTGGGCGATGCGCCCCGCCGCGCTCGTGCCCGGCCGCGCCCAGCTCGTGGCCGAGACCGGTTACAATTTCATCCAGGGCATGGTGCGCGACAGCGCCGGCGAAGAGGGCGTCAAGCGCTTCTTTCCGTTCGTGTTCACGCTCTTCCTGTTCATCTTCGCGGCGAACATGATCGGCATGTTCCCGTACTTCTTCACGCCCACGAGCCAGATCATCATCACCGCCACCATGGCGCTGATGGTGTTCTTCACCGTGATCGCGGTCGGGCTTTGGAAGAACGGCTTCAAGTTCTTCAAGATCTTCGTGCCCTCCGGCGTGCCCTGGTACATCCTGTGGTTCGTCGCGCTGATCGAGATCATTTCGTTCTTTTCCCGCCCGCTCAGCCACGCGGTTCGTTTGTGGGCGAACATTCTTGCCGGGCACCTCGTGCTCAAGGTTTTCTCCGGCTTCGTGCCGATGATGATCGGGGACGGCTCGAACCCGCTCGGGATCGCGGGCTCCATTCTGCCGCTGGCCATGACGGTGGGCCTTTACGGCCTCGAATTCCTGGTCGCGTTCCTGCAGGCCTACGTCTTCGCCATGCTCACCTGCGTCTATCTCAACGACGCGCTCCATCCGGGCCATCACTGACGGCTCTATCGCAACCGAACCAAACGGAGAGAAAAGACAATGGACGCTGAAGCCGCAAAATACATTGGCGCCGGGATCGCCTGCATCGGCATGGGCGGCGCCGGCATCGGCGTGGGCCTGATCTTCGGCAACTTCCTGCAAGGCGCGCTGCGCAATCCGGCCGAAGCGCCGCGCCAGTTCGGCAACCTGATCTTCGGCTTCGCCGTGACTGAGGCGCTCGGCATCTTCTCGTTGCTGATCGCGCTCCTGCTTCTGTTCGCGCTCTAAGAGGAGGGGGCGATGGCCGCTGAAGCCGAGCACGCCGCGGACGCAGCCCACGGGGCTGAAGCCGCCGCGCATGGCGGCGAGCATGCGGCCGCGTTCCCGCCCTTCGACGCGAGCCTGTTCGCGAGCCAGCTGTTCTGGTTCGCGCTCACGTTCGGCGCGCTTTACCTCTTCGTCTCGCGCTTCGTGCTGCCGAAGGTCGGCGCGGTGCTGGAGAACCGCGCCGCCACGCTCAAGGCCGATCTCGATCTCGCCCACCGCGAGGGCGAGGCGGCCGAGCGCGCGCGCCTCGAGGCCGAACGCACACACGCCGACGCCCGCGCCAACGCGCGCAAGCTGATCGACGAGATGCGCGCCGAGGCCCAAGCCGAGCTCAACGCCCAGCGCGAGAAAGCCGAAGCGGAGCTCGCCGCCAAGATCGCGGCCGAGGAGGCCAGGATCGCCGAACGCCGCGATCAAGCGCTCAAAGAGATCGGCGCCGTCGCCGAAGAGGTCGCCGGGGAGATCGTCGCGCGTCTCGCCGGCCGCGCCGAGCGTCCCGCCGCCGCCGCCAAGAAGGTGACCGCATGACCTTCGACGCCACCTTCGTCGCCTTTCTCGGGCTGGCGATCTTCATCGGGCTGCTGATCTATCTCAAAGTGCCCGGCATGATCGCCAAGGCGCTGGATGAGCGCGCCGCCGCGATCGGCAAGGAGCTGGCCGAGGCGCGCCGCCTGCGCGAAGAGGCCCAGGCGCTCTATCGCGAATACGAAGCCAAGCGCGCCGCCGCCGAGGGCGAGGCCAAGGCGATCATCGAAGCCGCCAAGGAGCAGGCCGCGGTCCTCACCGCCGAGGCCCGCGCCGAGCACGCCCAGGCGCTCGAACGCCGCCGCAAGCAGGCCGAAGAACGCATCGCCCGCGCCGGCCAACAGGCCGAAGCCGACGTCCGCGCCGCCGCCGCCGACGCCGCCATCGCCGCGGCGGAGAAGAAACTGCGCGAAGCCATGAACGCCGACGCCCAAGCCGCGCTCATCGAGCAAGGCGTCGCCGAGTTGCAGAAGAAGTTCGGCTGAACCCGGACCGCGGGCGTCCAGCCCGCAATTCTACATCTCGCCCCGCCACGGGGCCGGCGGGCATTCGTTCAGATAGCGATAGCGCCCGTTGCCTTTGATCGCGGCATAGTCGTGATCGACGAGCGCTGCCGGCCGAACGAACCGCGCTGACGCGGCGCCGTCCTCGCTCAACTCAAGCAAGGAGAACCCGAGCGTCTGTTCTCCGCCCAGCGCTTTGCCGAACACGAAGCCGCATGAGGGCGCCCACACGTGCAGCATGCCGTCCATCAGCCGCGCGCGGCTTTGATGGAGGTGGCCCGAGCCCACCAGGCGCACGCCGTGTTCCATGAAGAGCGTGCGATAGTCTTCACGCGCGCGCGGATCGATCGTCCACTCCGGCTGCCCCGCTTCCTCGGGGCTCTCAAGCTGCAACGGCTTGTGCAGGAAGACGCCGATCGGCCGCGGCCGCGCGGCGGCAAGCGTCGACTCCGTCCACGCACGCTGCTCCTTCTCTGCGCCAAGTCCCGACCCGATCAGCAGCGAATTCAGCCCGATGATCCGCCAATCGCCAAGATCATGCACCCACCAATCAGCGCCGAACGCGGCGCGATAGCGCGCGATCCGCGCTGCATCGATCGGCTGGTTGAGATGCAGCGCATGCGGCTCTTCGCCGATGTCGTGATTGCCGGGAATGATGGCGAGCGGCGGCGCGACGCGCTTCAGGAGCCTCGCAGAGAACGCCAGATCGTCCGCATCCTCCGCCCCGTTTACGCTCAGATCTCCGCCATGGACGACGAGATCGGGCTGCAGCGCATTGATCGCCGCGATCGTCGCCAGCGCATTCTCGACGAAAAACCCGTGCTTGGCGCTCACATGCGTGTCGCTGAAGAAGGCGATCCGCTGCATCCGCGCCTCCTGCGCGCTGGACGAGACAATTCTGCAGTTACTCCGCCGCGCGCGCCGCCGCCTCCGGCTTCCACCTGAGCTTCGGCTGGCGCGCCGCGCGCGTCTCATCGAGCCGCCGCATGGGCGCGAGCCGCGGCTGTGCTTTGAAGCTGGCCGCGTCATTGCCCTTGGCGCGTTTCGCCAGCGCAATCATCACGTCGGCGAAGCGGTCGAGCTCGGCCTTGGATTCCGTCTCCGTCGGCTCCACCAGCATCGCCCCGTGCACGACCAGCGGGAAATAGGTCGTCATCGGATGATAGCCCTCGTCGAGCAGCGCCTTGGCGATGTCGATGGTCTCCACGCCGTGCGTGCGCAGATTGGAATCGTCGAACAGCGCCTCGTGCATGCAGGGCCCATCGCCGAACGGCGCGTTGAAATGCGGCTTCAACCGCGCCAGGAGATAGTTCGCGTTCAGCACCGCGTCTTCCGCGACTTGCCTGAGCCCATCGGCGCCATGGCTCATCATGTAGGCGAGCGCGCGCACATACATGCCCATCTGCCCGTGGAACGCGCACATCCGCCCCACATGGCCGGGCTCGTTCGCCTCGATGAGATCAAACCGATCGCCCGCCTTCACGATCTTCGGCGCCGGCGCGAAGCGCGCGAGCGCCTCGGAAAACACGACCGGCCCGGCCCCCGGCCCGCCCCCGCCATGCGGCGTGGAGAAGGTCTTGTGCAGATTGATGTGCATGGCGTCGACGCCGAGATCGCCCGGCCGCACCCGCCCGACGATCGCGTTGTAATTCGCGCCGTCGCAGTAGAAGTATCCGCCCGCTGCGTGGACGAGATCGGCGATCGCCTTCACGTCCGGCTCAAACAGCCCGCAGGTGTTCGGGTTGGTAAGCATCACCGCGGCGACGTCATCCCCCAGATGCTTCTTGAACGCCTCGAGATCGACGCGCCCGCGCGCATCGGCGCCCACTTCGTCAACGATGAAGCCGGCGGCCACCGCCGTGGACGGATTGGTGCCATGGGCCGAGACCGGCGCCAGCACCCGCCGGCGCTTGTCCAGTTCGCCGCGCGCCTCCAGCGCGGCGCGGATCGCCAGCATGCCGCAGAACTCGCCATGCGCGCCCGCCTTGGGCGAGAGCGCCACACCCGCCATGCCGGTGAGCGTGAGGAGCCAATGCGCAAGCTGATCCATCAGCTCGAGCGCGCCCTGCGTCGTCTCCGTCGGCTGCAGCGGATGCAGATCCGCGAAGCCTTCCAGCCGCACGACTTTCTCGTTCAGCCGCGGATTGTGCTTCATCGTGCAGGAGCCCAGAGGAAAGAGCCCGAGATCGATGGCGTAATTGCGCTGCGAGAGCCGCACATAATGCCGAAGCGCCTCCGGCTCCTTCAGCCCCGGAATCTCCAGCGGCGCTTTGCGTTCGAGCGCGCCCAGCTTGGAAACGCCCTTCGGCGCCGGCAGATCGACGCCGGTGCGCCGCGGATCGCCGTCCTCGAAAATGAGATCGACGCGCTGCAGCAGCCCGCGCGAGCCCGATGTGGTTTCGACGCTCATCCCAGCACCTCGCCCAGCACGCGCGCATAATGCGCGATGTCATCGTCCGTGTTCGTTTCCGTCGCGCACACCAGCACAACATCGTCCATCCCGGGCGCCAGCCGCGAATAGGCGACCCCGCCCATCACCCCCTTCGCCAACAGCGCGTCGATCACGGCTTGCGCCGCCTTCGGCGTGCGGATCGCGAACTCGTTGAAGAAGCGCTCGGTCAGCACCTCGACGCCCTTGACCCCCGCCAGCGCATCCGCGAGCCGGATCGCCGTCTCATGATTGAGCCGCGCCAGCCGCTCCAGCCCAGCGGCGCCGAGCAGCGTCATGTGGATCGTGAACGCCATCGTGCACAGCCCGGCATTGGTGCAGATATTGCTCGTCGCCTTCTCGCGCCGGATATGTTGCTCGCGCGTGGACAGCGTCAGCACGAACCCGCGCTTGCCGTCCGCATCGAGCGTCTCCCCGCAGAGCCGCCCCGGCATCTGCCGGATGAATTTCTCCCGCGTCGCAAAGAGGCCCACATAAGGCCCGCCATAGGCCAGCGCATTGCCGATCGATTGGCCCTCGCCGGCGACGATGTCCGCCCCCATCGCGCCCGGCGGCTCAATGAGCCCGAGCGACACCACTTCCGTGAACGTCGAGATCAGCAGCGCGCCTTGCGCATGCGCCGCCGCCGCAATCGGCGCAAGATCGCTCACCGTGCCGAACGCGTTCGGCGATTGCACCACCACCGCGGCCACATCGCCCGCGAGCGCATCGATCACCGCCGCCTCGCCGTCGATCGCCGGATCGAGCGCGATCACCTCGACGCCCACCGGCGCGCAATGCGTCCGCGCTGTAGCGACGTAGTGCGGATGCACGCCGCCGGAGAAGATCACCTTCGCCCGCTTCGTCACCCGCGCCGCCATCAGCGCCGCTTCCGCCGCCGCGGTCGATCCGTCGTACATGGAGGCGTTCGCCACCTCCATGCCAGTCAGCATCGCGACCTGCGTCTGAAACTCATAGAGCGCCTGCAGCGTGCCCTGCGCGATCTCCGGCTGGTACGGCGTGTAGGTGGTGAGGAATTCGCTGCGCTGGATGAGATGATCCACGCTCGCCGGCACATGATGACGATAGGCGCCTGCGCCGATGAAGAACGTGGCGCGCCGCGCCGGGATGTTCTTCTCCGCCAGCGCCCTGAGCGCCCGCTCCACCTGCAGTTCGCCCTGCTTGAGCGGCAGATCGACCAAGCCTTTGAGCCGCGCTTCCGCCGGCACGTCGACATAGAGATCGTCGATCGACTTCGCGCCGATCACCGCCAGCATCGCGGCGCGGTCTTCATCCGAGAGCGGGAGATATCGCATCAAAGCCCCCTCACGTAATCCGCATACGCCGCCGCATCCATCAGCGCGTCGAGTTCGCCCGGATTGTCGGGCTTGATCTTCACGAACCAGCCTTCGCCGTCGGCGCTTTCGTTGACGAGCTGCGGGCTGCCCGCGAGCGCCTCGTTCACCGCCGCGACGCTGCCGCCGATCGGCGCATAGACGTCGCTGGCCGCCTTCGCGCTCTCCACCACCGCCATGTCGGCGCCGGCCTTCACCACCTTGCCGACATCCGGCAGCTCGACGAACACCACATCGCCCAATTGCTCGGCCGCGTAAGGCGTGATGCCGACGACGGCGACGTCGCCTTCCATCCGCACCCATTCGTGATCCTTGGTGTAGCGTGTCGTCATGGCTTCCTCACATAGCGATGGGGAACGAACGGCAGCGCGGCGATTTCGCCCGCCCGCATCTGCCCGCGGATCGACAATTGAACTTCAGTTCCAACCTTGGCGAACGCCGTCTCGACATAGCCCATCGAGATCGGCGCATTGAGCAAGGGCGAGAACCCGCCGCTGGTGACGACGCCGATCTTGCGGTCGCCAGCAAAAATCTCCACGCCTTCGCGCGCCGGCGCCCGCTCCTTCGGCAGGATGCCCACGCGCTTGCGCGCCGGCTTGTCCTTCAGCTCACGGAGGATTCGCGCCGCGCCTGGGAAATCCCCGCGCTCGCGCCGCGTCTTTTGGATCGTCCAGGCGAGCCCCGCTTCGATTGGCGAGGTCGTCGGATCAAGATCGTGCCCATAGAGGCACAAGCCGGCTTCGAGCCTGAGCGAATCCCGCGCGCCGAGGCCGACAGGCTTCACCTCCGGATGCGCTAAGAGCGCTTCGGCGAAACCGCGCGCATTCGCAGGATCGATCGACGCGTCGACGAGAATCTCGAACCCGTCTTCGCCGGTGTAGCCGGAGCGCGTGATGCGCATCACGCCGAACGGCGCGCCGGCCATCGTCTTGTACTGCATGAAGCCGAGCGCCGGCGCCGCCTCGCCCAGCACGTCGCGGATGACGCGCTCAGCGCTCGGCCCCTGCAGCGCCAGGAGCGCATCGCCATCCTCCCGCCGCACGCGCGCTTCATCGCCGATCGCGTCATGGATGAGCGCCCAATCCTCGTGCTTGCGCCCGGCATTGACGACGATGTAGAGGCCTCCGTTCAGCACCTCCTCCATCCGCGCGATCATGAGATCGTCGAGCACGCCGCCTTCGGCGTTGAGCAGCGTCGTGTAGCGCACTTGGCCCGGCTCGAGCCCGGCGATGTCGGCAGGAACCAGGCGCTCGATCAGCGCCGCGATCTTCTCGTGCCGCTCCTGGAACGCGAGCCCGTGATGCCGATCCGACAACGCGAGCACGCACGGCCCCATGTGCGAGACGTCGAACAGCCCCGCATGCTCGCGCGTCCATTTGTGCTCTGCGATCAGGCCCTCGAACTGGATCGGCATGTCGTAGCCGGCGAAGTCCGCGAACTTCGAGGTTCGCGCGCGCCAGACCGCGTCGAGCGGCAGTTTCTTGAGCGGGGCGGCTTCGGCCATCGGGAATCCAGGAGCGTGCGGCGCCGAAACCGGTTCGGCGGCCCCCGCTGTCCTGGTCGCCTGAGAGATTCATTCCGAATGCGATTCGGAACTTACTCCTTCGGCGGCGCCTGCATTTGATCCCGACCGGGACCCTGGACCGCCGCTCGGCGTCGTCCAGGGCGCGTGCGCGCTTTCCAGCGTCTTCATCCCCCCGCGGTCCGGTGTCCCTGAGAGTTTCCGGGGCGGTTGCTCCTTCGGGGGCGTTTGGGCTTTCGCCGGAACGCGCTCTCCCGCGGGGTTCGCATGTGTGGCCGGGCGGCGGGCGACTCCGTCGGCCGCGCCCGTTGCGCGCACCTTGCGCGCCCGCGCCGAAGAGTCAATGCAGGCGGCCGCTCACATCCGTTCCGGCGCCGCAATCCCGAGCAGATCGAGCGTGATCTCGAGCTGCTTCAGCGTAGCCTGCGCCAGCGCCAGGCGTGATCCTTGAGCGCCCGCGTCCGTCTCCTGCAGAATCGGACAATTCCCATAGAAGGCGGAGAACGCCTGCGCGAGCGCGAACGCGTGCTCCGCCAGAAAATGCGGCGCGCGCTTGTCGTAGGCTTGGGCCAGCGCGGCGTCAAAGCCGTCGAGCGCCAGCGCCAGCCCGCGCTCCTCCGCCGCCGCAATCACGATCGGCGCGGCGGCGACGCCTGCCTCCCCCGCCTTTCGCAGTATCGATTTGATCCGCACCGCGGCATAGAGCAGATACGGCCCCGTCTTGCCTTCGAAGCTCATGAACCGGTCGAGATCGAACACATAGCTTGTGCCGCGGAAATTCATCAGGTCCGCGAACTTGAGCGCCGCGATCGCCACCTTGTGCGCCACGTCCTCGAATTCCTCGGCCGAGAAATCGGCGCCGATCTCGGCTTCCCTGAGCCGCGCGCGCGCCTTCTCCCGCGCCATCTCGATCAGATCATTGAGCTTCAACACCCCACCCGCGCGCGTCTTGAACGGCTTGCCGTCCGGCCCGTTCATCGTCCCGAAGCCGATATGCTCGAGCTGTTCGCGCTTGGCGTAGCCTGCCAGTTCGGCGGCGCGGAACACTTGTTCGAAATGATCGCCCTGCCGCTGGTCGACGATATAGAGATAGAGGTCGGGATCGATCTCGCGCTCGCGCTGCAGGATGGTGGCGAGGTCCGTGGTTCCATACATCGCCGTGCCTTCGGAGGAAACGACGAGCAGCGGCGGCAGCGCGCGCTTGTCGCCTTCGCGCGCCACGCGCAGCACCTGTGCGCCCTGGTCCTCTTCGATCAGCCCGCGCGCCTTCAAGTCCGCGACCATGTCCGGGATCAGCGGATCGGCGTCGCTTTCCCCGTTCCACAGGTCGAAATCGACGCCGAGCGCCGAGAACTCGCGCTTCAGCGCAGCCATCGAGACGTCATGCATCGCCCGCCAGATCGTGCGGTGCGGCTCCTCTCCCGATTGCAGCCCCGCCGTCGCCTTGCGCGCCCTATCGCGAAACGCCGCGTCGTCGCGGGCCTTCGCCGCGGCGGCCGGATACATCGCTTCCAGATCCTCGAGCGTGAGGCTCTTGAGCCGCGCCGCGACCTTCGCCGGATCGCCGAGCCCGCCCAGTTCGTCCTCCAGCGCCACGATCAGGAGCCCCATCTGGAAGCCCCAATCGCCGAAATGCGCATCGCCCCAGACCCTATCGCCGCGGAACCGGAAAATGCGCTTGAGGCTCTCCCCGATGATCGAGGCGCGCAGGTGCCCCACATGCATCGGCTTGGCGACGTTGGGCCCGCCATAATCGACCAGCACGCGGCGCGGCGTCTCCACGGCGCTTGCGCCCGCGCGCGGGTCGTCTGCGATCGCCTGCGCCCGCGCCGAAAGCGCCCGCGCCGTCGTCACGAAATTGAGAAAGCCGGGCCCCGCAATGGTCGGCGCATCGGCCAAGTCCGTCGCATCCCATGCCGCGGCCGCATCGGCGGCGATCTCCTGCGGCTTGCGTCCGATCTGCTTGGCGGCCGCGAGCGCGCCGTTGCATTGGAACTCGCCAAGGTCCGGCCGGTCGGACCGGCGCACCGCCGCATGTTTGGGCTCAAGGCCAAGGCGCGCGAACACCGCCGCATTGGCGTCGCTCAACTGCCGCGCCAGGTCCTGGCAAGCTTTGGTCGGGGCGGTCATGGAGGCGCGGACATGGCCGCTTCCCCGTCAAGGGTCAAGCGCGACCGACGAAGGCGCGCCGCCGCTGCCGTCCGGGGCTTGCCAACGAGGGCCGTCAGCGCGAAGAGCGCAGGTTAACGTCCAGTCATGACCTCCGATCCCGCCGCCGCGCCGGAGCCCGATCCGGCCCTCGCCCCGTCCCCGGCGCGGCCTCCGCCACGCATGGGCTGGTTCAGCGCCCGCCGCCTCACCCAGGGCGAGCTGCGCCTGGCGCGGCAAGTGTTCGGCGACGCGATCCCCTACCGCCGCATCCGGATCGTCCAGCTGCCGCCCTTGCCCTGGGGCGCGATGGTGCCGTTCGGGCGGCGCATCTACTACGCCCGCTGGCGCGCGGCCAAGGACTTCGCCGACGCCGAGCGCGCCGAGCAGGGCTGGTTCATCCACGAACTCGCGCACGTCTGGCAGGCCCAGCGCGGGGTCCCGCTTGCGTTCGCCAAACTCGCCGCGCTCGGCCGCGGCGCCTACAAGGTCCCCAAGCGCCCGTTCGCGCAGATGAGCATCGAGGCGCAGGCCGAAGTCGCGCGCAAGCTCTTCCTCGCCCGCGCCGGCGAGCCAGCGCCGGATGGTCCGGACCCGGAGGAACTCGAGAAACTCTGGACCGAGGCGCCCAAGCGCCGCAAAGAGCGCCTCGCCTACTGAGGCTCGTGCAGCAAGTGTACGCCCATGGCGCGTCGCAGCCGCATGGCTTGCGCCAAATCGGAGCGTGAATGCGCCGTTCACCTTAACAAATCGCTGGCATAGCCGTTGCACTTCCCCTGCCCGGAGAGCTTGCGGCGCGCCCCTCGCGCGCCGCCGCTCATTGAAGGAGCAGGGTCATGGTTCACCTCGACGACGCCAAGACGCGCGACGCCGGCAGCGAGGAATCCGCATCCACGGATTTCCCCGAGTTCGGCATGCCCGACATCAACGAATCCGATCTCGAAATCAACTTCTCAGACGACGCCGACTCCTCAGAGGCCGAGCGTCCGCAATCGGAATCCGACGTCCTCTACGAGGCCGCATCGACGCCGTCGCCGAAAGAGGAAGAATGCGCTCCAGAGATTTCGTTCGAGATGAACGAGACCGATGTGGTGCGCGAGATCTCGCTCGCCGACGCCGCCGAGCAGCCGACGCAGCCCGCGACGCAAACCCGCGCCCGCAAGCCCAGCGCCTTTTCCTGGACCGCCTTCATGGGCGCGACCGCCGCCCTCGGCTGGCTCGCCGCCGCGATCGCGGTTCCCGTCTCCTATTTCGGCGTGGAGGCGCTCGCTGCGATGCATCCTGCGATGCAAGCCGGCCTCGCCGCCATCGCCTTCGGCCCGACTTTGCTGATCTGGCTCGGCGCCGCCGCCGTCGGCGAAGCCGCCAAGGCCCGCGCGCTCGCCGCTGAACTCGCCAAGATCGCGCGCGATGCGCTCGTGCCGATGCACAATCCCGCCGACGCCGCCAAGCGCGCCACGCTCGACGTCACCGGCGAAATCGCCACGCTCAACAAGGCCGTCGACACCGCCTTCACGCGCCTGCAGGCGCTGAACAGCGCCGCCGCCAAGCACGCCCGCCTGTTCGAAGAGACGATGGCGAAAGTGAACGCCGGCGCGATCAGCGAAAGCCTGAAGGCCGAACGTGCGGCCTTCGCCGAACTCAATTCGGATCTGAAGGGCCAGACCGAGACCCTCGCGCACACGATCGGCCGCCAGGTCCGCCTGATGCGGGAAGCCTCCAAGCTGGTGAAGACAGAGCTCGGCGACGCCGAAGAGGCGCTCGAGACGCATCTCAATTCCTTCCGCGCCACCGCTTCGGTGATTTCGGAAGGCACGGCCGAACTCAACGCCGCCGCCCAGACCGCGAACGCCGCCTCCGGCCGCCTCGACGAGACCATCGGCTCGGCGCTCACCACGCTCGCTGAAGCCACCAAGCTGACCGACGCCGCGCGTCAATCGACGCAGGATGCGGTGCACGCCGCCAACTCCACCGCCAACGCCGTCCGCGAGACGACCCAGCGCGCCATCTCCGACGCCAAGCGCGTGGCCGACCTCATCCGCGAAGAGACTGTCGCGATGCAGCAGGCCGCCGCCTCGACGCTGGAGACGCTGCGCCAAGCCGCTGAGGCCGCGCGCCTTTCGGCCGAGGACGCCCAGGCCGCCGCCGACAAGCATGCCGGCGCGATCGAGAAGCGCCTGACCGCGCTCGCCGCGACCGCCAAGGCCTCGCCCGAACGCAGCCGCAAGGAAGCCGCCCCCAAGATCGAGGGCGAAGCCTGGTCGCTGCACGAAGCCGCAGCACGGATCGCCCAGGCGCCCGCGCCCGCGCCCAAGCGCGTCTCCGGCCTTTCAGGCTGGAACAACGTGCTGCCGCCGAAGCCTGTCTATGAAGAGCGGGGCGCGGCAGGCGAACTCGTGACCTTCGAGCCGGCGGCCGCCGACCAGAAGCTGGTGCAGCACGCCTTCGATCTCATCGCCGACGCCGGCGTCTTGATCGAAAACGCCTTCGTGGCGCGCGATCTCGACGCCATCGCCCACGCCTCGCGCCAAGGCGCCGCGGCGCGCCGCCGCGCGGTCAATGACGCCGCCGGCATCGCCGTCACCCGCGTCGCGCGCTTCCTGCGCCGCGACCCTGCTGCCCGTGAGACGGCGATCGCCTTTCGCGCCCGCCCCGATCTCGCCAAGGCCGACCGCGCCCAGGGCGGCAAGAGCACCCATCTTGTGCGCGCCTATCTTCTGATCGACGCCGCGCTCGGCTGAGACGCTACGACCTATGCTCCCAGAGTGCTTGCCCCGGCCGGCCTGGCCGTCCGGGG
>JACAEE010000077.1 GCA_013389015.1 Hydrogenophilaceae bacterium | reverse complement strand
GTAGCGGACCGTCAGCCGCCCGCTCGGCAGCGCCTCGGAGGCCGCGATGCGCTCGCTCCACGGCAGCATGTTCTGCTCGTAGACGAGACGGCCTTCCTGGACGTACAAGACGTAGCCCGCATGCTTCGAGCCGTGCGCGAGCAAGACGCCGTCGCGCTTGATCGCGAGCCGGCCTTGCGCGCGCCGCTCTATGCAGATGCGTGGCTCACCCTCAACGCCAGCTGCGCGATCGCGGCGGCCGCGCGGATCGGCGGCGTGACCCTTGCGCGCATCGACGCGGCTGCGCTCGCAGCCACGTTGTTGCGCGCCGGCGTCGATCGCGACGAGCGGATCTGCATCATCGGCGGCGACGCCGGCGAGATCGCCGCGATCGCCGCGCGGTTCAAGCTCAACAATGTGCATTGGCGTCCGCTCGCTTCGTTCGGCGGCCGCCGCAGCGCGCGCATCGAGGCGGCGGCGCTCCATATCGCCAGGACGCGCGCCCGGCTGACGCTCATCGACGCCGCCGACGGCGAGGGCGAACGCATCGCCCGTACGGCCATGCAGCGCGGCGACGCCATCGGCGTGGGCCTCTGCGCCGCCGGCGTCTTGCGCGCGCTGGCAGGCGCGCCCGCGCCGCAGGCGCGCCTAGGCGCGCTGACAAGCGGCGTGCGCCAGAGCCTCGCTCTCACGCCCGCCTGGTTCTACTGGCTCTGCGCGCGCTGGGCGGACTGGACCGCTTCGAGCTCGGCGCGGATGGCGCGCTGGGCGGCTTCGTCCAGCCGATAGATCCGCAGCGACACCGCCGCGATCAGGAAAATCACCGCCGGCGCGACGATGAACATCGCGTCGAGCGCGGCCATCGCTTCCGGCGAATTGTTCCCTCTTAGCTCGGTTTGGAAGCCGTAGAGCGCCAGCACCGCGTAGGTGACTGGGCCGGTGGCCAAGCCCGCCTTCGAGGTGATGAGCAGGAGGCTGTTGAAGAGGCCCGCGCGCGCCTGGCCGGTCTTCAAGCGGTCGGCGTCGATCACGTCGGCGAGCATGGCGCGCAGCAGCATGTTGCTTGCGCCCTGGTGGAGGCCGGCGATCGCCATCAGGATGAGCGCAGGCACGAACTGGCCGTGCGGGATGAGCGGGATGCAGAAAGTGATCGCGGCCGCGTAGAGGCAGGCGCATTGCAGCGAGCGGTGCTTGCCGATGCGCTTGCCCAACGCCATCCAGATCGGCACGCCCAGCACGCCGGAGACGAAATAGATGAAGAGCAGGATCTGCGCCTGGGTATCGAAGCCGAGCGCGTACTGGAAGTAGAAGAGGAAGAGGCCCCCGGAGACGCCTTGCGCCACGCCGAAGAGCAGATCGGGCAGCAGCACGCCGCGCAGGTGCTTGTTGGTGAAGATGGCGCCGATGGCGAGCTTGAGGCTGATCTTCTCGTGCACGGGAATGTCGGGTTCGCGCACGAACAGCACCGAGACCAGCACGGCGATCGGCAGCGTGATCAGGATCGTCCAGCCCATGACGTGCACGGCGTCGGCGTCGTCGCCCCAGCCGGCGGCGCGCACGATCCCGGGCAGCAGCAGGATGAGCGTGGCGCCGATCATCGCCGCGATCTGCACGCCGCCCAGCACATTGGTGCGCCCATGATAGTCGGCGCGCAATTCGCTCGCCCAGCCCAAGTGCGCGATGACCATCGCAGCGAACATCGCATAAAGCGTAAAGATGGTCGCGGCGAGGCCGTAGACGTTCACGCCCGGCCCCACGCCGATGAAGGCGAGCCAGATCGCGAACATCAGGATCGGCGTGGAGATGATCATCCACAATTTCCGCCGCCCGATGCGCGCGCGCGTGCGGTCCTGCCATTCGCCCAGCAGCGGATCGATGAGGATGTCGAGCGCGCGCGCCGCCAGAAACAGCGCCGAGACGATTTCAAGGGGAATGCCGAGTTGGGCCGCGTAATAGGGCGGCAGGAAGACGATCGGGGGCAGCCCCAATGCGCCGAGCGGCGCGTGCGGGAGCGAAAAGAGCGTGAGCTCGAAGCGGCGCGGCTTCGCGGCGGGCTCCGGCGCGGCTGCTGCGGCGGGCGCGCCCTGGACGACGTCGGCCATCGCCGCTCCTTATGCGCGTTGTTGCTGTTGAGCGCCGCGGCGGCGGCGCGCCATCTCCTCGGCGGCGTCGCCATAGGTGTGGCCGAGCACGGCGTGGGGCTTGTAGGGCGCCTCGAGCGCGGCGATTTCGTCGGGTTCGAGCGTGATGTCCGTCGCCGCTGCAGCGTCCTCGATGTGCTTCACTTTTGTGGCGCCGATGATGGGCGCGCTGATCGCGGGCTTGGACAGCATCCACGCGATCGCGATTTGCGCCATCGGAACGCCGCGACGCTCGGCGATGGCGCGCACGGCGTCGACGACGTCGAAATCATCGTCGCGATACATCGCCGAGAGCGCGTCGGTCGCCGCGCGTTTGGATTCGCCGCCGCCTTCGCGCTTGCGGGCGCCCGCCAGGAAGCCGCGCGCAAGCGGGCTCCACGGAATGACGCCGATCCCTTCGCTCTCGCAGAGCGGAAGCATCTCGCGCTCCTCTTCGCGATAGATCAGATTGTAGTGGTTCTGCATCGTGCGGAATTGGGCCAAGCCGTGCGCGCGCTGGTGCGCCAGCATTTTCATGAACTGCCACGCGTACATTGAGGAGGCGCCGAGATAGAGCGCCTTGCCCGCCTTCACGACGCCGTCGAGCGCGTCGAGCGTCTCCTCCATGGGCGTGTAGGGATCGAGGCGGTGGATCTGGTAGAGATCGACATAATCCAGGCCGAGCCGCTTGAGCGACGCGTCGATCGCGTGGGTGATGTGCTTCTTGGAGAGCCCGCGTTGGTTCACCCCGTCGCCCATCGGGAAATAGACCTTGGTGGCGATGACGACGTCGTCGCGGGGAACGTCCTTGAGCAGGCGCCCGCTGATCTCTTCGCTTACGCCCACGGAATAGACGTCGGCCGTGTCGAAGAAATTGAAGCCGAGATCGAGCGCCTTCTTCACATGAACGCGGGCTTCATCTTCGGGCAGGACCCAAGGCTGCCAGTTCGGCGAGCCGTAGCTCATCATGCCCAGACAAATGCGCGACACCTTCAAGCCGGACGCGCCAAGCCGACCATAACGCATATCGTCCGCCTCCTCTCGCTGCGCCTGCTTTCTCGCGAATGTTGACAGATCAGCACCATCTGTCAACTTCGCTTCCATGGGCGGCACGAAGCAGCGCATCCTTGAGGCGGCGATCCAAGCCGCGCGGCGCGACGGACACCGGCGCTCCTCGGTGGAGGAGATCGCGCAGGCGGCCGGGATCACGCG
Organism: Hydrogenophilaceae bacterium; assembly: GCA_013389015.1. Lineage (GTDB taxonomy): Bacteria > Pseudomonadota > Alphaproteobacteria > Caulobacterales > Aquidulcibacteraceae > CADEEL01. The sequence goes on along the minus strand of JACAEE010000077.1, from coordinate 48,516 downwards.
CCAGGCGCTCTATCGCCACTATCCGACGAAGGAAGATCTCTTTCGCGCGTCTGCTGCGCTGCTGCACGAACGCGCGCTTGCGCATGCGGCCGATCAGGCCGGCAAGGCGGAGGGGGCGGATGCGATCTTCGCAATGCTGCACGCGCGCTATGATTACATCATCGCCACAATCGAAGGCACGCACGCGCAGGAGCTGATCGAGGAGAGCTCGCGTTTGTGCCCGGACATCACCGACCGCTCGGTGCGGCGGTTCGAGGCTCTGCTGTGCGCGACGATCGAGGCGCAGCGGCGCGGCGGTCGCCTGGCGTTGCGCGCGGGGCTCACCGCGCGCGCGCTCGCGCAAGCGCTGATGGCGGCGGCGCGCGGCGTGAAAGGCGCCCATCCCGCGCCGTCGCGGCGCCGGTTCAAAGCGGCGCTCAAGCGCATGGTCGATCTGATCCTGGAGGGCGCCGCGGCCGATGCGCGGATGCGGCGCTGATCGTTACGCGGCGCGCAACAGCTTCTGCAGCTGCGGCAGGAGGCGTTCGTTGGCGGCCAGGATGGCGCCGGTTTGCATGAAGTCGCCGCCCTCGATCTCGGTTGCGAAGCCGCCGGCCTCGCGCACGATGATCGCGCCGGCGGCGATGTCCCAGGGCTTCAGGTCGCGCTCCCAGAAGCCGTCGAGGCGGCCGGCGGCGACGTAGGCGAGATCGAGCGAGGCGGCGCCCCAGCGCCGAATTCCGGCGACGTTCGGCGCAAGGCTTGCGACTTCCGCCACGCTCCTGTCGATCCCCGGCTTGCCATGAAAGGGGATGCCGGTGGCGATGACCGATTGCTTGAGTTCGCTGCGCGCGGCGACGCGCAGGCGGCGATCGTTGAGCCAGGCGCCGGCGCCTTTCTCGGCCCAGAACAGCTCATCCTTGGCCACGTCATAGATGACGCCGGCGACGAGCGCGCCTTCGCGCTCGAGCCCGATCGAGATCGCCCAGTGCGGCAGCCCGTGGAGGAAGTTGAGCGTGCCGTCCAGCGGATCGACGATGAAGCGGTGTGTCCGATCGCTGCCGGCCACATCGCCGCGCTCTTCCATCAGGAAGCCGTAGCCGGGACGGGCCTTGGACAATTCCTCGAACAGCGTCGTCTCCGCCTTCACGTCCGCCGCTGAGACGAAATCGGAGGGGCCCTTCTTGGAGACCTGCAGATGCTCCACTTCGCCGAAGTCGCGCGCGAGGCCGCGCCCGGCCTTGCGCGCGGCGGCGATCATCACCGTGAGGAGGGCGGAGGTCTGGGGCATCGGGACGTGTCGAAAGAGCTTGGGGCGCGGGGGATAACAGCGGCGGCGGCGAACGGCAAGGACGCGCCGCCTAAAGGGCCGCGTCGAACAGCGCGTTGAAACGGCGCACGGCCTCGGCGGGACCGTCCGGATGGGACCACACGCCGGCCGAGACCGCGAGGAAGTCCGCCCCGGCCTCGACAAGCGCCGCGGCGTTCTCGACCGTGATCCCGCCGATGGCGACGCAGGGGATCTCCATGCTCTCCTGCCAGATCGAAAGCAGCTCCGGATCGGCGTGAGTCTTGGGGTCTTTGGTTTGCGTGGGAAAGAACGCGCCGAAGGCGACATAGTCGGCGCCCGCTTCGGCGGCCTCGTAGGCGAGATGCAGCGAGTCGTGACAGGTGACGCCGATCATCCGCTCGCCGCCCAGGATCGCGCGGGCCTCAGCGTATGGGGCGTCCTCCTGGCCGATATGGACGCCGTCGGCGCCCGCCGCGAGGGCGAGGTCGGGCCGGTCGTTCAGGATGAAGGCGACGTCGGCCGCCTGCACCAGCGGTCCGAGGCGGCGCGCGACCTTGAGAATCTCCGTATCCGGAAGATCCTTGAGGCGCAGCTGGTAGGCGGCGACGTCTCCCGCGCTGAGCGCTGCGTCCAGCGCCCGCATATGCGCGTCGAGATCGAACGCCGGCGGCGAAATGAGATAGAGGCGGGTGCGCTCTCTCACGATACGCCTATCCCAACCGCCGCCGCGGATCGCCGATCACGCGGCCTTCTTTTCGAGATCGGGTTTCCATTTGCCGAGGGAAGCGAGGCCATTCATCTCGGCGCGATGCTCGAACGCCTTCTGGCCGGCCGGCACGTTCTCCTTTTTGCCGGACCAGGCCTTCTGCGGCGCCGCCTGCAGCGCGCGCCCGTACGAGAAGGTCATTTTCCAGGGGAAGCCGCCGATCTCGTTCATGCGGTTGAGATGGGCCGTCGCGTCCTCGTCCGACTGGCCGCCGGAGAGATAGGCGATGCCCGGCACGGCGGACGGCACGCAATTTTTGAGGCAGCGGATCGTCTGTTCGGCGACTTGATCGACGCTCGCCTGGGTCGCGCACTTTTTGCCAGGCACGATCATGTTGGGCTTGAGCACCATGCCTTCGAGGGCGACGCCGGCATAGTATAGTTCCTGGAACGTCTCCTTCAGCGTCCAGGTAGTGATGTCGTAGCAGGTCTGGATGTCGTGATCTCCGTCCATGAGCACTTCGGGCTCGACGATCGGGACGATCTCATGCTCCTGGCAGAGCGCGGCGTAGCGCGCGAGCGCGTGGGCGTTGGCGTGAATGGCGTTGTGGCTAGGCTTGCCGCTGCCGATATCGATCACCGCGCGCCATTTCGCGAAGCGGGCGCCGCGCTCATAATATTTCGGCAGGCGCTTGGAGAGGCCGTCGAGGCCCTTGGTGATGAGGTCGCCCTTGGTCCCCGGGAGCGGTTCCGTGCCTTCGTCGACCTTGATGCCGGGGATGGAGTTCGCTTGCTCAATGAGCTTGACGAGCGGGGTTCCGTCGGCGGCGTCCTGCCAGATCGTCTCGTCATAGAGGATGACGCCGGAGATGTGCGCCATGCCGGGCTTATGGCGGAACATGAACTCGCGATAGTCGCGGCGGTTTTCCTCAGTGTTCTCCACGCCGATCGCGTCGAAGCGCTTCTTGATGGTGCCGGTGGATTCGTCGGCGGCCAGGATTCCGCGCCCCGGCGCGACCATGGCTTCGGCGACCTTGTTGAGAGCGTCAAGGTTCATAGCGTCCTCGGTTGTGAAAGGCGTTCACGTGTTCACCACCGCCGCGCGATCGCGTCAATCGCGCTCTACTCCGCGGGGCGATTGGCCGCTTCTTCGGCCTCCATAGCGCGCTTCCATTCGCGCTTGAGGCGTCGCTCGTCGAGGAGCAGCAGCAAGGCGAAGAAACCGAGCCCTCCAGTCATGAACAAGAAAGAAGCCCAGGCTTCCACGATCAGTCCTCCAGCTCGCTCAGGAGCTGTAATGCGTGCCGGTGAAGCATATAGCCGATCGCGCTCGCCATCGCCAGTTTCGCCGCCGCAGTCCAGGTGAAATCGCCGAGCACGACCGGCTGCACAAATCCGATCGCGAAGATGGCCAGGCCGATGGCGTTCCAGCTGGCGGAGCGGAGCTTGCGCTGCTCGTTGCGGCGGCCTTGCCGGGGCTCATGCCTTGAGCGCCTCCACCCCTGGGAGCGCCTTGCCTTCCATCCATTCCAGGAACGCCCCCCCGGCGGTGGAGACGAACGTGAACTGATCGGCGACGCCGGCGTGGTTGAGGGCGGCCACCGTGTCGCCGCCGCCGGCCACGGCGATGAGCTTGCCGTCCCTGGCGAGGCGGCCGGCGGCGCGCGCGGCTTCCACTGTCGCGCGATCGAAGGGCGGCGTCTCGAACGCGCCCAGGGGGCCGTTCCAGATCAGCGTCTTGGCCGCGGCCATCTTCTCAGCGAGATGGGCGACGGTTTCGGGGCCGGCGTCGAGGATCATGTCCTCGGCGGCGACATGGGCCGTGCGCACGGTCTGGTGCGGGGCGTTCGCCTCGAACTTGTGCGCCACGACGACGTCCTCGGGCAGCAGCACTTCGCAGCCGGCTTTCGCCGCGGCGGCGAGGATTTTCCGCGCCGTCTCTGCGAGATCTCTTTCACAAAGCGATTTGCCGACTTCGAGCCCCTTGGCGAACAGGAATGTGTTGGCCATCGCCCCGCCGATGGCGAGGAAGTCGACCTTGGACACGAGGTTCTCCAGAAGATCGATTTTGGTGGAGACCTTGGCGCCGCCGACGACCGCGAGCACGGGGCGCGCGGGATTGCCGAGCGCTTTTTCCAAGTGATCGAGCTCGGCTTCCATGCTCTTGCCGGCGTAGGCGGGCAAGAGATGGGCGAGGCCCTCGGTTGACGCATGCGCGCGATGCGCGGCGGAGAAGGCGTCGTTGACATAGACGTCGCCCAGCGCGGCGATCGCCTTCGCCAGTTCGGGATCATTCTTCTCCTCGCCGGCATGGAAGCGCGTGTTTTCAAGGAGAATGACGCCGCCGGGCGCCAGCGCGTCGACCCCCGCCTTGGCCGTCTCGCCGATGCAATCGTTCGCGAACGCGACGGGCGCGCCGAGCAATTGCGCCAGCGCGGGCGCGACCGGCGCCAGCGACTGGGTCTCGTCGCGCTTGCCTTTGGGGCGGCCGAAATGGGCGAGCAGGATGGTCTTGGCGCCTTTGGCCTGCAGCGCCTTGATGGTGGGGAGCGCGGCGCGCAGGCGGGTGTCGTCGCTCACGTGGCCCTCGGCCATCGGCACGTTGAAATCCACGCGCACCAGCGCGCGCTTGCCTTGCAGGTCGGCGTCGTCGAGGCGGCGGAAGCGCATGTTAATCGTCCTTATACGGATCAAATGGCCGGGCTGAGGAGCGAAGCGATGAAATAGGCGGCGCCGTCGACGGCGGCGATGAGCGCGACCGAGATGGCGACGAGCGCGGGCAGCCGCTCGCGCGGCGTGGCCTTGAGCGCATTCTGTTTGGAGACGCCCCAATAGACGACGTGCGCGGCGACGACGCCGAGCGCTGCGTGCAATCCCCAGCCGAACGCGCCGCAGAGCCCCGCGCCGATGGCGAAGCCGAGATCGACGAGCGCGGCGAGGAAATTGGGGCGGCGCGCGGCCATGGGATCAGGCGATCCCCATGGCGCCGAAGAGGCGCTCATCGCGCGCCTCGCCAGGATTGGCGGTGGTCAAGAGCTTGTCGCCGATGAAGAGGGAATTGGCGCCGGCCAGCAGGCACAGCGCCTGCAGCTCTTCGCTCATCGTCTCGCGGCCGTCCGCGATGCGCACCACGCTTTGCGGGAAGACGATGCGCGCCACTGCGAGCCAGCGGACGAAATCGAGGCCGTCGATCGGCGCGCTGTCGCCGAGCGGCGTGCCGGGGATCGGCACGAGCCGGTTGATCGGCACGCTCTCGGGATGGGGATCGAGCTTGGCCAGTTCGACCATGAGATCGGCGCGGTCCTCCGGGCGCTCGCCCATGCCGAGAATGCCGCCGCAGCAGAGGTTGATGCCGGAGCGGCGGCAGGCTTCGAGCGTATCGAGGCGCTCCTGATAGGTCCGTGTGCTGACGACCGTGGGATAGTATTCGGGGCCGGTGTCGAGGTTGTGGTTGTAATAGTCGAGGCCGGCGCCCGCGAGCGCGTCGGCCTGCGCCTGCGTCAGCATGCCGAGCGTCATGCAGCTTTCGAGGCCGAGCGCCTTCACGCCCTTCACCATGTCGACGATCGCGGGGAGATCGCGGTCCTTCAGTTCGCGCCAGGCCGCGCCCATGCAGAAGCGCTCGGCGCCTTCGGCCTTGGCGCGCCGCGCTTCGTCGAGCACGTCCTCCACCGCCATCAGCTTGGAATTGACAAGCCCGGTTTTTACGAAGGCGGACTGGCTGCAATAGCCGCAATTCTCGGCGCAGCCGCCGGTCTTGATATTGAGCAGGCGCGATTTCTGGATCGCATGCGGATCGTGATGCGCGCGCAGGACGGTCTGCGCGTCGTAGAGGAGGTCCGAGAAGGGGCGGGCCGCGAGCGCGAGGATCTCGGCGCGGGTCCAGTCGTGGCGGGGCGTGGTCATCGGGGGCACTCAATGGCGGGCGGCGGCGGCGATGACAAGCAGCGTCGTCCGGCGGGGGCGCGGTTGAATTCTGGCTATGAGCTAGCTATAATCTAGCCATGCGAGAAGTTCCGCTCTACGAGGCCAAAAACCGCCTCTCCGCCCTGATCCAGGACGTGATCGACACCGGCGAGGAGATCGTCATCACACGGCACGGACAGCCGGCGGTGAAGCTTTCGCGCGCGGTGCGCCGCCGGCCGACGCCTGAGGAGTGGGCCAGAATTTGGGCGGAGATCGATGCGCGCAACACGGAGTGGGTTAAGGCGCATCCCGAGGCGGCGAAGCCGATCCCTTGGGCGGAACTGAGGAAGATGATGCGCGACGAGGAGCACGATGACGAGTGACCGTAATCCTTGACGCTTCCGTCGCGATCGGCTGGATCGCGCCGACCCAAACGGGTGCTGCAAGCCGTACGTTGCGGGCAAGCGGCGCAGATTTCGCCGCGCCGTGGGTGTTCGCGGTCGAGGTGCGCAACGGGCTAGTAAGGCTGGAGCGACGCCGCCTCGCCGATCCTGTCGCCGTCGATGCGGGCCTGGCGGCGATCCACGCGGAGGTGGATGTCAAGGCTGAACCCACCGCTCAAGAGTTCGCGCGCATCTACACGTTGGCGCGGGCGGAGCGGCTGAGTTTCTTCGATGCGGCGTATCTCGATCTGGCGATGACGCTCGGCGCGGAAATCGCGACATGTGACGCCGCGCTGCTCGCGGCGGCCGCGCGGCGCGGCGTCCAGGGGCGGGATCTGCGCTGAGCGCCGTCTAAATCGTCTTCGCGAACGCGACCGCGGTGTCGGCCATGCGGTTGGAGAAGCCCCATTCGTTGTCGTACCAGGAAAGGACGCTCACCAGCGTGCCGTCCATCACCTTGGTCTGATCGAGATGGAAGATGCTCGAATGCGGATCGTGGTTGAAATCGACCGAGACGTTGGGCTGATCCGTGAAGCCGAGCACGCCCTTCAAGGCGCCGTTCGCCGCGGCGATGATCGCCTTGTTGATCTCGTCCTTCGTCGTCGCCTTCTTGGCGATGAACTTGAAATCCACCACCGAAACATTCGGCGTCGGCACGCGGATGGAGATGCCGTCGAGCTTGCCGTTGAGCTCCGGAATGACGAGGCCGATGGCTTTCGCCGCGCCCGTCGAAGTCGGGATCATCGAGAGCGCTGCGGCGCGGGCGCGATAGAGATCTTTGTGCAGCGTGTCGAGCGTCGGCTGATCGCCGGTGTAGGAATGGATCGTCGTCATCATGCCGCGCTCGATGCCGATCGCCTCATGCAGCGCCTTCACTACGGGCGCGAGGCAGTTGGTGGTGCACGAGGCGTTGGAGATAACCTTGTGGTCGGACGTCAGCTTGTCGTGGTTGACGCCGTAGACGACCGTGAAGTCGGCGCCTTCGGAGGGCGCGGAGACGATCACGCGCTTGGCCCCGGCTTCGAGGTGTGCGGCGGCCTTGTCGCGGGCGGTGAAGATGCCGGTGCATTCCATGGCGATGTCGACCTTGAGGTCGCGCCAGGGGAGTTTGGCGGGATCGCGCTCGGCCGTCACCTTGATCGGCCCGCGGCCGATATCGATCGTGTCGCCTTCGACCTTGACCGTTCCCGGATACCGTCCGTGTACGGAATCGTAGCGAAGGAGGTGGGCGTTGGTGCCCACGGGCCCGAGATCGTTGATCGCCACGATCTCGATGTCGGTGCGCCCCGATTCCGCGATCGCGCGCAGAACGTTGCGCCCGATCCGTCCAAAGCCATTGATCGCCGCGCGCACCGCCATCCGCCTCACTCCTCAATATAGAAGAAAAGTCGCCTGCGCCGTTTAAAGGATGCCGGCGCTGAAAGCTAGGCGAAGCCTGGTCGCACCGGCGCTGACGTTTCGTTGTCGATTCTTGCTGGGGCGCGCCACAGCGGATTTCTTGTTTCAGGGGCGCGAAGCGCTTATCTTCGCCGGCGGCGGTTTGCTGCGGCGTGCGAGCCGGAGGTGCATCCCTTCGACCGTATCACTCCTCTCGGGAGCTGGCTCTGGCGGGACCCTGGTCCCGATCATCTGGCGCCCACCTAGTTTGCTAGGGTCTGAGAGGATGACGTGCCGGGACGGCGCAGGCGGCGCCGCCGTTTCTCTTTCTCTCCTCGGCGCGCCGGCGCCGCGATGGAGAGCCCTTCGCCGGGGCCGCGCCGATGGCCGGTGCGGGGGCTGTTTGGGCGCGCGGGCCTCCAGCCCGCCTTGGGCTGCCCGCCGGATTCGCGCCGTGATTGCGGGTTAGTCGTGATTCCTGTGACGGGGGATGACCCACAGCTGGAGCGGCTCAAGGCCGAGGCGCGGCGGGTCGCGCGGGCGGCGCGGGCCGAGGCGGCCCAGCTCGAACCCGCCGCCTGCCTCAAGGTCATGGAGAATTTCCCGATCGAGCCCGCCCGGCTCGATCCGATCGCCGCCTACTGGCCGATCGGCGCGGAGATGGACCCGCGCCCGCTCATGGCGGCCTTGGCCAAGGCTGGGCGAACGATCGCCTTGCCGCGGGCCGACGCCCGCGACGCGCCGGTCCGCTTCCTGGCCTGGGACGGGGCCACGCTCGCGCCCGACGCCTATGGCGCGCCCGCGCCGCACGCTTCAGCCGCCGAGGTCTCGCCCAAACTCGTCATCGTGCCGCTGGTGGCGTTCGATCGGACGGGCGCGCGGCTGGGCCAGGGCGGGGGCGTCTATGACCGCACGCTGCGGGCGCTCAAGCCGAAGGGCGTTGTGGCCGTCGGTCTCGCCTACGCCGCCCAAGAACTCGACAGCGTGCCCGCGGGGCCCCAGGACCAGACGCTCGACTGGGTGGTGACGGAAAAGGAAGCGATCCGCTGCGGAACGTGACGGCCAAACTTATGCAGGAACAAGCCCGGCGCATCTTCATTTCTTCAACATTCCGCGACGACTTCGGAAGCGGCCTTGAGGCGGTGTCCATTCGCGCCAAGTTGCGGGAAACGGCGCTGACCTATGGGGTCGACGCTTGGACCTACGAGCACCAGGGCTGGGACGAAGCGGCGTTGGATGCGGACACGATCATCGACCGCTGCTTCTCCGGCATCAAAGTGTGCTCGGTGTTTGCCTTCGTGCTCACCGGCCGTCACGGTAGTCGAGCCGGACTGATCGACGACGGCGCCTTCGCGAGCTACCTCGAACTCGAACTCTTCGCAGCGGCCGCGCTGAGAAAGCCGGTTGTCATCCTGCACTACGCGAACCGCGAACCGGATCCCGCGCTCGTAGACGCGCTGGGTTTGCTCCAAAAGTCCTTTGGGCCGACGCAGTACTGGCTCGACACAGAAGCGGGGCTGTTGCGGCGCTGGAAGCGGTTTTGTCGCCGACTAGCGAAGGATCGCCGTCTCCCGGCCGCGCCTGCAAACGACCTTGCTCACGGCCTCTCATTGCGCAGAGCACGATCCCACCCGCTCCGAGATATCGACGATCCAATGTTGCATTTTCTTGGAGGCAACTTCGCTACAAGCCGCGGCGCTCCCGACCTAGACCGCGCAGGAAGGTTGTTGCAGCAGGTCGCGCGCGGCGTGCGCGGTGACGGAGTTGGCGCGGCGGCGATGCCACACGGGGCGGCGCTCTTTCGAATCTGGGCGGCGATACGCGAACTGGCGAACAAGGATGCAACGAGCCTTGTGGAGCCGGCGGCGGCCGGGCTTTGGGACCAGGCGTTCGGCCTTTGGGCCGCGAAGGCGTCTTGGTTTGGTTTGCACGGGCACCTGTGGATGAGTCCGCTGGCGGCGGTGAACTCGCAGACAGCGTTGCGCCAACGTATGACGAAAGAGATCGCCTTTCGCGCTGCGCACGACGTGCGCGAGCCATTGGGCGCGCGCGCATCCGCACTCTATTCGATTGGCCATCGGATGCGGAGCCTGTCGCGCAAAGCCTTTCACTACGAGCAAGCGGGATTGCTCGCCACACGGGCCATGGAACGCGATCCCGACGCGCGGCGTGGGCTTTTGGCGATACGCGGCAACGTACATCTGAGAATGGCGTGGTTGCTTCGGCCGTGGCGGATCCGGGACGCCGAACGCGACTTCGCCGAAGCGCTGCAGTTGCGGGCGGCGGCTGGCGCCCCACAGGCGCAACTTGGCGAGATGAAGGTTGATCTTGGGCTGTGCCGGGTCTTGGCCGGGCGCCGGCGCAGCGGCCTCGCGCTGGCCAGAGAGGGCGTGGAGGACCTGCGATCGGACATGAGCGTCAACGGCCGCTCATTCCTGGCGCGTGGCCTGCGAAAGCTGCGCTGGGCGGAGTTCGCATCGCTTAATCTCGCGGCGTCGCGGCGGTCGGCTGAGGAGGCTAGTCGGATTGCGGCGGAAGTGGAGGCCCTCGACCAGGCGAGGGATGGTTGAGCGCGTCGCCTGTTGTGGACCTCTTGGCGGCGGGGTAGAAGGCGCGCCTTCCGAGACATCCCGACGGATCACGACCCCATGGCCGGGCATTCGAAATTCGCCAACATCATGCATCGCAAGGGCGCGCAGGATAAGAAGCGCGCGTCCCTGTTCACCAAGATCGCGCGGGAAATCCAGGCTGCGGTGAAGCTCGGCGGCAGCGATCCCGCCGCCAATCCGCGGCTCTATCGCGCCATCGCCTCGGCGCGCGCGGTCTCGATGCCGAAGGACAACATCCAGCGCGCTGTCGATCGCGGCGCAGGCGGGGGCGGAGAGAACCTCGAAGAGATCCGCTACGAAGGCTTCGGCCCCGGCGGCGTCGGCGTCATCGTCGAATGCCTCACCGACAACCGCAACCGCACCGCCGGCGACGTGCGCGCCGCGTTCGCCAAGAACGGCGGCAACCTCGGCGAAACCAATTCGGTTTCGTTCATGTGGGACCGCGTCGGCGAGGTGCGCTACCCCGCAGCCGTCGCCAGCGAAGACGCGATGCTCGAAGCCGCGATCGAGGCGGGCGCGGACGATTGCATGCTCGAGGACGATGCGCATGTGGTGACCTGCGCGATGAATGCGCTGGGCGAGGTCTCCGCCGCGCTCGCCGCGAAGTTCGGCGATGCGGAGAGCGCAAAATTCGTCTGGCGCCCGCAGGCGCTCTCGCCCGTGAGCGGCGAGGCGGCGCAATCGCTGGCGAAACTGGTCTCCACGCTCGACGACCTCGACGATGTGCAGAACGTCTACACCAACGCCGATGTCAGCGACGAGGATCTCGCCAAGATCGAGGCGTAGCCATGAGTGAACGGCGTTGGCGCGAGGTGGACGCCTATTTCGGCGCGATCGTGCAGGAGGACGCCGCGTTGCAGGCGGCGCTCGCTGAAAGCGCAAAGGCGGGGCTGCCCGCGATCGCGGTGTCGCCGGCGCAGGGCAAGCTCCTCGCGCTCATCGCCCGATCGATCGGCGCCAAGCGCGTTCTCGAGATCGGCGCTCTCGGCGGCTACTCGACGATCTGGTTGGCCCGCGCGCTGCCAAGCGGCGGCCGTGTCGTGACGTTGGAGATCAATCCTCGCCACGCCGAGATCGCCCGCGCCAACCTGGCGCGGGCGGGCCTGACGGATAAAGTAGAGGTTTTGGTCGGCCCTGCGCTCGATCTTCTGCCCGCGCTTCCAGGCCCCTTCGACCTCGCCTTCATCGACGCCGACAAGGAATCCAACGCCGACTATTTCGCCCACGCGCTGCGCCTCTCGCGTCCCGGAAGCGTCATCATCGTCGACAATGTCGTGCGCAACGGCCGCGTGCTCGATGTCCCGGGCGATGCGCAGGTTGAGGGCGTGCGCCGCATGATCGACCTCGTCGCCGACGAGCCGCGCGTCAGCGCCACCGCGATTCAGACGGTTGGCGAGAAGGGCTATGACGGCTTCCTGATGGCCGTCGTGCGCTGAAGCCGTTCAGCCTTTCTCAATCATCTCGCACCAAGCACCATGGCGCATGGGCGCGATTCTCATCTTAGGCGTCGATCCGGGGCTGCAACGGTGCGGCTGGGGGATCGTGGCGAGCGAGGGCCTGCGTCTCAGCCATGTCGCCCATGGCGTTGTAAAGCCCGATGTGAAGCTCTCCCTCGCAGAGCGCCTGGCCCTGGTGATCGCGGGGCTCGAAGAGGTGATCCTCGCCTACAAGCCGCATGAAGCGTCCGTCGAAGAGACGTTCGTCAACTCCAACGCGCGCGCCGCGCTCGCGCTGGGGCAGGCGAGGGGCGTGACGCTGGCGGCGTGCGCCCGCGCGAATCTGCCGGTCGCGGAATATGCGCCGGCGACGATCAAGAAGGCCCTCGTCGGCGCCGGCGGCGCTGACAAGACGCAAGTCGCGTTCATGGTGCGTCGCCTGCTGCCCACCGCCGGCGAGATGACCGCGGACTCCGCCGATGCGCTCGCCGCCGCGCTCTGCCACGCCGCGCACGCCGGCATGCGTCGTCGCACCGGAAGCTAGCGATCGCGTTCGCCGGCCATTGCGTGCGCCGGTCGCGCCGTGAGATAACGCCGTCCGTCGGTCGGGGGGTGGGATGCGCCGCGGACTTCTGTTTGGCCTGACAGCGGCGCTTCTGCTGGCCGCATGCGCCACGACGTCGGCGCCCAATCAGCGGCCGACTGAGGCAAGCCTCAGGGCGGCGGACGCCGAACAGATGCGCATCATCGTCGAGGAGGATGCGGCGGCCCAGCAGGACTTCATGCACCCGAACTACCTGCTGAACGGGCCGGCGAATGTTGTGAAGCACAAGGCGGAAGTCGTGGCGATGCTCGCGCGCGGCTACATCGCCAGCGACAGCTTCACGCGCAATGTCGAAGGAGTGGCGATCACCGGCGACGTAGGCATCGTCATGGGCAGCGAAATCGTCACGCCGGCCCCAGACAGCGAACTCGGGCGTCTACATCCTGGCCGGACGCTACACCGCCGCTATACGAACGTCTTCCTATGGGAGAACGGCCAATGGCGCTTCCTCGCGCGCCAAGCGACCGTCGTCCCGTCCCCGCATTGATCTGAGGAAAGCCTCGTTCGGCCCCTTGGGCGAAGTGAGCCGGTTGACTTTGGGCGGCGGCATCGGCCGCATCTGGGGCGACTCCACCAAGGATGATCGCGCATCGCTGCGCGCTCAACGCTCGACGGGGCTAGCCGGTCCCCGGCGCCCTTAGCGCCGCGCGGCGCCGTGACCTGCATCGCCGCTGCGGCGCGCGAGCCAGGCGTCGACGGCGGGCATCTCCGTTTCGATCAGCCGCGCGTGGGCGAGGATGGCCGCGCGCGCGCCGTCTGCAGCCTGGCGCGCATTGGCGGGAAACGCCTCGGCGTAAACGCCGAGCTCAGCGGCGGTCTCCGCATCGGCGCTGAACGCGGCCACGCCCGGCGCATAATCGAGCCGCCGCAGCGGATCGAGCCAGCCTTCGACGGTTGCGCGGTTGTCGCGCAGGAACGCCCACGCGAGCCCGGGATGATTGACCGCGACGTCGTTCAGGATGGTGGGCCTGAGCGGGCGCGGCGCGCGTTCCGTGAGCAGCATCGCCAGCGTCTGGCGCGCCAGCGCCGGATCGCGCGCTTCGGCGAGATAGCCGTAGATCCGGCGCTGCGCGATGAAGTTCGTCTCCGCCGCCGCGCGCGCGAGCAGGGCGTCGTAGTCGCTTTGCGTCGCATGCGCGCCGACGACCCGGAACGCCGCGTCGCGGATCGCGCCGGGCAGGGACTCGTCCGCGCGCGTGCGCCGCCGCGCTTCCGCGACGATGGCGGGATCGCCGAGCCGGCCGAGCACGCGGATGAGCGTGTCGCGCAGGATCGCGTCATTGGCGGCCTCGCCCGCGCGCGGATCCCAGCCCACGCGCGCGAACATCGGCGCAAGCGCGGCGCGCACATAGGCGTCGAACGCGCCTTCGCTTGCGCGCCCGCGATTGAGCCGCGAAAGCGTTTGCAGCGCCCCTGCCGCCTGCATGACGACGTTGGGATCGGCGTCGGCGGAAAGCGCGGCGGTGAGGTCGAGATAATTGGTGAGCGGCGCGGTCTCCGCGCGCCCGAACGCCCAATAATCGGAGAGGATGCCCAGCTGGTCGATCGCCGGCAGCCGCGCGAAGTCGCGGGTGATGAGCGCGAAATCCGCCGGCGCATAGAGCGTGCGGAAGAACGCGCTCTGGCCGGCATTGACGATCAGCGGCCCGCAGCCGTCGCTGGGCGCCGCGAGCGTGAAGGACGCCGCCGCGGGCGCCGTCGCCTGCACGCGCGCGATCCCGCCGAGTCGTTGTGCGCTGATCGGCGTCGTCCACAATTCGTCGGTGCGCGCGGCGTCGTCGGCGGCGAACCGGCGCTGCGTCAGCGTCACCGATTGCGGCGCCGCCGCTCCAGGCGCGCATGCGCTTGGCGAGACCGAGATCACAGGGAAGCCGGGCTGCAGCGTATAGGCGCGCGCCACGTCGAGGATCGGCTGGCCCGACGCCGCCTGCAGCGCCCGCCAGAGATCCTCCGTCGCCGCATTGCCGTAGAGCCGCGCGCGGATATAGGCGCGGATGCCGGCGCGGAACGCCTCTTCGCCGATATAGGCTTCGAGCATGCGGATGACGGCCTGGCCCTTGTCATAGGTGATGTCGTCGAACGCCAGATTGGCCTGCTCGATCGTGTTCACTTCCTGGACGACCGGATGCGTGCCCGCGCGCGCATCGAGCTCCATGGCGCTGTTGCGGTCGGGGAAGACGCTCATCCATGGCGACCAGTCCGGATGCAGCGCGTCGGCCGCTTTCGTCGCCATCCAGGACGCGAAGCCTTCATTGAGCCACAGATCATCCCACCACGCCATGGTGACGAGATTGCCGAACCATTGGTGCGCGATCTCGTGCGCCACGATCCCGAACACGTTCTGCCGGTCGGTTTCGTTCGAGCCTTCGTCGAGCAGCAGATATTGGTCGAAATAGAGAATGGCGCCCCAATTCTCCATCGCGCCGAAGCCGCCCGCGCCGGGCACGGCGATCATGTCGAGTTTCGGCAGGGGATAGGGGACGTCGAAATATTCGGTGAAGTAGCGCAGCGATTCCACGCCCGCCTGCAGCGCCTCGCGGCCCTTTTCGGATTCGCCGCGCCGCGTCACCACGGAGAGCCGCACGCCGTCGACGTCGGCGCTGATCCGCTCATAATCGCCCACGCCCAGAAACAGGAGATAGCTCGGCATCGACGGCGAGGGCTGGAAACTGATCCGCGTGCGCCCGCCCGAGAGCCGCGCCGTGCGCGCGATCGGCATGTTTGACACCGCTTGCTCGCTCGACGGGATCGTCACCGTGAGCGCGAACACGGCGCGCTTGTTCGGCTGGTCCCACATCGGCGCGAACCGGCGCGCATCGCCGGGTTCGAACTGCGTCGCCAGCATCCGCCGCGAGCCCTGCGCGGTGTCATAGGCGACGCGGAAAAGGCCGTAGGCCTCGTCATAGATGCGCCCGGAATAGGCGATGTTGATCCGGTGCCGCCCGGCGCGGATCTCGCGGCCCTGGGTGAGCGTGAGCGTCTGCGCCTCAGGATCGACGCTGAAGGCGGCGCGCGAGCCGTCGATTGCGGCGCTCTCGATCTCGAGGTCGAGCGCGTTGAGCGTAATCGCCGGCAGCGCCCGGTGCGTGGCGACGGTGATCTCAACCGAGCCCGTGAACGTCCCCGCATCGGCGTCGGGCGTGATCGATATCGCGTAGTGCGAGGGCGTCGCCTCGTCGCCGAGCATCTGGCGCTCGGCGCCGGCGGGGACTGCGGCGAGAAGGATCGCCGCGACGAGGATGAGCCGGCGCGGGCGAAAAGCGCCGATCAGGCGCGACATCTGGATCAGCATGGGAGCTCCGTGGAGCGCATAATGGCGCCCGGCGCCTGCGGCGCAATCGGCGCTCGTCGAGAATCGGGCGCCCTCGAACGCGCCGCGCCCGCACGCCGCGCTTGCGCCGTTCCCGCGGCGGCCATATGGCCTTCCCCTGACGCGGGAATGAGGAGCGCGCATGGCCGAGTATGTATTTCCCCCGCCGCCGGTTCCGGCCGCGGCGGTGCGCGGCGGCGGCCTCTATCCGGTGAGGCGGATCTTCTGTGTCGGGCGCAACTACGCCGAACATGCCCGCGAGATGGGCGGCGATGATCGCGAGCCGCCGTTCTTTTTCACCAAGCCCGCCGCGGCGCTGACGCCGAGCGGCGCGGCGATCGCCTATCCTCCGGGTACGGAGAATTTTCATTACGAGATGGAGCTGGTGCTCGCCCTCGGCGCATCCGCGCACAAGATCGCGGCCGAAGACGCGCAGGCCGCGATCTATGGCTACGCCTGCGGCCTTGACATGACCCGCCGCGATCTCCAGGCCGCGCTGCGCGAGAAGAAGCAGCCCTGGGATCTCGCCAAAGCGTTCGAGGAAAGCGCCGTCCTCGGCGAGATCGCGCCGGCCTCCGCGATCGGCCATCCCCGGCGCGCCGCCATCACTCTCGCCGTCAACGGCAAGACGCGCCAGCGCGCCGACATCGCCGACATGATCTGGTCCGCCCCCGAAATCGTCGCCGCGCTCTCGCTCTATTATCACCTGGGCCCGGGCGACCTGATCTTCACCGGCACGCCGGCCGGCGTGGGTCCCGTCGTCAGAGGCGACCGGCTGGACGGCGTGATCGAAGGCCTGGGCGCGGTCGCCGCAACGATCCGCTGACACCGGAGGAAGAAAGGGGAAAATTAACTACTTAAAGTTGTAAGTGGCGCCCGCACCTAAAGTTGGGGGCTTGGGCGTGGCCAAGACCATTCTGGCGATCGATGACTCCCTCACGATCCGCGAACTGATCAATTTTGTCCTGACCAACGCCGGCTATCGGGTCGAACTCGCGGAGGACGGGATCGACGGGCTCGAGCGGCTCAATCGCGGAATCCGCCCCGACGCCATCGTCACCGACGTGAACATGCCGCGCCTAGACGGCCTCGGCTTCATCGAACGCGCCCGCCAGATCGCTGAGGTCAAGGGCACGCCGATCCTGGTGCTGACCACCGAGATCGATCCCGACAAGAAGGCGCGCGCCCGCGCCGCCGGCGCCACCGGCTGGATCGTCAAGCCCTTCAATCCCACGCAATTGCTGGAGGCGATGCGGCGCGTCGCGCCGTAGCCCGAGGAGATTTGCATGGCTTCGTCCGCCGAAAGCGTCCCGCCGGCCTTTAATTTCTCCCGCGCCTCCGTGGTCATCATCGACAACAACTCGCTGTGCATGGAGCTGCTGACGAACATCCTGCGCGGCTTCGGCTTCCGCAACAGCCATCGCTGCGCGACGCTGGCCTCCGGCACCGACGCGGTGAAGTCGAACGCCATCGACCTGGTGCTGATCGATCCTCATCAGCATGGCGAACTCGGCTTCGACTTCGTGCGCTGGTTGAGATCGGAAAAACGCTCGCCGAGCTCGCAGGCTTCGGTGATCATCATCACCGCGCACACGCCGGTGCGGCTCATCTCCGCGGCGCGCCAATGCGGCGCCGATTATGTGATCGCCAAGCCCTTCTCCATCACCACCTTGCTCGACCGCATCTTATGGGTGGCGCAAAGCGAGCAGCGGCGCGGCGAGCTGATGGCGCCGACGGACCTCGTCTCCTCGAGCGGCAGCGGGGTCGAGCTATGGTGAGGTCGCTCGCTCAGCCCTCCCGCGCGCATGGCCTCAGCCGATTCGTCGGCCTTTCCGGCGGCCCGTCCTTTCACGACGCCGTGTCGGATGCTGAAAAGGCGTCGTACGCCGCCATGATCGACGCGCGCACGGAGCTTGCCCGCATCATAAGCGAGATTGCTCAATTTTCGGGCAGCGCTTACGAGCCCGATATCGCCGCGCGAAGGCGTCTAGCCGCGATCACCAATGACGCGCTGACCATGGCGGGCTTGCTTGGCGCCGCTGATATCGCGCTTGCGATGCGCACCCTTCACGCGCTCGTGGACGATCTGAACGACATGGCCGTGTGGAGCGTGGAGGCCGTCGCGCTCAATTGCCAGGCGATCGTTATTTTAGCGCACAAAAGAGGCATGAGTCAGCACGAGCGCACGACTTTGATCGAGGGCGTGGCGAAGGTCGCGGAGAAAGCGCGTCGGTGCGCCGAGACGCAACGCTGAAAATAATCTGCGTCGCGTCTCGCCCTAACTCTTAATTTACCGGAGCCGGCCAGATCGTGGCCGACTTCCGGAGCGGAAGAGGGGAACGCGGATGGACAGCCTGATGAGTGGACAAGCGCCGAGCGGTTCGGATGTGGATCGCGCGCACGAAATGGCGGCGCATGTGGCGGCCATCAATCGCTCGCAAGCCGTCATCGAGTTCAAGCTCGACGGCACGATCCTCGCGGCGAACGAAAACTTCCTGCGCACGCTCGGCTACGCGGAGGCCGAAGTCATCGGCCGCCATCACTCGATGTTCTGCGAGCCCGCGTTCGCCAATTCCCACGAATACCGCATGTTCTGGGATCGGCTCAATCGCGGCGAGTTCGTCGCCGACAAGTTCAAGCGCATCGCCAAGGGCGGCCGCGAAATCTGGATCCAGGCGTCCTACAACCCGCTCATGGGCGCGGACGGGCGCCCCTTCAAGGTTGTCAAGTTCGCCACTGACGTCACCGAGCAGGAAGAGATTTCCCGCCTCAACGCCGGGATGATGTCGGCGATCAATCGGTCGCAGGCCGTCATCGAGTTTGACATGAGCGGCAAGGTCCTGGCGGCCAACGAGAACTTCTGTCGCGCGCTCGGCTACACGCTGGACGAGATCAGGGGCCAGCATCATTCGATGTTCGTCGAGCCCGATTTCCGTTCGAGCAATGAGTATCGCGCCTTCTGGGACAAGCTCGGCCGCGGCGAATTCGACGCGGGGAAATATCTGCGCATCGCCAAGGGCGGCCGCGAGATCTGGATCCAGGCCTCCTACAATCCGGTGCTCGACGCCGCCGGCAAGCCCTGTAAGGTGGTGAAGTTCGCCGCCGACATCACCGAAGCGGAATTGCTGAGCAACGAACAGCGCGCCAAGATGGAGGCGATTTCGCGCTCGCAGGCGGTGATCGAGTTCAAGACCGACGGCACGATCCTCGCCGCCAACGAGAATTTCCTCGCCACGATGGGCTACGCGGCCAGCGAGATCGTCGGGCGCCACCACTCGATGTTCGCCGACCCGGCCTATGCGGCGAGCCCCGAATACCGCACGTTCTGGGAGCGGCTCAATCGCGGCGAGTTCGTCGCCGACAAGTTCCGCCGCCTCGGCAAGGGCGGCAAGGAGATCTGGATCCAGGCCTCCTACAATCCGCTGCTTGATCCCAAGGGACGGGTGTTCAAGGTCGTCAAGTTCGCCGCCGACATCACCGCGGTGGAGCATGAGCGGATGCGCGCCGAAGCCGAGCGCGCCGCGCGCGCCGAAGAGCAGGCGCAGGTGGTGCGCGGGCTCGCGAGCGGCCTCAAGAGCCTCGCCGACGGCGATCTCACCGACCGCATCGCCGATCCGTTCCCGGGCGAATACGAGCAATTGCGCGCCGATTTCAATTCCGCGATGGAGGCGCTGCAAGGCGCGATGCAGACCATCGTCGTCAACGCCGGCGGCATCCGCTCCGGCGCCGGCGAGATTTCTCAGGCTGCGGACGATCTCTCCAAGCGCACCGAACAGCAGGCCGCTTCCCTCGAAGAGACCGCCGCCGCGCTCGACGAGATCACCGCCACCGTGCGCAAGACCGCCGAGGGCGCGACCCAAGCCAACAGCGTCGTCTCCGGGGCCCGCTCCGACGCCGAAGCCAGCGGCCAGGTCGTCAAGGAGACGGTCGCCGCGATGAGCGAGATCGAGAAATCGGCCAAGCAGATTTCGCAGATCATCGGCGTCATCGACGAGATCGCGTTCCAGACCAATCTCTTGGCGCTCAACGCCGGCGTCGAGGCGGCGCGCGCCGGCGACGCGGGCCGCGGCTTCGCGGTCGTCGCCTCCGAAGTGCGCGCGCTGGCGCAGCGTTCCTCGGAAGCCGCCAAGGAGATCAAAGGCCTCATCTCCACGAGTTCGCAGCATGTCGAGACCGGCGTCGAACTCGTCGGCGAAGCCGGCAAGGCGCTGCAGCAGATCGTCACCAAGGTCGGCGAGATCAATGCCCTGGTGAGCGAGATCGCCGCCTCCGCGCAGGAGCAGGCGACAGGGCTCGCGCAAGTCAACACCGCCATCAACCAGATGGATCAGGTGACCCAGCAGAACGCCGCGATGGTGGAGCAGTCCACCGCCGCCAGCCACTCGCTGACGCAGGAAGCTGAAGAGTTGATGCGCCTCATCTCCCGCTTCCAGACCGGCGACGCGCCCGACGAGGCGCCTGTGCATCAGCCGCGCCGCGCCGGGCGAGGGCCCGCCAATCCCGTGGCCGCCCAGCGCCAGCGCGTCGCCGCCTTCGCCGCCTCGCGCGGCGGCGCAGCGCCCAAGGCCAAGAACGACGACTGGCAGGATTTCTAGGGGCGCTGGCGCGGAGGAGCGGGGGCCATGGAGCTGCCTCGAATTCTCGACCTCGGGGCGGCGGGCCCGCTCTGGTCGAACTTGTCCGAGCATCGCGGCGGCGCGCTTGATCTGGATGCGTCCAAGGTTGAGCGCATAGGCGGGCTCTGCGTGCAGATCCTGTTGGCTGCGGTGCGCTCGTGGCGCTCCGCCGACAAGCCGGTGCGGATCCGGGACGCCTCCGACGCGTTCATCGCATGCGCACGCACGCTGGGCGCCATGGAGCTTGTTGAATTGGCGGAGGCGGGGTGATGGCGAAGACGGTTCTCACGGTTGATGACTCTCGGATGATGCGCGAGATGTTGTTGAGCGTCCTGCGAGACGCCGGCTTCAACGTCATTCAGGCAGAGGACGGCGTCGACGGGCTGGAAAAGCTCGCCGGCGCCGCGCCCGACGTCATCATCACCGACATCAACATGCCGCGCATGGACGGTTACGGCTTCATCGAAGGCGTGCGTCGCGACGCGCGCCACCGTGCGACCCCGATCCTGGTCCTCTCCACCGAGAGCGATCAGGCCAAGAAGGCGCGCGCGCGCGATGCGGGCGCGACGGGCTGGATCGTCAAGCCGTTCAACGCCGACTCGCTGCTCTCCGCCATCCGCCGCGTTTCAGCCTGAAGGAGGTCCCTCCGATGGACCCGATGGAACCGTTCAAGGCGACCTTCTTTCAGGAATGCGAAGAGCAGATGGCCGAGCTCGAGGCCGGCCTGCTCGCGCTGGAGTCGGGAGAAGGCGACGGCGAGACGATCAATGCGGTGTTTCGCGCGGTTCATTCGGTGAAGGGCGGCGCGGGAGCGTTCGGCTTCGACTCGCTGGTGAAATTCGCGCACGTGTTCGAGACCGCGCTCGACGCGATGCGCTCCGGCGCGCTCGAGGTCGAGCCGGAAGCGGTCAAGATCATGCTGCGCGCCTCCGACGTGCTCGCCGACCATGTGCTCGAGGCCAAAGGGCAGGGCCAGGTCGATTGCGCCCGCGCGCAGGCGATGGCGGAGGAGCTTGCGGGCCTCACCTCGGGCGGCGGCGAACCGCTCGAAGAGCCGGGCGACGGTTCGGTCGAAGGCGAGGATTCGTTCGGCTTCACGCCGCTGATGGTCGATCTCGACGAGGCGCCCGCCGCACGGGCGCCGCAGGCCGATGTGGAGGAGCCCGGCGGCTGGCGCTTGAGTTTCGCGCCGACCGAGGCGATGTACGCCAAGGGCAATGATGCGCTTCTGCTGCTGCGCGAGCTCGAACGCCTCGGCGCCCACGACATCAGTCTTGAGTCCTCGGCGCTGCCCGAGTTCGATTTTCTCAATCCCGAGGCCTCCTACTGCAAATGGAGCGCGCGCCTGCCGGGCGATGTGCCCGAAGCCGACATTCGCGACGTCTTCGATTTCGTCGGCGACGATTGCCCGCTGGCGCTCATTCATGAGAACGAGTTGATCAAGGGAGCGGCGCCGCCTTCGCTCGTCGCTGATCTGGGGCTTGCGCCGGCGCTGGCTTCGGCGCTTGACGATCCCTTCGCCACGACGCCCGCGCCGCCGCCTGCGGCGCCTGTCGATGTGGCCGCATTGTTGAGCGCTGCGCGCGCCGAGGCGCCGCAGCCGGCGCCGAAGGCGCGCCCAGCCGTCAAGGACGCGCCCGCCGGCGAGGAGCTGCACGCCGGCAAGGAAGCGGGCAAGGCCGCCGCCGTCGCGGCCACGATCCGCGTCGATCTCGATCGCGTCGACCGCCTGATCGATCTCGTCGGCGAGCTGGTGATCAACCAAGCGATGCTCGCCCAGCGCGTCAGCGAGGCCAATCTGGCGCGTTCCTCCACCGTCGCCATCGGCCTCGACGAACTCGAACAGCTCACGCGCGAGATTCAGGACAGCGTCATGGCGATCCGCGCGCAGCCTGTGAAGTCGGTCTTCCAGCGCATGCCGCGCCTGGTGCGTGAGATCGCATCCGCCACCCGCAAGGAAGTGCGTCTGGTCACGGAAGGGGAGAACACGGAAGTCGACAAGACTGTGATCGAGCGCTTGTCCGATCCGATCACCCACATGCTGCGCAACGCCATCGATCACGGCCTGGAGAGCCCGGAGGAACGCGTCGCCGCCGGCAAGCCGGCCGAGGGCGTGGTGCGTCTGGCGGCGCTGCACCGCTCCGGCCGCATCGTCATCGAGGTCTCCGACGACGGGCGCGGCATCAACCGCCCGCGCGTGCGCGATATCGCCGTCTCCAAGGGCCTCATCGCCGCCGATGCTTCCCTGACCGACGAGGAAGTCGACAACCTGATCTTCCTGCCAGGCTTCTCCACCGCGCAAACGATCTCCGATATTTCCGGCCGCGGAGTCGGCATGGATGTGGTGAAACGCTCGATTCAGGCGCTCGGCGGCCGCATTTCGATCTCGTCGCAGCCCGGCAAGGGCTCCACCTTCACGATGTCGCTGCCGCTGACGCTCGCCGTGCTCGACGGCATGGTCGTCACCGCCGCCGAGCACACGCTCGTCGCCCCGCTGACCGCGATCGTTGAAACGCTGCGCCCCAAGCCGAACGACGTGCGCCGTCTCGGTCCCCGCGGCGCGGTCCTTGCGGTGCGCGGCGCGCACGTGCCGCTGATCGACGTCGGCGTGGCGCTGGGCTGGCGCCCGAACCCGGTCGATCCGGCCGCCGGGGTGACGCTGCTGGTGGAGAGCGAGGTCGGCGGCCGCGCCGCCCTCGTGGTCGACGCCATTCAGGGCCAGCGTCAAGTGGTCATCAAGAGTCTTGAGGCAAACTACCAACGCGTCGAAGCGATCGCCGCCGCCACCATCCTGGGCGACGGCCGCGTGGCGCTGATCCTCGACGTCGATGCCGTCATCGACTCGCGGTTCCTGGAGAAACTGGAGTCACAACCCCTGGCGCAGGCGAGCTGAAGATGGATGCGGTCGACAATTCCCACGATCAGTTCGAACTGATCTCGTTCAAGATCGAGGACCAGGAATTCTGCCTCGACATCATGGCGGTGCGCGAGATCCGCGGCTGGACCCACGCAACGCCCCTGCCGCACTCGCCGCCTTATGTGCGCGGCGTCATCAACCTGCGCGGCGCGGTGCTGCCGATCATCGATCTGAAGGCCCGTCTGGGGCTGGGCGCCGCGGAGACCAATCCGCGCAGCGTCATCATCGTGGTGCATGTCGGCGGCCGCCTGATCGGCCTGCTCGTCGACGCGGTGTCCGAAATTCTCGCCACCACGAAAGAGACCATCCAGCCGACGCCGAACGTGTCGTGCGAGACGGTCAACAAGTTCGTGCGCGGCATCATCGCGCTTGAGGGCCGCATGATCTCCTGGATCGGGCTCGACTACATCCTGCCCGAACAGCAGGCGGCCGAGGCGGCGTGAGCGCAGCGCTTCGCCCCCGACGCGGCGAGGTCTCGATCGTGGAGGGGGAATTCCTCTTCACCGAGGAGGACTTCAAGCGCATTGCGAGCTTCCTCAAAGAGGCGTCCGGCATCCATCTGCAGGAGGCCAAGGCGACGCTCGTCTATTCGCGCCTCGCCAAGCGCCTGCGCAAAGTCGGCATGCGGACGTTCCACGAATATCTCTCTTTCATCGCGACGCCGTCCGGCGCCGAAGAACGCGATGCGATGCTCGCGGCGCTGACCACCAACGTCACCCGCTTCTTCCGCGAGCCGCACCATTTCGATCATCTGCGTGACTCTGTGCTCGCGCGCCTCGCCGCTTCGGTACGCGGCGGCGCACGCCTGCGGCTTTGGTCGTCGGCCTGCTCCACGGGGCAGGAGCCCTATTCCATGGCGTTGACGCTTCTGTCCGCCATCCCGGAAGCGACGCGTCTCGACGTGCGCATCCTCGCCACCGACATCGACCCTGTCGTCGTCGATACCGCGCGCGCCGGCGTCTATTCGGAGGAGGCGGTCTCGGCCATTCCCGCCGCCTTGCGCGACAAATGGATGAGCCGCGAGCGCGAGAGCGGGCGCACGATCTGGCGCGCCGGCGCCGAGATGCGGTCGCTCATCGCCTTCAACACGCTTAACCTGATCGGAGAATGGCCGATGCGCGGCAAGTTCGACGCGATCTTCTGCCGCAACGTCGTCATCTATTTCGAGGAACACACCCAGGCGCGGATCTGGACGCGCTTCCGCAGCTTCCTTCACCCGCACGGCCGCCTCTATATCGGCCATTCCGAGCGCGTCGACGTTCCCGGCTACGTCAGCGACGGGCTGACGGTCTATCGCCTGGAGGGCGCGCCATGAAGCGCATCCGCGTTCTCGTCGTCGACGATTCCGCGACCATGCGGAATTTGATCTCGACCACGCTGCGCCGCGATCCCGAAATCGAGGTGATCGGCGGCTGTGGCGATCCCTACGAAGCGCGCGAAGCGATCAAGACGCTCTCGCCGGACGTGATCACGCTTGACGTCGAGATGCCGAAGATGACCGGCATCGAGTTTCTCGACAAGATCATGCGGCTGCGCCCCATGCCGGTGATCATGGTCTCCACGCTCACCCAGGCGGGCGCCGCGATCACCTTGGAGGCGCTCGAGATCGGCGCCTTCGATTGCGTCGGCAAGCCGGATTTCGAGCATCTCGCCGAGAAGGTGAAGGCCGCCGCCGCTTCGCGCGTGCGCAGCCTCTCCGATCGCCAGCCCGTGCAGGCGTGGACCGGCGCCTACGCGCCCGGCGACAAGATCATCGCCGTGGGCTCCTCCACCGGCGGCGTCGAAGCGCTGATCACGATGCTGCAGAGCTTCCCGGCCAATTGCCCGCCGACGCTGATCACGCAGCACATGCCGGCGACCTTCACCACCAGCTTCGCCGCGCGCTTGGATCGGCTCTGCGCGCCGCACGTGGCGGAGGCGACGGACGGCGCCGCCATCCGGCCGGGCTGCGTCTATCTCGCGCCCGGGGGCGCGATGCATCTGGAGGCGGCGGGCGTCGCGCATCCGGTCTGTCGCTTGCGCGCCGGCGACCCCGTGAACGGTCACCGTCCCTCCGTCGATGTCCTGTTCGACTCCGTCGCCAAGGCGTTCGGGGCGCGCGCCGTCGGGATCATCCTCACCGGCATGGGCAAGGACGGCGCGCACGGGATGAAGCGCATGCGCGACGCGGGCGCGCACACGATCGGACAGGACGAGGCGAGCTGCATCGTTTACGGCATGCCGAAGGCCGCCTTCGAGATCGGCGCGGTCGTGCGCCAATTGCCGCTGGATCGGATTGCGCGCGCCGCGCTTGAGATGAGCGCGGCGAACGTCAGGGGAGCCGCCTGAATGCCTGCCGCCTCCGCCATCAAGGTTCTGGTTGTGGACGATCAGCTGACCATGCGCACGCTGATCCGCTCCACGCTGCAGCAGCTCGGCTTCGTCGATATCGCCGACGCCCCGGACGGCGAGGAGGGGTTCAAGGCGCTGATCCAGCGGCCGGTCAATCTCGTCCTGTCCGACTTCAACATGCCTAAGCTCGATGGGCTCGCCTTCTTGCGCGCGGTCCGCAGCCACGAGCCGCTGCGCAAGACCGCCTTCATCATGCTCACCGGCCGCGCCGACGCCGATCTCGTCCAGCGCGCCATCCAGTTCGGCGTCAACAACTACATCGCCAAGCCGTTCACGGCACAGGCGCTGAAGGCGAAGATCGAACAGGTGTTCGGAGCGCTCACATGAGCGCCCCGCCGCGACGACAGGCGCCGCCCGAGCCCGCCCGAACGCGCACCGTGCATATCGTACAGGGCGAGTACGCGATCTCCTCCGATCCGGATCTGATGTACACCACCATCCTGGGCTCATGCGTGGCCGCGTGCCTGCGCGATCCCATCGCCGGCGTCGGCGGCATGAATCATTTTCTGCTGCCGGGTGACAAGGACGATCGCGGCGACGCCATGCGTTACGGCGTGCACTCCATGGAGCTCCTGATCAACGGCCTACTGCAGCGCGGCGCGATCAAGTCGCGCCTGGAGGGCAAGCTCTTCGGCGGCGCCAATGTCGTGCACGGCTTGACCGACGTCGGCGCTCAGAACGCGCGCTTCGCCGTGCAATTCCTGCAGAAGGAAGGCATCGCGCTGCTCGGCGACAGCCTCGGCGGCGATCGCGCGCGCCGCATCCGCTATTGGCCCGTGTCGGGGCGCGCGGCGCAGCAGTTCCTGGCGCCCACCGAGCGGCAGGTGTTCGAGGCGGAGCGCCGCAAGGAGGAGGCGGCGCCCTCGTCCGGCTCGCTCGAGTTGTTTTGAGGCGCGGCGGTGGGCGCGCTCGCTGCCGAAGAAGCGGCGCCGGTCGAAGCGATCGCGATTCGCGATCTGTGCCGGCGTTTGGCGCTGGAGCTTGAGACGCTGCGCCAGATCGGCATGCGTCTGGAGCAATGCGCCTGCGCCGGCGAAGGCGGCCTCGACATCGCCCGCGTGCGCGAGCTGCAGCAATTCGACATCCTGCTGCAGCATCTGGCCGCTCTACGCGATTTCCTAACCAAATTGCCCGATTTCGTTAGCGTCGACATGGTCGTGGACGCGACCGCTGCGCTCAATCGCGTCTTGCTGGCCGATCTGCGCCAGCGTCTCGCGGGAGCGCCTGTGGTTGATCGCGATGATGACGAAACTGATTGGTTCTAGGGAACGGCCGTGGCTCTGCAGCTTGACTCCAAGACGCGCCTCAACTTTGAGCACGCCGCGATCCTGCTCGTGGAGCAGAGCCCGCACGGCTTGGAGGTGCTGCAGCAAATCCTGACCGGCTTCGGCGCCCGCCGCTGCGTGCGCGCCAGCACGATCGAGGCGGCCCAGCAGGAGATCAAGCACACGGTGTTCGATCTGGTGCTGATCGACCCGGCTTTCTCCGACGCCGACGGCTACGACTTCATCCGCTGGCTGCGGCGCAGCGAAACGCCGGCCAATCGCACCGCGCCGATCATCGTGCTTTCATCCAACGGCGCCAAGAGCGCCATCCTGCGCGCGCGCAACGCCGGCGCCAATTTCTTCCTCAAGAAGCCGATCACGCCGGCCTCGCTCCTGGAGCGGATCGTCTGGATCACCAAGGATCCGCGCCAGTTCGTCGAAGCCGCGCAATATGCCGGGCCCGATCGCCGCTTCCGCTTCGAGGGCCCGCCGCCGGGCGAGGCGCCGCGTCGCGCCGACGACATCACGACCAAGCTCGACGACGCCGGCCAGCCCAATCTCTCGCAGTCCGACATCGACGCGCTCCTGAAACCCCAGAAGGTGCAGCTATGACCGCATTCAAGATGTACAAGGCTGAGCTGCGCCTGACCAAGCTGCTCAAGGCGCCCGGCGGTCGGCTGCTGTCGGAGCAGATCGCCGCGGCCGAACAGCGTCTCGAACAAGTGCGCGACTCCTGCGTCGCCGCCCTCGACGAGCGGATCGAGGCCCTCTCCGCCGCCGCCGGCCGCCCGGACGGCGCGCGCGAGACCTACGCCATCGCCTCCGAGATCTACGGCCTCGCCGGCGCGTTCAACCTGGAGGACATGACCAAGGCCGCCGGCAGCCTGTGCGATCTTCTCGCCGCGTGCGGCGCCGATGAGGCGCCCCGCGCCGATGCGCCCGCGCCCCCCCTGTTGCCGCAAGCCATTCAGGTGCACGTCGAGGCGATGCGCACGCTGCGCCGTCCCGAACTGAGCGCCGATCCTCAGGCGCGCGCCGCCTTGTTGCAGGGATTGGCGCGCGTCGTCGCCCGCGTCTCCGGACCCGCGCGGTAGCGGATGCGATCAAGGCAATGTCGGAGTTGGAGCGCGCGCGGAAGCGCCTCACCACGTCCCGACGTTCGGCATCGACGCCCACGGCTCGGCGGGCGCGAGCGCGGCGCCCTTCTGCAGCAATTCTATCGAAATTCCATCGGGCGAGCGCACGAACGCCATGCGCCCGTCGCGCGGCGGCCGGTTGATCGTCACGCCGCCGTCCATCAGCCGCCGGCACGCCGCATAGATATCGTCGACGCGATAGGCGAGGTGGCCGAAATTGCGCCCGCCCGTGTAGGCTTCAGGATCCCAATTGTAGGTCAGCTCCACCATCGGCGCCTGCGTCGTCGCGGCGCGCTCCACGTCGCCCGGCGCCGCCAGGAAGACGAGGGTGAACCGGCCCGCCTCATTATCGACGCGCCGCACCTCCTTGAGGCCGAGCTTGGCGCAATAGAAATCGAGCGCCGCGTCCAAGTCGGAGACGCGCACCATCGTATGCAGATATTCCACGTCCAGCCTCCAAAGCCTCGCCGCGCGCAGGGGCCGCGGTCAATGCGGCGCCGCAATATGGCGCTAGGAAGTTTCACCCGCAATTCAGGCTAATCTGCAGCACGAAATTGCTCAACCTCCAAGCAGCGGCAACATAAACGAACGAGAAAAGCCAATTATCCTGGTATAAGGTCGCGTCTTCGGTCAAGCTAGGGAACCGGGCGCGCACGCTGGCCCGCGACGCGCGCCGCAGAGGGATGGAGCGCAACGCCGAGATGAGAAACGAGCCTGCCTTGTCTCTGCGCGTGCCGACGCCGCGCGCGCGCCCCGGCGATCCGGTCGACTTCTCTCACATCAAGCCCCCGCCCGCCGGCGCCGCGCCGCGGCCCGACATCCGCGAAGAGCCCGGCGCGATGCGCGACCTCGCCTTCACCTTGGTCCGTGTACTGAACGAAGAGCATGAGGCGGTGGGCCCTTGGGATCCGAGGCTCGGCGCTGATTTATTGCGCCGCGGCCTCGAAATCATGACCCTGACCCGCGCCTATGACGACCGCATGATGCGGATGCAGCGCCAGGGCAAGACCAGCTTCTACATGAAATGCACCGGCGAGGAGGCCGTCGCCGTCGCCGCCGCGCTCGCGCTCGATCCCGGCGATATGTGCTTTCCCACCTATCGCCAGCAGGCCTTCCTCATCGCCCGCGGCTACCCGCTCGTGCAGATGATGAACCAGATCTACTCGAACGCCGCCGATCCCTGCAAAGGCCGCCAGCTGCCGGTGATGTACACCTCCAAGAAGGACGGCTTCTTCACCATCTCCGGCAATCTCGGCACCCAGTTCCCGCAAGCCGTCGGCTGGGCCATGGCCTCCGCCTACAAGGGCGATCGCCGCATCGCCGTCGGCTATATCGGCGAGGGCTCCACCGCCGAGGGCGATTTCCACGCCGCGCTCACTTTCGCCTCCGTCTACCGCGCGCCGGTGATCTTGAACGTGGTCAACAATCAATGGGCGATCTCGTCCTTCCAG
Source organism: Hydrogenophilaceae bacterium (assembly GCA_013389015.1). Classification (GTDB taxonomy): domain Bacteria; phylum Pseudomonadota; class Alphaproteobacteria; order Caulobacterales; family Aquidulcibacteraceae; genus CADEEL01. The sequence continues at coordinate 19,080 of JACAEE010000077.1, read as the reverse complement.
GGCTTCGCCGCCGGCGACAGCGCCGCCTTCGCCGCGCGCGGCATCGGCTACGGCGTCGCCGCGCTGCGGGTGGACGGCAATGATTTCCTCGCCGTCTACGCCGCCACCCGATGGGCCGCCGAGCGCGCCCGCGCCAATTTGGGCCCCACGCTCATCGAGATGTTCACCTACCGCGCCGCCGCCCATTCCACGAGCGACGATCCCTCCCGTTACCGCCCGGCCGAGGAGCCCCAGCATTGGCCGCTCGGCGATCCGATCGAGCGCTTGAAGAACCATCTCATCGCCCGCGGCGAATGGAGCGAAGCCAAGCAGAAAACGCTGGAGAAGGATTGCGTCGAGCAGGTGCGCGCCGCCGCCAAGGAATCCGAAGCCATCGGCACGCTCGGCCAGTCCCGCCCCAGCGCCAAGACCATGTTCGAGGACGTCTACAAGGAGCAGGATTGGCGTCTGCGCCGCCAGCGCCAGGAATTGGGAGTCTGATCCCATGCCCGCGATGAACATGATCCAGGCGCTCAACTCCGCCATGGATGTGATGCTGGCGCGCGATCCAGACGTGCTGATTTTCGGCGAGGATGTCGGTTATTTCGGCGGCGTCTTCCGCGTCACCGAGGGGCTGCAGGCCAAGCACGGCCTCACCCGCTGCTTCGATGCGCCGATCGCGGAGGGCGGCATCGTCGCCGCGGCCATCGGCATGGGCGCCTATGGCCTGCGCCCCGTGATCGAGATCCAGTTCGCCGACTACATCTATCCCGCCTACGACCAATTGGTCAGCGAGGCCGCGCGCCTGCGCTATCGCAGCGCCGGCGATTTCTCCGCGCCGATCACGCTGCGCTCGCCTTATGGCGGCGGCATTTTCGGCGGCCAGACGCACAGCCAGAGCCCCGAAGCCATCTTCACGCACGTCGCCGGGTTAAAGACGGTCATCCCGTCCAATCCGTATGACGCCAAGGGCCTGCTCATCAGCGCCATCGAGGATGATGATCCCGTCATCTTTTTCGAGCCCAAGCGCCTCTATAACGGCCCCTTCGACGGCTGGCACGAGAAGCCCGTCGAGCCCTGGGCCAAAAGCCCGCTCAGCGACGTGCCCGAAGGGCATTACAATGTTCCGCTCGGCAAGGCCGCGATCGCGCGCAAGGGCGAGGATCTCACCGTCCTCGCTTATGGCACGATGGTGCATGTCGCCATCGCCGCCGCCGAACATGCCGAGGTCGACGCCGAAGTCATCGATCTGCGCACCCTGGTGCCGCTCGATATCGAGACCATCGCCGAAAGCGTGAACCGCACCGGGCGCTGCGTCGTCGTGCACGAGGCCACGCGCACCTCCGGCTTCGGCGCAGAACTCGTCGCGCTGGTTCAGGAGCATTGCTTCTACCGCCTCGAAGCGCCGATCGAGCGCGTCACCGGATGGGACACGCCATATCCGCACGCCTTCGAATGGGAGTATTTTCCAGGCCCCAAGCGAGTCGGCGCAGCCATGCGCCGCGTCATGGGCAGGACTTGATGCGGATCGCTCCGCGCACGGAATTCTTTGCGCCCCCGCCCCTTGGAGCGGGGGGAGGGGATGCATTGTCCGCAGGCGCTTCGCCTTCGATTTAGGTTCAGCAGGAAACCAGCATGGGCCGCTACGTTTTCAAGCTCCCCGACATCGGCGAAGGCACCGCCGAGGCCGAACTCGTCGCCTGGCACGTCGCCGTCGGCGATGAGGTCGAAGAGGATCAGCCGCTGTTCGACGTGATGACCGACAAGGCCACGGTCGAAATCACCTCGCCCGTGAGCGGCAAGGTCGTCGAACTCAACGGCGAGCCGGGCCAGATGGCCGCGATCGGATCGTCGATCGTAGTGTTGGAGGTTGAAGGCCAGGGCAACGAGCGCTCCAACGGCAAGGGCGCGCACGCCGCGAAAGCCGAAGCCAAAGCCGAGCCGAAGCCGGCGCCGAAGCCTGAGTCGAAAGTGGAGCCCAAGCCGGCGCCGAGAGCAGAGGCGAGGGCGCAGGCGAGCGCAGCGCAGAGCGCGCGGGCGCCGGCCTTCGCCACCCGCGCGAGCCCGGACGCCAAGCCGCTCGCGTCCCCCGCCGTGCGCCAGCGCGCGCGCGATCTGGGCGTCGAGCTGCAATTCGTTCCCGGCTCCGGCCCCGCCGGCCGCATCGAGCACGCCGACCTCGACGCTTATGTCGCGCAAGGTCGCTCCGTACGCGGAGCATTGCCGGGCGTGCGCTACGCCGCGCGCGACGGCGTCGAGGAGGTGAAGGTCATCGGCCTGCGCCGCAAGATCGCCGAGAAGATGCAGGAGGCCAAGCGCCGCATCCCGCACTTCGCCTATGTCGAAGAGGTGGATGTCACCGAGCTCGAAGCCCTGCGCCAGCAGCTCAACGCGCAGAAGCGGGCCGACCAGCCCAAGCTCACGCTGCTCCCTTTCGTCATGCGCGCGCTGTGCGAGGTCCTGCCGGACTATCCTCAGATCAACGCCACGTTCGACGATGAGGCGGGGATCGTCCACCGCCACGCCCCCGTCCATATCGGCATCGCCACGCAGACCGCGAACGGCCTCATCGTTCCCGTGGTGAAGCACGCCGAAGCGCGCGACTTGTGGGATAGCGCCGCCGAAATCGCCCGCATCGCGCAGGCTGCGCGCGACGGCAAAGCCACGCGCGACGAGCTCTCGGGATCGACCATCACCATCACCTCGCTCGGCCCGTTGGGCGGCGTCGTCACCACGCCCGTCATCAACCACCCCGAGGTCGCCATCATCGGCCCCAACAAGATCGTCGAGCGCCCGGTCGTGCGCGAGGGCCATATCGCCGTGCGCAAGATGATGAACCTCTCCTCCTCGTTCGATCACCGTGTGGTCGATGGCTATGACGCCGCCGCATTCATCCAGCGCGTGAAGGCGATGCTTGAACACCCCGCCATCCTGTTCATGGGCGGCGCATGAGCGTGCATCAGTGCCAGGTGCTGGTCGTCGGCGGCGGGCCGGGCGGCTATGTCGCCGCCATCCGCGCCGGCCAATTGGGCCTCGATGTCATCCTCGTCGAAGCCGATCGCTTGGGCGGCACGTGCCTCATCCGCGGCTGCATTCCCTCGAAAGCGATCATCCATGTCGCGAGCGAATTCGCCGCCATGCGCGAGAAAGCGGAGAAGGCGGGGCGCTTCGGCGTCACCCTGAAAAGCCCTCCCGCGATCGATTTCAGCGAAACCGTGAAGTGGAAGGACTCCGTCGTCGATAGACTGAACGGCGGCGTCGCCGCGCTGCTGAAGCGCGCCAAGGTGCGCGTCATCGCCGGCTGGGCCGAATTCACCGACGCCAAAACATGCACGGTGAAAACGAAGGAGGGGGCCGAAGAGATCCGCGCCGAGAACGTGATCCTGGCCGCTGGATCGCTTCCCGTCGAACTGCCGTTCCTGCCGTTCGGCGGCGACGTGATCTCCTCAACCGAGGCGCTGTCGCTGCCGGAGATCCCCAAGCGCCTCGCCGTCGTCGGCGCCGGCTATATCGGCCTCGAACTCGGCATCGCCTTCCGCAAGCTCGGCGCCGAGGTCGCGATCGTCGAAGCCGAAGATCGCATCCTGCCGCTCTACGATGCCGAACTCGTCGCGCCGGTGAAAAAATGGCTCGATCGCCACGGCGTCGCCCTCCATCTCGCCGCGAAAGCGAAGGGCAAGAAGGGCGCCGGCCTCGAAATCGAGCAAGGCGGCAAAACCGAAATCATCCCCGCCGACAAGATCCTCGTCACGGTCGGGCGCCGTCCGAACACGGACGGATGGGGGCTGGAGAATATGGGCCTCGATATGGCCGGCCGCTTCGTCAAGGTCGATGATCGCTGCCGCACGGCGATGCGCGGCGTCTACGCCGTCGGCGATCTCGTCGGCGAGCCGATGCTGGAGCACAAGGCCGCGACCCAAGGCGAAATGGTCGCCGAGATCATCGCCGGGCGCGATCGCCGCTTCGATCAGGTTTCGATCCCCGCCGTCTGCTTCACCGAACCGGAGATCATCACCGCCGGCCTCTCGCCGGATGAAGCCAAGGCCAAAGGCGAGGATGCGATCGTGGCGTCATTCCCGCTCGCCGCCAACGGCCGCGCGCTCTCGATGGACGCGGGCGAAGGCTTCATCCGCATCGTCGCGCGCAAATCCGATCACCTGATCCTGGGCATCCAGGCCGTCGGCGCCCACGCATCCGAACTGTCGGGCGAATTCTCCCTCGCCCTCGAAATGCGCGCGGTGCTGGAGGATCTCGCCGGCGCGATTCACGTGCACCCGACGATGAGCGAAGCCCTCCACGAAGCCGCGCTCCGCGCCCTCGGCCACGCCATCCACATCTGACCCGCCGCCGCGCGCAAGCGCGTTCGCGTCACCGCACAGACGCGACGGGGTGAGGCGCGGTGAGATTGAGCCGCCGCCGTTCGCGCATCTGGCCCCCCTCCAGCGCGCCCTCGATCAGTTCGCCGTTGGAGAGGGCGAAGATGCGTCCGTCGGTGAAGATGGGCCGCGCGTTGCCGTACCAGTCCACGCAGCTCACTTCGCAGCTATAGCTCGGATCGACGCCGCCTTCGCGGTCCGCGTCGAGACTGCCGGCGCTCGTGAGCGCGCCGTCGGAATCGACCGTGATGAAACTGACGTCGGAGATGTCGCTCCACCAGGCATAGCGGTCGGCGTCGCCGCTGCGCCGGATCGTCGGCAGCCCCATGATGCCCGCGCCATCGGCGCCGATCATGCTGTTGAACGCGTGCGAGCGGCCTTCCGATTCGAAGCGGTCGGCCAGCGTGATCGTGGAGGCGAGGCGCGGTGCGCGTCTGAGGTCGAACAGCGACACCGATAGTCCGGCCGCGTTGCGGTAGCCGGTGGCGACGACATTGTCGCCGGCGCGTTCGATCCGGATGACGCTGTGCGGCGCGGTGAAGACGCGCGCGCGGTTGGGGCGTCCAACCGGCACGACCACGACGCGCGCCGAAAGCGATGCGTTGCGCGAAGCGGGCGGCGCCGAGCCGTAATGCGCGCGCGCGCCATAGACGAGGTGGCGGTCGGTGAAGCGGTTCTCGAACATGCTCTGGCCCGGCGGCGGCAAGCGCGTGAAGCGCCGCGCCGGCATCGTCGTCGGCCGCGCCGAGAACGCCGAGAGCGGCGCCTCGAAATAGCGGACCGCGAGATTGCGCGCGCCGCAGGCCGGCGCGTTCCACACCAGCAGCGCGCGGAAACGGGTGTCGGACGTGTCGAGCCCGAATTGGTTGCGCGGGAAGCCGCGCACGAACATCGCCTCGGGCTGCCCGCCGGCATGCGGCAGCCGGAACAGCGCCGCCTCCGGCGCGTGCGTGAATTGCGCGACGCCTTGGGTCGAGCAATCGCTCGCCGCCTGCGCCGTATCGGAGGTCGTCCATACATAGGCGTAGTCGCGCGAGACATAGAGTTCGCGCTCCGGCGGGCCGACGAAGGCTGAGGCGCTGCACGCGAGTTCGTCGCCCGCGCCGACGCCGCCCAGCGGGCATACCGAGACGGTGTGCACCAGCGGCTCCAGCGTCTCCTGGATCGGCCGGTAGATGTCGGTGGCGTTGAAGAGGCGCTGTCCGTTCGAGAGCCGCGCCCCGCTCTCGCTCTCGCTCACCCAGCGCCGCACCAGCGGCCAGCGGATCGGCGCGTCCGGATCGATGTTCCCGATATAGAGCGGCGAATAGATGATGAGCTTGTCGTCGACGAGGCGCGTCGCGTAGTTTTCGGCCGAATAATAGTCGTGCGATGAGAGGTAATAGGTTCCCTCGCGCGTGAGCCTGCCGGCCTCGGAGAGCGAGAACACCGAGAATTCCGTCGCGCCGTGCTGATACGAGTAGGCGGTGACGACGATGCGGTTCCCGAACACCAGCATCTCGTCGTACCAGGTGTAGACCGGCGATCGATAGACGTTGGCGCGGTCGACGAAGGCGAGGCCGGGCGCCCCGCCCGGGCGCGTGTCGGCGACGAACAGCCGCCCGTCCTGCAGGATGATCAGATACTGGCCGATCTGCTTGACGATGTCGCCCTCGTCGACGCCGACCTTTTGCGTATTGGTGATCGCGGGATTGGCGGAAGCGCCGCTGCTATCCGACGCGCGCGATCCGGTGACGACCACCGATTCCCCCGCCGGCGACATGGGCGGCGGCGGGGGCGGCGGCGGCGGCGCGTCGGTTTCGACCGGCGGGCAGGGCGCCATTTCAGGCGGGCAGGGAACTTCTTCCGCCTGCGCATACTGGGTCTCGCCCCGTTCGCCGCGCTGGCGCGCGCGGCGATGGCGCACTTCGCGGACATAAGCGAGGAATTCGGTCTCGCTCTCGAACCGCTCCAGCGTCGGCCACACGATCTGGCCGGTGCGTTTTTCGGCGCGCGCCGGCTGCGCGTCGGCGCCGATGAGCGCGGCCCCGGCGACGGCGAGTCCGAGACCGGCGGCGATGACGAAACCCATTGCGCGCATGTCTTCCCCCGTATCGCGCTGCTCCGCGCCCGGACGATAGACGGACCGAATTCGGGCGCGCGCAAGGCGCCGTTTCGTCCGTCGCGCGGACGTCATGGCGCCGCTGCGTCAGGCGCGGTAAGCTCGCGTTCAAAACGGCTCAAAACGGAGCCGGAGGGAGGACGCCATGCGCATTCTTGCAGCCGCTGCGCTCGCCGCGGCGGCGGGCTGCGCGCCTTTCGCTGCGCCGCCGCCCCCGCCGCCCGCGCCCGATGAACAGCGATTCGCCTGTGCGGACGGCAGCGAACTGCGCGCGCGCTTCGTCGGCGATCATGTCGATGTGGTGACCCGCCAAGGCGCATTCGTCCTCACCCGCCAGCCCTCGGCCTCGGGCTTCTACTTCTCCGACGGCGCCCGCGGTCTGCGCGGCCAGGGCGACGAGGTGCGCTGGGAGTTCGGCCGCGCGCTCCCGGTCGTGTGTCATCGCCAGCGTTAGCGCTGCCGGCGCCCAGCCCGCATGACCCGACGGACGCGGGCTGGAAGCCAGCGGTCGAAAACCTTATGCCTCGCCTATGTCAGACGACGTCGCCGAACGCGCCCCCGCCGCGATCCCCGCGGGTTTTGAGCTGCTGGACTGGACGCGCGGCTTCGGCCGCCAGATCGGGCCGCTCTACCGCAAGCTCGACGAAACCGGCGTGACCATGGGCTTCCGCGTCGAGGAGCACCACACCAACGGCATGAAGAACGCCCACGGCGGCATGCTGATGAGCTTCGCCGACATGGCTTGGGGCCAGGTCGTCTCCTATGAGCTCTCGCATTTCTGGGTGACGGTGCGCCTGATGTGCGACTTCCTCTCCGCCGCCCGGCTGGGCGACTGGGTCGAAGGCAAGGGCGAGGTGCTCTCCCGCGAAGACGGGCTCTACTCCATCCGCGGCCGCATCTGGTCCGCCGAGCGCACCCTGATCACCGGCACGGGCCTGTTCAAGGCGCTGGAGCCGCGCCCCCCGCGCAAGGGCGAGAAGCAGTTTCACGAATAATCCTGCGCCGCTGTTCGCCTGCAACGCTAAAGGAAGGCCGCCCTCTCCCCTTGTGGGAGAGGGTGGCCGCGAAGCGGCCGGGTGAGGGGAAAACGCGAACTTCGCAGGCGTCGCACACCAAAAAAGTGATAGCCGCGCAACCGAGCCCGCGCTAATGCCTCGCCAGCCGAGAACCGGCGGGGGACGTAGAATGCGCCGTATAAGGAAGTTCGCTGCGCGCTGCGCGGCGGCCGCGCTCATCGCGCTGCAACCGATGTTCGCCTACGCCCAGGACGCCGAGCGCGACGTCAGCGCGAACGTCGCTGTGATGGAGCGCTCGCGTGAGGACTACGATCCTCAAGGCCTGCGCTTCGGCGGCTTCGTGGCTCGCCCGGCCATCGATTTCGAGGTCGGCGCCTCGGACAATCTCTTCCTCTCCGAACTGAACGAGCAGGAGGATGCGTGGACGGCCGTACGCGTGCGCGCGCCGGTCGCGTCGGACTGGTCGCGCCACGCGGTGCGTGCGGACCTGAGCGCCGAGCGGCGCATGCATCAGGACTTCCCGAGCGATGACTACACCAACTACAACGCCGAGATCGGCGGCAGGCTGGATGTGGGTTCGCGCGGGCGCGTGAACGCTCGAGTCGCCGGCGGGCGGCGCACCGAACCGCGCTTCTCTCCGGACTCGCCGAGCGCGGCGCGCAAGCCGATCCGTTTCGATTATCGCGAGGCTGGCCTGGGCGCGGCGCACACGTTCAATCGCCTGACGCTGGGCGGCGACCTCTCCTGGCGCGAGCTCGACTACGACGACGGCGAGACCATCCTGTTCACGCCGCTCGAACAGGACGACCGCGACCGCACCGAGACCTTCGCGGCGCTGCGCGCGCAATACGCGGTTTCGCCCTCCTGGGACGTGCTGATCGAAGGCCGCTACAACAAGCGCGACTTCGATCTCGAGGTTCCCGCCGCGTTCCAGGATCGCGATTCCGAAGGCTATGAGGCGCTGCTCGGCCTGGGCTTCGACGTGACGCGCCTTGCGCGCGGCAAGGTGCTCGTCGGCTATTTGCGGCAGGACTATGAGGAAATCGCGCTGGGCTGGGTGGAAGGGGTCGCCGTCGACGCTGAACTCGAATGGTTCCCCTCCGAACTGACGACGGTGACGGCCGCCGCCGCGCGCAGCGTCGAGGAGAGCGCCTATTTCGGCGCCGGCGCCTATACGCTCGCCCGCGCCGGCGTGCGCGTCGATCACGAGCTCTTCCGCAATGTGATCCTCACTGGCGCAGTGAGCGCCGGCAAGCGCGAGTTCCGCGGCATCGACCGCGAAGACGTGATCGCCGCCGGCGAGTTCGGCGCGACCTATTACCTCAACCGCCGCTTCGCGTTGCGCGTGAATTATCGCCGCGAGCACCAGAACAGCTACGGCCTCACCGCCGACGACGATTACGACGCCAACGTCCTCTCCGCCGCGCTGACGATCGCGCTCTGAAGCGTTCTGGTCTTGGCCCGAGGATGCTGAACGGCCACATTGGCGGTTCAGGAGATTCCCCATGGCCAATCCGTTCGTGATCGCGGTGATGAACGCGATGCGCGGCAAGCTGCCGCTTCCCGGCGACAAGAAGGACAAGGAGAAGCGGGCTGATCAGGGGCGCGACGAGGCGCCGCCCAAAGCCGACGCAAAGAGCGCCGAACCGCAATGATCGACAATTACGCGCTCATCTCCACGATCTGCGCCGCCCTCGTGCTCGCGTTTCTGTTCGGCGCGTTGGCGCGCCGGCTCGGCCTTTCGCCCCTGGTGGGTTATCTGCTCGCCGGCGTCGCGGTGGGGCCGTTCACGCCGGGCTTCGTCGGCGATGCCGGCCTGGCGATGCAACTCGCCGAGATCGGCGTCATCCTGCTGATGTTCGGCGTCGGCCTGAAATTCTCCATCGCCGATCTATGGTCGGTCCGCCGCATCGCCATCCCCGGCGCGCTTGTGCAGATGGCGGCGGCGACGGCGCTGGGCTATGGCGTGGGACGCCTGATGGGGCTCGCCGACGCCGAGAGCCTCATGCTCGGCGCTTCGCTCTCGGTCGCCTCCACCGTCGTGCTGCTGCGAGAGTTGGAGGATCGCCGCCTGCTGAAGCAGGAGAACGGCCGCATCACCGTCGGCTGGCTCGTCGTGGAGGACATCGCCATCGTCCTCGCCATCGTGCTCTTGCCGATGCTGGCGCGCATGGCGTCGGGCGAAATTGGGGACGCGGGCGCAGCGCTCGCCGCCTTCGGGCTGACGGCGCTCAAGATCGCCAGCTTCATCGCCCTCATGCTCATCGTCGGCGCGCGAATCTTCCCATGGCTGATCGTGCAAGTGGCGCACTTGAAATCGCGCGAGCTCTTGTCTCTGGGCACGATCGCGCTGGCGCTGGGCGTCGCCTTCGCCGCCTATTTTCTGTTCGAGGCGTCGTTCGCGCTTGGCGCGTTCCTTGCCGGCGTCGTGCTCAACGGCACGAAGTTCACCCACAAGATCGCCGAGGATTCCCAGCCGCTTCGCGACACGTTCGCAGTGCTCTTTTTCGTCTCCGTCGGCATGCTGTTCGATCCGGCGACCTTGTGGACGGCGCCGCTCGGCGTGACGGCCGTGGTTTCGATCATCGTGCTCGGCAAGGGCCTCGCCGCGCTCGCGATCACCGCGCTCTTCCGGATTCCGTTCCGCACCGGCCTGTTGATCGCCGTCGCGCTGGCGCAGATCGGCGAGTTTTCGTTCGTCCTCGCGGCGCTGGGCGCCGCGCTCGGCCTGGTCGGCGCGATGACCTACAACCTCATCCTCGCCGGCGCGCTGGTGTCGATTGCGCTCAATCCATTGCTTTTTCGCCTCGCGGACCCGCCTGGCCCGCGTCCGGGCGCCGCCCCCTGAGACGTCGCCCCCGCTTGGGCGGCCCGCGCTTTTGGTCGCCTTGCCCCGGCGGGGCGGCGCGGTGTATGGGCGCGGTTCGGACTTTCCTGGAGACGGCCCATGGCGCAGGCGGCGCATCACGACGAGCACGGCGAGTACCACCACGGCGGTCAGGAGATCGCCGACCAGAAGGAGACCTTCCACGGCTTCCTGGTCGCAACGGTCTGGGGCTGTGCGCTGATCGCGATGAGCGTGGCGCTCCTCACCCTGGCGTTCGCGATGCAGCTCGGCTGGTTCGCCGGCCTTGCTGCCTATGTCGCGATCGGCGTCGTCGCCGGTCTGGTGTTCAGGCTGCCCGGCGTCTGGTGGGCGCTGCTGATCGCCTCGACGGTGCTTTTGGGGCTTGGCGGGATCGTGGCGCCGCTGCTCGCGGGCTTGATGGGCTGATGCGGATCGCCGTTCTCCGCGAGCGCGCCGCGGGCGAGACGCGCGTCGCCGCCGTGCCGGAGACGGTCAAGAAGATCATCGCGCTCGGCCACGCGGTCGTGGTCGAGAAGGGCGCGGGCGACGCCTCAAGCGCGCCGGACGCGGCCTACGAGGCCGCCGGCGCGGCGATCGCGCCGGGTGCGGCCGCCGCGCTGCAAGGCGCCGATCTCCTGCTCAAGGTGCGCCGCCCGAGCGCGGAAGAGATCGCCGGCCTGCGCGCCGGCGCCGGCGCCGTTGCGCTGATGGAGCCGTACGGCGATCGCGCCCTGGCCGAGGCGTTCGCCAAAGCCAAGGTCGAGGCGCTGGCGATGGAGTTGGTGCCGCGCATCACCCGCGCCCAGGCCATGGACGCGCTCTCCTCGCAATCCAACCTCGCCGGCTATCGCGCCGTGATCGAGGCCGCGGCGCTCTACGGCCGGGCGTTCCCGATGATGATGACGGCCGCCGGCACGGTCGCGGCCGCAAAATGCTTCGTCATGGGCGCGGGCGTCGCCGGCCTCCAGGCCATCGCCACCGCGCGCCGCCTCGGCGCCGTCGTCAGCGCCACCGACGTGCGACCCGCCGCGAAGGAGCAAGTCGCCTCGCTCGGTGCGAAATTCATCGCGGTCGAGGATGAGGAGTTCAAGCAGGCCGAAACCGCCGCCGGCTACGCCAAGCCGATGAGCGCGGAATACCAGAAGAAGCAGGCCGCGCTGGTGGCCGAGCACATCGCCAAGCAGGACGTCGTGATCACCACCGCGCTCATTCCCGGCCGCCCCGCGCCGGCGCTGGTCACCGAGGCGATGGTCAAGGCCATGCGCCCGGGCTCGGTGATCGTCGATCTCGCCGTCGCCCAGGGCGGCAATTGCCCGCTCTCGAAGGCCGACGAAGTTGTGGAGGTCGGCGGGGTGAAGGTCGCGGGCTTCTCCAACCTGCCCGCGCGCCTGCCGGCGGATTCCTCGGCGCTCTACGCGAAAAACTTGCTCGCGCTCCTGCCGCTGTTGACGGACAAGGACTCCAAGGCCTTCGCCCCCGCCTGGGACGATGAAATCATCAAAGGCGCCATGCTCACCCGCGCCGGCGCGGTCGTGCACCCGAGCTTCGCCGCGGCGCCCGCCGCATGAGGAAGAACGACGCCGCGCTCGCCAAAAAATGGTACGACGCCTGGAACGCGCGCGACGTCGATGCGATCCTGTCGCTCTACGCCGAGGATATTGAGTTCTCTTCGCCCTTCGTCTCCGCGCTCGGCTTCGGCCTCGAAGGCGTGATCCACGGCAAGGGCATGTTCCGCGCCTATGTCGAGGCCGCGATCCCGCGCGTGCCGCAGCTCTCGTTCGCGCACGTGGCGCTCTGCGCCGGCGCTCGCGGCCACACCATCATCTACCGCATCAACACCGGCGTGCTCGTCGCCGAGATGCATGAGCTCGACGGCGCCGGCCTCATCATCCGCGCCGACGCCAGCTACGAGACGAGCGACTTTCCAGGCGCCTGAAGGCGCCGCGATGGCGACGCGCGCTGGAATATCGCCGCCGCGCGCGTCCGGCCGAAGGCGGCCCCGGGGCGCATCGACCCGAGGTGGGTCAGTTTGAAGAGAGCACGCCTTAGCGCCAACACTTTGGTGATCTTTCGCCAGTGAAAATCCCGCTTCGATTCGAGGCGGCGATGCGGCGGCGGATAATCAGAACGGCTGTCATCACGGCGGCGATCGTCGCGGCGGCGGTGGCGCTCGATTTTCTGGCGCATGAGGTTCTGTTTCCCGGCGCCGGCCAGTTCACGCCCGTCTCCACGATGGCGATCGCGCTCTTGGTGGCGCCCCCCTTCACCTATTACATCATCAGCCAGGCTGAGAACGTCCGCGCCGCGCGCGAGCAGGCGATGGCAGCCGAGGCGGTGAACGTCGCACGCACGCGCTTTCTCGCCAATGTGAGTCACGAACTGCGCACGCCCCTCAACGCCATCATCAATTACAGCGAGCTGATGCTGGAAGCCGCGGAGGCCGACGGCCGCACGCGCGACGTCGCCGATCATCGCCGCGTCATGCGCGCCAGCGATCGCCTGCTGCAGCTCGTCAACGATCTCATCGACATCGCCAAGCTCGAAGCCGGTGAGATGCGCGTCAACGCCGCGCCCTTCGCGATCGCCGCGCTCCTGAAGGATGCCGCCGCCGGCGTGTGCGCGACGATGGTCGCCAACGCCAACACGATGCGCATCCATGTCGGCGAGGGGCTGGAGGAGGGCTTCACCGACGCCGCCCGGCTGCGCCAGTGCCTCGTCAATCTCTTGTCGAACGCCGCCAAGTTCACGCAGGGCGGGACAGTGACGATGCGCGCCGAGCGCGCGCTGGTGCAAGGCGCCGATTGGCTCGTCGTGTCGGTCTCCGACACCGGCCCGGGCATCGCCCGCGAGCGCCTCGCCGATCTGTTCGAGCCGTTCATGCGCGCCGAGGCGATCGACGCGGCGGCGAACGGCGGCACGGGGCTTGGGCTCCCGGTCACGCGGCGCCTGGCGATGCTGCTCGGCGGGGGCGTCGAAGTGGAGAGCGAACTGGGCCGGGGCGCCCGCTTCATGCTGAGCGTGCCGCTGCGCTACGACGAAGCCGCCGCCCCCGCCGCCGCCCGCGCCGCGCCCCTGACGCTCGCCCCGCGCGACGCGGCGTGACGGCTAGCACATCGGCCCCGAACAGGGCTATGAGGGCGCGTCCCGAGGGGGAGCGCATGGAAGCGGTCGATCCGTTCATTTTCTATCTGGCGATTTTCGTGCTTGCGGTTTTCGTCGGCTACTACGTCGTCTGGTCGGTGACGCCGGCTTTGCACACCCCGCTCATGGCGGTCACCAACGCGATTTCCTCGGTGATCATCGTCGGTGCGCTCATCGCCGCAGCCGCCTCGGTGGACGGCCCGGCCGGCGCGGAAGGCTGGATCGCCAAGGGCGGCGGCGCGCTGGCCGCGGGGCTCGCGGCCGTCAACATCTTCGGCGGTTTCCTTGTCACCCAGCGCATGCTGGCCATGTACAGGAAGAAAGAGCGCCCGAAGGCCTGAGCCGCAGCTGGTCCGCCCGCCGGGCGCCGTTCGTCGAAAATCGACCCGTCCGCCCCAATCCCGCCGAGGCTTGTCGGCATCCGCCGCCGGGCGCAGCGGCATCCTTGCGGCAGGCGGAGCGGAGCACGTGCCATGAGAATGAAAGCAGCAGCGGCTGCAGTGATGACGGCCGCACTAGTATGCGCCTCCCCGGGCGCCGAACTGGTTCGTCGCGACGAGGCGGGGGCGGCGATCTTCGTACTGACCGCGCCGGTTCAGCCGGGCGGCGAGGCGATCGAGGTCGCGCCGGGCGGCGTCGCCTGGACGGAGAACCTGCGCCCGCAATCCGCGGTGCGCCTGATGGTGGATGCGCCCGCCCGCAACGGCCCGGGCCGCACCGTAGGCCCCGCGGCCGGCTCGGTGCTGTTCGGCTACGCCATGCAGCATGGCGGGGAATCGTTCTGCCCGTTCGGCCCACCCGGCAGCGAGCGTGTCCAATGTTATCGCGACTTCGACGCCGACGGCGATTTCGACGGCGCCTATGTCTCCATTCCGCTGCGGCGCGACTATGTGTTGCGCGTGGGTCGCCTGACCCGGTTGTCGCCCGTACGCCAGCTCGCCTTCGAGGTCGTCGCCGCAGACGCCATGCCGAGCGTGTCGGCGGCGCTGACATTTGACGAATGGCGCGGCGGGGAAGCGCGCTTCTCACTGCGGGCGGCTGACGAGCGTATCGGCGAATACGTTTGTGAGCGGGCTGAAGGGGGCGCCTGCACGCTGCTCGGCCTCACCCTGCGCGTGGAAGCGACAGAACGCGGCGGCGCCCGCATCGCCGTGCTCGCCGCCGAGCCCGAGCGCCAATTGCGCCTCGATTTCACCTGATGCTAGGAGGGCCCGCGCCGGCTGGCGTGGCGGGTTGGAGCCCCGTGCGTACGCTTGTGCGCACGTGAACCGAGCGAGATCGGCCGGCGCCGTCGCGGCCGCTTGGGCCGTCGTCGCGGCGGCGATTTGAGGCGTTGCAATGACCCTGGCCGAATGGCGCGCCCTAATAGAGGCCTTCCTGGAAGGCCGCTTGAGCGCCGAGGCGTTCGAGCGGCGCTTCAACGAGGCGTGGCGCGCCGCCCAGGCCGGCGGTGAGCGCATCCATCAAGCCGTCGAGCAATTGGCGATGGCGCTGGAGGAGTTCGCCCGCGCCCAGGACGCCCGCACCGAGCACGACGCCGACGAGGCGCCGCTGCGCAACGCCGCGCGGATCGCGCTGCGCGAACTGCGGGAGGAGGGCGAGGCCGCGCGCGACGGCCGCGCCCGCACCTTCGACCGCGCCCGCGCCCGCGAGGACATGCGCCGCTTCCAGGTCTATGTCGGGCGCATGGCGGGGCTGGGGTGCCTGTTCGCGCTCGGCTGGCTCGTGCTGATGGTGCTGCAGATCAATTACGCCATCGAGCAGGTGGCCGCGGAACTGAAGCTTGGCGTCTGGCTGTCGGCCATCGTCGGCTTCTTCGTCGCGTTCGTGCCGGTGCTGGGCAACATCGTCGCCTTCTTCGGCGCCAAGGACGTCGGCCACTGGCCCTGGCAGCTGGCGGCGCTCGTCTTCTTCGTCCTGCCTCTGGCCGCGCTCTTCTACGGGCGCACCCGCTGGCGCCGCTGGCGCGTCCGCTAGGCCACGCTTGACCTGAGGGACGGACGCAGCCAAGCCTCCGCCCACTGACGATAAGGCGCAAGGCTGATGGACCTTCCTGAACTTGATCCCAACTGGGCGGCGCTGCTCTACCTGGTCTCGGGCGTGCTTTTCATCTTGGCGCTGCGCGGCCTGTCGAGCCCGGAGACGAGCCGGCGGGGCAACCAGTTCGGCATGATCGGCATGGCCATCGCCATCGCCGTGACGCTCTGGCTGGTCAAGCCGGACGGGCTGACGATCGGCCTCATTCTGGGCGGCGTCGCCGTCGGCGGCTTCATCGGCGCAACCATCGCGCGCCGGATCCAGATGACGGCGATGCCGCAGCTGGTGGCCGCGTTCCACTCCCTCGTGGGCCTGGCGGCCGTGGCGGTGGCGGCGGGGGCGCTCTATGCGCCCGAGAGCTTCCACATCGGCGATGGGCTGGGCGGCGTGAAAATGCAGTCCCTGATCGAGCTGTCGCTCGGCGCCGTCATCGGCGCGGTGACGTTCACCGGCTCGGTCATCGCCTTCGCCAAGCTCAACGGCAATATGAGCGGCGCGCCGATCATGCTGCCCGCGCGCCATCTCATCAACATCGCCATCGCGCTCGCCATCGTCGCGCTGATCGTGATGATGATGCAGACGGCGGGAACCGAGAAATGGATGTTCTGGGCGCTCGCGGGACTGTCGCTGCTGATCGGCGTGCTGCTCATCATCCCGATCGGCGGCGCCGACATGCCGGTCGTCATCTCGATGCTCAATTCCTATTCGGGGTGGGCGGCGGCGGGCATCGGCTTTACCCTCGGCAACTCGGCGCTGATCATCACCGGGGCGCTGGTCGGCTCCTCGGGCGCGATCCTGTCCTACATCATGTGCAAGGGCATGAACCGCTCGTTCATCTCGGTCATTCTCGGCGGCTTCGGCGGCGAGGTGGCGGGTCCGGCGGCCGGAGCGGAGGCGCGGCCGGTCAAGCTCGGCTCGGCCGACGACGCCGCCTTCATCATGAAGAACGCCTCGAAAGTGATCATCGTGCCGGGCTACGGCATGGCGGTGGCGCAGGCCCAGCACGCCGTGCGCGAAATGGCCGATATGCTCAAGAAGGAAGGCGTCGAGGTGAAATACGCCATCCACCCGGTCGCTGGGCGGATGCCCGGGCACATGAACGTGCTGCTCGCCGAAGCGCAGGTGCCGTACGACGAAGTGTTCGAGCTGGAGGACATCAACAACGAATTCGCCCAGGCCGACGTCGCCTATGTCATCGGCGCCAATGACGTGACCAATCCCTCCGCCAAGACCGATCCGCAAAGCCCGATCTTCGGCATGCCGATCCTGGATGTGGAGAAGGCCAAGACCGTGCTGTTCGTGAAACGCGGCATGGGGTCGGGCTACGCCGGCGTCGAAAACGAACTCTTCTTCCGCGACAACACCATGATGCTGTTCGGCGACGCCAATAAGATGACGGACGAGATCGTGAAGGGGCTTTAGCGCTTCAGGCCATATCGAGGAATGTCGCGTTCCATGACTGACATCACGTCCTCGATAAGATTGATCAGTTTGTTCTCGAGGTTTTGAACTTCTTCGTAGTCATCAAGCGGGGCGCCGCCTTTGGCTTTATCCTCGGCCAGCGGCTGAAGCGGGCTCGCTCACTTCACCGCGACCGCGCCTGGCTTGAGCGAGCCGGCGGCGCTCAGCTCCGCATACAGCGCCTCCGGGCTCACATCCCAGCCGTTCGGCCATGTCGGCGCGCCGTCTTCCAAGAAGGCGCGCGCCACATACGCCTCATCCTTGAGCGGCGCGGCCATTGGGCCAACGCGATCCTTCACCCGCGCATAGTCCCATTCCCCGGCCATGCCGTCTGAGAATTCGACCCAGAAAGTCCAGCCGCCGATATGGCGGAGCGTGCGCACCAGGACCGTCATCACTCCAAACCTTCGATCCGTTCGATCGGCTCGCCGCGCTCGCGACGGGCCCAATTCTCCATGAGCGCGCCGCGATGGAGATCGATCCACTCCTTGACGAGTCGCGTGGCGCGTCGTGGAAACAGAGATGACATCCCCTGTCGTGATCTCAAACTGAGCGCTCCAGCCGGCGTAGCGGGCATGGATTTGGGGCGGGGGATGATCGTCGTAGTACATCATGACGGTGATGCCGTAGAAGACGGCGATTGTCGGCACGGTCCGCGCTCCCCTTGGTCGGCCAGGATAGCGCTGATGGGCAGGGAGAATGCAATGGCGCGAACGGCGAAGACGGGGAGGGGCGGAGCGCTCACAAGGAAGAAGGCGCCCAAACCCGCGTCCACCAAGGAACCCAAGACCAAGCCCACGGCCGCCTCCGTCGCCGCGTTCATCGACGCCGTCGAGAACGAGCAGCGCCGCAAGGACGCCAAGGCGGTCGACAAGCTCATGCGCGAGATCACCGGCGAGAAGCCGGTGATGTGGGGACCTTCGATCATCGGCTATGGCGCCTACATGTCCCCGACCGGCCCCTGGCCGATCGTCGGCTTCTCGCCGCGCAAGGCCAATCTGGTGCTCTACGTGATGTCGGGCTTCGCCGGGGAGGGCGCGCTGATGGCGAAGCTCGGCAAGCACAAGACCGGCAAGTCCTGCCTCTATCTCAACAAGCTTGCCGACATTGACGGCGCCGTGCTCAAAGAGATCGTGGCGCGTTCCGTCGCCTACATGCGCAAGACCTATCCCGAATGATCATCCGTGTGCTGATCGGCGCGGCGATCGTCTACGTCGCGATTTGCGCCGCCGCGTTCGTCCTGCAGCGCAACCTGCTCTATTTTCCGTCTACGGACATTGTTCCGCCGCCCGCGGGGATCGATTCGCTGCGCCTCGACACGCCCGACGGCGAGCGCCTCGTCGCCTGGTTCGCGCCGCCGCAGGATGAAGCCGCGCCGATCCACCTCTTCTTCGACGGCAATGGCGGCGCGCCGCAGAGCAATCTCGCCCGCTGGGCGGCGATCCGCGAGACGGGCGCCGGCTTCCTCGCCGTTTATTATCGCGGCTATTCCGGCTCCACCGGCGCGCCGACGGAGGCCGGTCTGCACGCCGACGCGCGCACGGGCTATGATTGGCTCGCCGCGCGCTATGCGGCGCAGCGCATCGTCATTCACGGCTTTTCGCTCGGTTCGGCCGTCGCCGTACGGCTTGCGCGCGACGTTCCCGCCCGCGCGCTCGTGCTCGAGGCGCCGTTCACCGCCGTCGTCGACGTCGCCCAGAGCCTCTATCCGCTCTTGCCGGCGCATCTCCTGGTGCGCGATCAGTTCCGCTCGCGCGATTGGATCGCTGATGTGGCCGCCCCCGTTCTGATCGTGCATGGTGAAGCCGACGACCAGATTCCGATCCGCTATGGCGAGCGGCTCTTCGCCCTGGCGCGCGAGCCGAAACGCTTCATCCGCGTGCCGAACGCCGGCCACGACGACCTTGTGGCGCACGGACTCTACGCGCACGTGCAGGCGTTCCTGAACGGGCCGCGCTGAGCGCTGCGACCGCGGCCGCGCCGCCTAGAGCGCGTGGCGATCAAACGGATTCATTCTCTTCTCCCTCATTCCGGGCGAACCCTCGCGAAAGCGAGGGGAAGACCCGCAACCCAGCGGCAAACGCGCGGCGCTCGACGATCTTCTGGGTTCCGGCTCTCCGC
>JACAEE010000063.1 GCA_013389015.1 Hydrogenophilaceae bacterium | reverse complement strand
GCGGCGCGCCGCGGCGGCTCTCGGACGTGGCGATCGGCAGCGCCGACGAGGCCGCACGGCTCGCGCCTGAGCGCTATTCGAGCCAGGCATGCCTGGTGCGCCTCTATTTCCGGCGGACCGAAGGGGACGGCGCGCGCTATTGCGAAACCGACAGCGCCAATCCGGTCGCGCTCCTCTATGAGGGCATGTTCTATCTGCGCGAGACCTATCGGCTGCGCGGGGTCGCGCAAAGCGCGGCCTGGGAATCGGCGCTGGAGTCGTTTGAAGCGGGCGTTGCTGCGCTCGACGCCGACCTCACCGGCGCGACGCCGCCGCAGGAGCGGGAGCGCCTGCGCGGGCGGCTGATGGCGGGGCAGGGCTATGTCTACACCTGCGCCGGCTTCCGCAATGCCGGGCAGGAAATCCTCGCCAACAGAACCCAGGATGCGGATGCGTATTTCATTCGCTATGGATTTCGCGACTGCGCGGCGCGCAGGAACTGATTTCGGACCGGAGGCCTCAGAATGGCGGAAAAGGACCAATTGGGCTGGGGCGACGACAAACCCGTCGTGATCCAGAACCCGGGCTCGCGCGGCCCGACCATGATCATCGGCGTGGCGCTTGTGTTCGCGCTCGCGCTGACCGGCTTCTTCGGATACCAGTGGACGCAGGCGACGACCAAGCTCGCCGAGCTGCGCGATGAGTTTTCCGAGAAGGAAAAGACGCTTGAGCGCCGGGTGGCCGAGCAAGAGGCGCTGCGCGCGGCCGAAACCGCCTACGCCACCGCGCTGCAGCGGGAGAACCAACTGATCCGCGACGGCAAGGCGCCGCCGCCGACCACGGTTTCGCCGATGCAGGACTGGATCGACCGCATGCGCGAGGAAAACAAGGCGCGCCGGCGCTGCCTCGACAATCCGCGCGCCTCCGGCTGCAGCCGACCGATCCCGACCGCCGCGCCGCCCGTCGCCACCGGCCAACAGGTGTTCGGCCAGAGCGATCAGTAGCGGCGCCTTTCTGTGCTGGCGGGCGCGCCGGTTCCAGCGTAAGGCGTGGGACGCGTTTCGCCGCGCCGGCTAAAGGAGCTCCCATGACTGGTCCAACGCCCGAATATCGCGCCTTCGTGGAAGCCGGGATCGGCGTGTGCATGGCCGTCATCCTGTCCGACGGCACATTCTCCGAGGATGAGTTCGCGTGGTGGAAGGCGCTGCAGAACCGCCACCCGTTGTTCCGCGACGTGCCGGCGGAGGAGTTCAATCCGATGCTGGCGCGGGTGAAGGCGCGCCTGCTCTCGGAGCCGTGGGAAGGGCTGGTCCAGCAATGGGCGGGCGCGGTGCCGGCGCAGTATCGCGAGGCGCTGCTCGAGACGGCGTCGCAAACCGCGATCATCGACCGCAAGGTGGTCAGCGGCGAGCCCAACATCATTCGCCACATCTGGCGCGCGCTGGGGATCAGCGACGAACGCGGCGCCAACATTTTTGCTTCGGTGATGAACAGCATGCGCTGAACCCGGCGCGTCAGCCCCGCGCCAGCGCTGCAGCGGCGCGCGCGCGCGCCTCGATCTCCGCCCAGTCGCGCCGGGCGACGAGGTCGCGCGGCGCAAGCCATGAGCCGCCGACGCATGCGACATTGGCGAGCGCGAGATAGCGCGGCGCGTTCGCCTGCGTGATCCCGCCGGTCGGGCAGAAGCGCGCCATCGGGAACGGGCCGGCGAAGGCGGCGACGGCGGCGGCGCCCCCGCTGGTTTCGGCCGGGAAGAATTTGAGGTCGTCGAAGCCGGCTTCGCGCGCGGCCATGATCTCGCTGGCGGTGGCGACGCCGGGCAACCAGGGCAGGGCGAGACGGCGCGCGGCGTCTGCAAGCGCAGGCCGAAAGCCGGGGCTGACGAGGAAACGGGCGCCCGCGGCCGCGGCGCGCGCAGCGTCATCGACGCAGAGCACTGTGCCCGCGCCGGCCAATGCGCCGTCCACCCCGCTCAGCGCCTCGATCGCCCGAAGCGCCTCCGGGGTGCGCAGCGTCACTTCCAGCGCGCGAATCCCGCCCGCCAGCAGCGCCCGTGCGACTGGGACGGCGTCGGCGGCGGCCTCAAGGGTCAGGACCGCCATGACCGGGCCTGCGCGCATCAGCTCGGCGGATGTGAGCATGCTGATCGGTAACCGGTGGCGCCGCTGAATTCAAGGCGATTTGGCGGGGTGGCGGAAGGCGGGTAATGTCGCTAAGGACATTTTGGGCGTCCGCCTGCTGAGCGGCGGGCGCAAGGAGTGCGTCTTGTCCCCGTCCGCACGCAGCAAGCCTGCCCCTCCCAAACGGCGCGCCACGATCAACGATATCGCGCGGCTGGCGGAGGTGTCGAAGAAGACCGTTTCGCGGGTGATCAACCAATCGCCGTTCGTGAAAGAGGACACGCGCCAGCGCATCCACGAGATCATGAACGAGCTGGGCTATGTGCCTGATCCGCAGGCGCGCGGGCTCGCGTTCCGCCGCTCGTTCCTGATCGGGCTCGTCTACGACAATCCCAACGCGCAGTTCGTGGTGAGCGCGCAGCAGGGCGTGCTCGAGGGCGTGCGCGGCTCCGGCTACGAGATCGTGCTGCATCCGTGCGACCGGCTGGCGAAAAACTTCCTTCCCGAAGTGATGGCGTTCGTGGAGCGGCAAAAGCTCTACGGCGTCGTGTTGCTGCCGCCGGTGTCGGAGAACAACAAGCTGGTGGAGATGCTGCGCGAGCGGAACGTGCATTATGTGCGCGTGGCCTCCGCCGTGATCGACGGGCCGGCCCATCTCATCGTTTCGAACGACCGGCTGGCGACGTCGGAGGCGGCGACGCATCTGGCCATGCTGGGGCATACGCGCATCGGCTTCATCTCCGGGCCGCCGGGATTCCGCTCAGGCAAGGAACGGCGCGAGGGGTTCGTGGAGGGGCTGAAGGCGCACGGGATCGATCTGCCGGAGGCGTATGTCGCGCAGGGCGCCTACACCTACGAGTCCGGGATCGAGGCGGCGCTGCAGCTGCTCGCGCAGAAGCCGCGCCCGACCGCGATTTTCGCCGCCAATGACGAGATGGCCGCGGGGGTCTATGAAGCCGCGCGCAAGCTCGGCGTCGCCATCCCGCGCGATCTCTCGATCGTCGGGTTCGACGATACGCCGGTGTCGAGCCGGCTCTGGCCGCCGCTGACGACGGTGCGCTGGCCGCTGGTGGAGATGGGCCGCGCGGCGGCGCAGAAGCTGCTGCGGGCCGAGAGCGGAACGCCGCCCGCGGCGGCGGACGCGCGCCCGTTCTCGGCGCATCTGGTGGTCCGGGAGTCCACGGCGGCGGCGAAGTAGGGTCAGCGCGGTTTTTGACACCGGTTACCAGAGGCGCTACGACAGGGCCGCACGGACCCCGCCCAGGAGCCGGATGAGGAGGCGCGCGTGTTCAAGAAAACCTACCAGGCCACGCACCCGGACATGATGGCGGGGGCGGACAATGCGGCGCTCAGGGCGCGCTATCTGATCGACGGGATCTTCACGCCCGGCGCCGTCAATCTCTTCTATTCGCATAATGAGCGCTTTGTGATCGGGGGCGCTGCGCCCGCCGGCGCGCCGGTCGCGCTGCCGGCGCAGAGCGAGCCGGAATCGGCCAAAGGCAAGCCGTTCCTGGAGCGGCGCGAACTGGGCGTGGTGAATGTCGCGGGCGCGGGGCGCGTGCGCGTCGACGGAGAGACGTTCGAGCTCGGCTCGCGCGACGGTCTCTATGCGCCGATGGGATCGAGCGAGGTCCTGTTCGAGAGCGTAGACAAGGCGAACCCGGCGCATTTCTATCTCGTGTCGACGCCGGCGCATGCGCGCTTCGAGACGCGCAAGATCTCGATCGAGCAGGCCACGCCGCTCGAGCGCGGAGCGCTTGAGACATCCAATGAACGGACGATCTATCAATACATCATCCCGGGCGTGTGCCGCTCGGCGCAATTGCTCCTTGGGCTGACGATCCTCAAGCCGGGCAGCGTGTGGAACACGATGCCGCCGCACCTGCACGACCGCCGCTCGGAAGTGTATTTCTATTTCGGGCTCAAGGATGACGAGCGGGTGTTCCACTTCATGGGCGAGCCGGACAAGGCGCGCCATATCGTGGTGGCGAACGAGGAGGCGGTGGTGTCGCCGCCCTGGTCGATCCATATGGGGGCGGGCACGTCCAACTACGCCTTCATCTGGGCGATGGGCGGAGAGAACCTCGATTATACGGACATGAACGTCCTCGATATCTGCCAACTGAAATGAGCGCGCTCTTCAGTCTCGCGGGCCAGACGGCGCTGGTGACGGGCGCGAGCCGCGGGCTCGGGCAGGCGATCGCGGCGGCGCTCGCGGAAGCGGGCGCCGATATCGCCGGCGTCGGCGTCTCCGATCAATCTCAGACCAAGGAGCGCGTCGAGGCGATGGGGCGGCGCTATCTCGCGCTCGCTGCGGACTTGCAGACGATCGCGCCGATCCAAGGCGTCGTCGCGCGCACTCTGGACGCGTTCGGGCGGCTTGACATCCTCGTCAACAACGCCGGCGTGATCCGGCGCGCGGATGCGGCCGATTTCGCCGAGGCGGACTGGGACGCGGTCATCGACACCAATCTCAAATCCGCGTTCTTTCTCGCCCAAGCGGCGGGGCGGCATATGCTGGGCGAGGGGCGCGGCAAGATCATCAACATCGCCTCGATGCTGTCGTTCCAAGGCGGGGTGCGCACAGCGAGCTACACCGCATCGAAAAGCGGGCTGGCCGGGATTACGCGGCTTCTCGCCAATGAATGGGCGGGGCGCGGCGTCAACGTCAACGCCATCGCGCCAGGCTACATGGCGACGGACAACACCGCGCCGCTGCGCGCCGACGACAAGCGCAACGCCGCGATCCTCGAGCGGATTCCGGCGGGCCGCTGGGGCGTGGGCGAGGACCTCGCCGGGGCGGCGGTGTTTCTCGCCTCGCGCGCGTCGGACTACGTGCATGGCGCGATCATCCCGGTGGACGGCGGCTGGCTGGCCCGCTGAGCGCGGCGCCGAGTGCGGCAGACCGGCAACACTCGCGGCGCAGTCTTCGCGCGCGGCGCGGCGTTTGCGGCTTTTTCTTGAGTTTCGTGCGGAGCTTGATAGGTTGGGCTTTGTCACCGGTGTCATAGCGGTCTTGCGTGGACGTCTGACACCGGTGTCATGAACGCGAGAGCGGATAATGTAAGTTCCACTGGCGCAGGCGGGGATCTCCGGCGCGCGGAATCGGAACCGGGAGGAAGAGATGTCGAAGAAGGCGGAGGCCGGCGCCAGGAAGGGTCTGCTCGGCGGCGTGTCGCTGGCGGTCTGGGCGGCGGCGACGCTCTACGGTCCCGGGCAGGCGGCCGCACAAGAGGCGGCGGCCACGGCCGAGAGCGAAGAGATCATCGTGACCGGTTTCCGCGGATCGCTGGCCGCAGCGATCGACGTCAAGCGCGATTCCGTCGTGGCGGTGGATGCGATCCTGGCGGAGGACATCGCCGACTTTCCCGACCTCAACCTCTCTGAATCCATCCAGCGCATTCCCGGCGTTTCGATCGCGCGCGACGCCGGCGAAGGACGCCAGATCTCGGTGCGCGGGCTCGGCCCCCAGTTCACGCGCGTGCGCATCAACGGCATGGAGGCGCTTTCCACCGTCGGCGGCACGGACGCGGCCGGCGGCACCAACCGCGACCGCGCGTTCGACTTCAACGTCTTCGCGTCGGATCTCTTCAACAGCATCACCGTGCGCAAGACCGCCTCGGCGGAAACCGAAGAAGGCTCGCTCGGCGCCACCGTCGATCTCAGGACGGCGCTGCCGTTCGACTATGACGGCTACACCTTGGCGCTCTCGGCGCAGGGCGGCTACAACGACCTCTCCGAGCAATACGATCCGCGCATCGCGTTCCTCGTGAGCGACACTTGGGCGAACGGAACCTTCGGCGGCCTGCTCTCTGTCGCCTACAACGAGAAGGAGTATCTCGAAGAAGGCGCGAGCACCGTGCGCTGGCAATCGGGCGGGTTCTCGGCCGCCAACGAGGCGGCGTTTCCCGGCATCAACGCCGCGTTCCACCCGCGGATCCCGCGCTATGACGTCTATGCGGGCACGCAGGAGCGGCTCGGCGTGACCGGCGCGCTGCAATGGCGCCCGCAGCGCGGCACGGAAGCGACGCTGAACGTCCTCTACGCCAAGTTCGACAGCACGCGTTCCGAAAACTTCCTGCAGGCGCCGGTGTTCAGCACCGCGGGCGCATCCGGGATCGGCGGCGTCACCGTGCTCGACGCGGAGATCGAGGGCAATTCGCTGGTCTATGGCGTGTTCGACAATGTCGACATCCGCACCGAGTCGCGGTTCGACGAACTATCGACGGAATTCACGCAGGCGACGTTCAATCTCTCGCATCGGTTCAATGACGCGGTGCGCCTCAACGTCCTGGCGGGCCATGCGGAGTCCGAGCACGACAACCCGGTGCAGACGACGCTGCTGTTCGACGCCAACAATATCGACGGCTATGTCTATGATTTCCGCCAGGACAACCGGCTGCCGCTGATCACGTACGGGAGCACCGACGTGACCAATCCTGCGTCGTGGACGCTGTCGCAAATCCGGCTGCGGCCGCAATCGGCGCTCAACACCTACTCGACCGTGCAGGGCGATCTTGCGTTCGACATCTCGCCGGCCTTCACGCTGAAGGGCGGCGTCAATTGGCGCAATTACGAGTTCGAAACCGCGGAGCTGCGGCGTTCGAACGGCACGGCGGCGAACCAGGAAGGGGTGCTCCCAGCCTTCGCCAGCGGCACGCCGATCTCGGCCTATAGCCGGCTCATCACCATTCCCGGGCGTGGGCTCGATCTGCCGGCGGGGCTGACGCGCACCTGGCTCATCCCGAACATCGATGCGGCGGCGGCGCTCTGGGATCTCTACAACACCAGCGTCTTCCCGATGGGGATCCAGCCGGCGCTGGGCAACAATCGCTCGGTCGAGGAAGAGGATCGCGGCGCCTATGTGCAGGCGGACTGGGCCACGAGCCTCGGCGCCATGCCGTTCCGCGGCAATATCGGCGTGCGCTATGTCGAGACCGACCAGACCTCGACCGGCTACACGTTCAGCGCCGGCGTTCCGGTGCAGACGAGCGTCGAGCGTTCCTATTCCGATACGCTGCCCTCGCTCAATCTCGTGCTGGAGCCGATGAGCGATTTCCTCATCCGCTTCGCTGCGGCCAAGGTGATGACGCGCCCCGGGCTGGGCAACCTCAATCCGGGCGCCACGGTTTCGGTTTCTGGATCGAACCGCACAGTGCAGGCGGGCAATCCCGAACTCGATCCGTTCCGCGCGACGGCCTACGACCTCTCGTTCGAGTGGTATTTCGCCGAGGATTCGCTGTTCTCGGTGGCGGTGTTCTACAAGGACATCGACAGCTTCGTGCAGACCGTGCGCGAGACGCGGCCGTTCACCGGCAACGTGCTCGGCCTACCTGACAGCGTGGCGACGGCGGCATGCCCAGGCGGCGTCAACTCGACGAGCTGCAATCCTAGCCTCGACTGGAATTTCGACCTGCCGCGCAACACGCCCGGCGGGCCGGTGCAGGGCTTCGAGATCGGGCTGCAGCTGCCGTTCTTCTTCCTCGACGGCCCGTTGTCGAATTTCGGAATCGCGGCGAACTATACGCGGGTGGAATCCGACATCGACTACGTCAATTCATCAGGCGTCGTCATCCTGAGCAGCAATCTCGTGGGGCTGTCGGAGGAGGCCTACAACGCCACCTTCTATTACGAAGACGACCGGTTCGGCGCGCGGGTCTCGGCTGCCTATCGCAGCGACTATCCGACGACGCTGCCGGGCCGCAACGGCAACGCCACGGAAGAGACCGCGAGCACGCTCAATATCGATGCGTCCGCCTCGTGGACGTTCAATGAGCGGCTGCGGTTCACGCTCGAGGGCGTCAACCTCACCGATGAAGTCAACGATCAGTACCTGACGCCGGACGACCGGCTCTCCTTCTATCACCATTACGGGCGCCAGTTCTATCTGGGCCTGCGCTACAATTACTGACTTGCTCCCCGCCGGCGCTGCCGGCATGACCTCCAGCGGCGCCGACCCCATCGGCGCCGTTTGCTTTTGGTGCTAACCTTGAACGTCAAACGGAGGCAGGCGTGCGCAAGGACGGCCGCATCGTCGCGTTCGGAGAAATCCTCATCCGGCTGTCGGCGCCCGGCGCGGAATGGCTGCTGCAGAGCAAGGCGCTGGAGGTCGCGTTCGGGGGCGCGGAAGCCAATGTCGCGGTCTCGCTCGCCCGGTTCGGACATGACGTCCGCATGCTGAGCTTTGCGCCGGACAATGCGCTTGGACGGGCGGCGTGCGAGGAATTGCGCCGGTACGGCGTCGATGTCGACGGCGTGAAGACGGCGGCGGGCCGCATGGGGCTCTATTTCCTCACGCCGGGCGCGGGTCCGCGGGCGGCGGAGGTGCTCTATGACCGCGCCGGATCGGCGTTCGCGCGCGCTGATTTCGACGCGATCGATTGGGCGGAGGCGCTCGCTGGCGCGGGGCTCCTCCACGTCTCGGGCGTCACCGCTGCGCTGGGGCCGGAGGCCGCGCGCGGCGTGCAGCGCGCGGTTCGCGAAGCGCGGCGGCTTGGCGTCGCGGTGTCGTTCGACTGCAACTACCGGGCAAAGCTCTGGGAAGCCTGGAACGGAAACGCCGCGCGCGTGCTCAAGGACATCCTCGCGCACGCAGACATCGTGTTCGGCGATCATCGCGACATTGCGCTTGCGCTCGGCAGGACGTTCGCCGCGGACGAGGCGCGCGACCGTCACGCGGCGGCGGAGGCGTTCGCGGCGTTTCCGCAGCTTGGCCGCATCGCGCACACTACGCGCGTCCAGCATAGCGCCAATCACAACGAGCTCTCCGCCACGCTCTATGCGCGCGACGGCGTCCATCACGCGCCGGGCATGGATCTCACGCACATCGTCGATCGCATCGGCGCCGGCGACGCGTTCGCGGCGGGGCTGCTGCATGGATTGCGCTCGGGCATGGAGGATGGGCGCGCGCTCTCGTTTGCGCTGGCGGCGGCCTGCCTCAAGCATGTGACGCCAGGCGATTTCAATCTCGCGCGTGTCGGCGACGTCGAGGCGATGCTGGAGCGCGGGCTCGAGGTGCGCCGTTAGAACAGCGCAGGCAGCGTGAGCGAGAGCGCGGGCACGAACGTCACCAGCAAAAGGACCGCGATCGCGGCGAGGTAGAAGGGCCAGATCGATCGCATCGCCTCGGCGATGCTGATGCGCCCGATCGCTGCGCCCACGAACAGGACCGAGCCCACGGGCGGGGTGATGAGACCGATGCCGGCGGCGAGCACCAAGATCACGCCGAAGTGCAGCGGATCGACGCCATAGGCGCGCGCCACGGGCAGGAAGATCGGCGTGCAGATGATGATCATGGGCGCCAGATCCATGAACGTGCCCAGCACCAGAAGCACGACCAGCATCAAGAGCAGCATGAGATGCTTTTCGTGCGTGACCCCCTGCAGCGCGTCCACGGCCATGGCGGGGATTTCGAGATAGGCGAGCAGCCAGCCGAAGGCGCCGGCCGCGCCGATCACGAACAGGATCGCCCCGGACGCGCGCGCGGCGTGCGCGACCGCGCCCTTGAACGCCGGCCACGGCATCGAACGATAGACCACGGCGGTGACCAGGAGCGCGTAGAGCACCGCTATCGCGGCGCTCTCGACCGCCGTGAAGATTCCGGCGCGAATGCCGCCGAAAATCACCACGATCAGCAACAGGCCGGGGATCGCGGCCACGAGGCGCGCGCCGACCGCCGCAAGGCCGGGAAACGCCTCCGTCGGATAGCCGCGGGCGCGGGCGAGCAGATAGGCGGCCGCCATCACACCGATCGCCAGGAGGAGGGCCGGAATGATTCCCGCGGCGAACAGATCCGCGATCGAGGCGCCGCCGGCCACGGCGGAGAACAGGATGAGGTTGTGCGAGGGCGGCAACAGCAGCGCCACGAGCGCAGCGGAGATGGTGACGTCGACCGCATAGTCCTTGGAGAAGCCGCGCTTCTCCATTTGCGGGATCAGCGTCGACCCGATGGCCGAGACGTCGGCCAGCGCCGAACCGGAGACGCCGCCGAACAGCGTCGACGCCACGACGCTGACTTGCCCCAGGCCGCCGCGCAAATGCCCGACCAGCGAAGAGGCGAGCGCGATCAGGCGCTCCGAAATGCCGCCGCGCAGCATGAGTTCGCCCGCGAAAATGAAAAGCGGAATGGCGAGCAGCGACACCTTGCCGAAGCCGGCCGCCACCTGCTGCACCACCACCACCGGCGGCAGGCCGAGCATCAGGATCGTCGTCAACGTCGAGGCTGCGATGGCGAACGCCACCGGCACGCCGAGCACCAGCAAGAGCGCGAAGACGGCGAAGAGCGCGAGGATCTCCATTAACCGCGCTCCTCGGAAACGTCGCCCTTGATCAGACGTTCGACGGCGAAGAGCGCCATGAGCGCGCCGCCGAGCGGCAGGCCGATATAGGCCACGCCTTCAGGCGCGGGCGCGCCCGCCATCTTGATACTCCAGGCGTCGGACACCAGGAAGGCGCCATAGCCGGCGAGCGCGAGGCCGGAGGCGAGCGCAATCAGCCGCGCGAAGGTCTTGAGCCCATGGCGCATCGCCATGGGCGCGCTCTCCACCAAAGTCGGGAACGCGAAATGGCTCTCCAGGCGTACGGCGATCGCAGCGCCCAGAAGCGCGGCCACGCTCATCAGGGTGAGCGCGACAGGCTCGGTCCAGCCCGGCGAATCGTTGAGCACGTAGCGGCCGAACACCTGCCAGGCGAGCACCAGCACGAGCGCGACGAGCGCTGCGCCCGCAAGCGCAAGCGCCGACGCCGCGATCTGGTCGAAGACGCTTGCGCGTTTGTCTGTCATCTTTCCTCCCGCCGCGTGTTCGCGTCTTTCCGGCCGCCGATGGGCCTAGGTCTGGTTCTCGATCCGGCGCATCAGCGCGCCCAGGGATTCATCCTGGGCGTGACGGCGGCGCATGGGCGCTGCAGCTTCGATGAAGAGCGCGCGGTCGACCGCGTTGGCGGCGACGCCGTCCGCCAGCACGGCGCGGCGCGCGGCGGCCTGCTTTGCGTCCCACAGCACGCGCATGATCATCACCGATTCCGCGGCCTTGGCGCGCAGGAGATCCTGATCGGCGCGAGACATCAGGTCATAGCGCGCCTTGGAGAACAGCAGCGCATCGGGGGAATGGCAGTGCTCGGTCTCGGACCAGAAGCGGGCGACCTCGTATTGCCGCGTCGATTCGAAGGTCGACCAATTGTTCTCCGCAGCGTCGATCAGGTGGGTCTGCAGGCCGGTGAACACTTCGCCGAAGGGGATGGGCGTCGCGTTTGCGCCCATCGCATCGATCATCTCCATGAAGATGTCGGAGCGCGGCACGCGCACTTTGAGCCCGTGCATGTCGCGCGGCGTATGGATCGCGCGGCGGGCGGTGTACATCGAACGCGCGCCTCCGTCATAGAAGCAAAGGCCGATGAGGCCGCGGCGCTCGAAGCCTGCACGGATGGCGGCGCCGATTTCGCCGTCGACGACGCGGCGCATGTGCGCCTCGTCCTCGAACGTGAAGGGCAGCGTCAGCGCCTGCGTCATCGGAAACGCATTGTTGAGCGCGGCCGCCGTGACCCGGCAGAAATCGATCACGCGGTAGCGCGCCAGCGCGACGGTGTCGGTCTCCGCGCCAAGCTGGCCGCCCGGATAGAGGCGGATGGAGAGCCGGCCCTGGGTCTCGCGCTCGAGTTCCCGCCCGAGCCAACGCACGGCTTCCACGGTGGGATAGTCGCTCGGGTGAACGTCTACGGCGGTGAGCGCGGCGCGGCCGGGCTTGGCGGAGGCCAGGCCTGCGCCGGCTGCGACCACGGCGCCGGCGAGCACGCTGCGGCGGCCGATCCTCATGCGGCCGCGCCTGCGCCGGCGACGGCTTCCACCATGCGGCACGAGACCTCGCCCAGGCGATCGAACACGCAGCGCGCGCGCTGGCCCACCGCGATGCGGTGGACGCCCGTCACCGCGCCGGTCGAAATCCATTGTCCCGCGCGGAGCGGACGGCCGCGCGCCGCGGCGTGTTCGAGAATGAAGGCGAGCGCGGAGAAAGGCCCGCCCGGCAATGCGGCGGCGGCGCCCGCGCCGACCTCCACATCGTCGATGAAGGTTTGCGCGGTCAGTTCCGACCAGGCCCGCTTGCGCCAGTCGGGAATCGCCTGCCCGACGACGAGGCCGGCGTTATTGCCGAAGTCGGACGCGGTGACGGCGGCGCCCAGATCATTGATCGCGGCGAGCGGAGAGCCGGCGCATTCAACGCCGATGTGCAGATCGAGCGGCAAGGCGGCGGCGTCGATCGGCGTCCAGGCCCGGCGATCGGTCGGCGCGTCGGCGCCGATGCGGAAGACGAACTCCGCCTCCACCGCGGAAAAGCCGCCGCGGATGACCGGGAGGTCGGCGACGCCGGCGCGCGCGGCGTGTTGAACCTGGCGGGTGAAGATCGGCCCCGCGATGCGATCGGCGCCCACCGCGGCGCGCTGGTCGGGCGGAACAAGGCCGATCTTCCATCCGGCCACCGCGTCAGGCCAAAGCGCGATCGCCGCGTCCTGGACCGCATAGGCTTCCGCCAGAGTCGTTGGGCGCACGCCGGGATAGGCCGCCAACGCCTGGGCCAGACGGCGCGCCTCCACAAAAGCGCCGGCGATGGCGCTCGGAGAGAACTGGCGCTTCAGAGCTTCAGTCAAGAACGGCCTCGCTGGACGCGCCCGAAGCCCGCGGGCGCCACGTGTCGAAAAGCGGCCGCACGGGCCTTGGTGGGGTGAACTTGATGCGTTAGGAAACCGGTGTCAATTTCTATCGCCTGGGGCAGGACCTTTGTCGCGGGGCCGCGACGGACGAGAACAAAGTCGGGGAGGAACGGACGTGCGTCTTTTGGCGATGGCGGTCCTGGCGGCGGGCGCGCTCGCGGCGGCCTCGGCGGTTCCTACGGCTGCGCAAAGCGCGCGCGGCGGCGAAAGCACGCTTGCGTTTCCTGGCGCGCTCGGCTGGGGCGCGCAGACGCCTGGCGGGCGCGGCGGGGCGATCCTGCGCGTCACCAACCTCAACAGCGAGGGCCCCGGCTCGCTGCGCGCCGCGATCGAAACGCCGGGGCCGCGTATCATCGTGTTTGAAGTCGGCGGCGTGATCGACCTCGACCGGCGCACGCTGCGCGTCACCGAGCCGTTCCTCTCCATCGCGGGGCAGACGGCGCCCTCGCCCGGAATCACGCTCATCCGCGGCGGCATGGACATCGCCGCGCACGACGTGATCGTCCAGCACATCCGGATCCGTCCGGGCTCGGCCGGGCAGGCGCGCGGCAGCGGCTGGGACGAAGACGCGATCTCGACGCAAGCGGCCTACAACGTCATCGTCGATCACTGCACGCTGACCTGGGCGACGGACGAGAACCTCTCGGCGTCCGGCCCGCGTTTCACCGGCGCGACGCCTGCGGAATGGCGCGCCGGCACGTCACACGACATCACCTTCTCCAACAACATCATCGCCGAAGGGCTTGCGGATTCGACGCATTCGAAATTCGAGCACTCGAAGGGATCGCTGATCCACGACAACGTCACCAACATCCTGATCGTCAACAATCTCTATGCGCACAATTATGAGCGTAGCCCGATGTTCAAGGGCGGCGTGCATGGCGTGATCGTCAACAACCTCATCTATGATCCCGGCCCGCGCGCGATCCATTACAATCTGATGGCGGAGGAATGGGGCGCGCATCCCTTCGAGCGGGGGCGCATGGTCGCCGTCGGCAATGTGCTGCGCGCGGGCCCCTCCACGCCCGAGCCGCTCGCGTTCCTGATGATCGGCGGCTATGGCGATCTCGACTATCACGGGCGCGACAACATCGCCGTCGACCGTATCGGGCGGCCTCTCCCGATGTTCGGCAGCTACACGACGGCCGGCGCACGGATCATCGAGATGCGCCGCCCGATGCTATGGCCGGAGGGATTGCAAGCCATGCCGGCGCGTGACGTGCAGCGCTTCGTGCTCGCCAACGCCGGCGCGCGCCCGTGGGATCGCGATGTCCATGACGTGCGGGTGATCGCCAACGTCGCGGAAGGCCGAGGCGGGATCATCGACAGCGAAGACGAAGTCGGCGGCTATCCGCGGCACGCCGAGACGCGCCGCCCGTTCAATCCCGCTGACTGGGACCTCGAGACGATGACGCCGCTGCGCCCCGATGTGCTCGATTCCGGCGCCCGCTCGCGCGGAACCTGATCGGTGTGACGGCTTTGCGGCGCGCGTTCGCCGCGGAGACAGGTTGACTTCATCGGCGCGCGGCCCGCAGATGGGCCGGGCTGGTGGGGGCGATGTCCTTTATCTTCGTCAGTCACGCTTCCGAGGACAAGCGCTTGCGCGTGCGCGCGCTCGTGGAGACGCTCATCGCTGAGGGCGAGCATGTCTGGATCGACCGGCCCGGCGCCGGGGACAACAATTTCGGCTTCGACCAGGCCTATATCGACGCCCACGGCATCGACCATCTGAACAGCGGCCAGTCCTGGTCGCAATCGATCGCTTCGGCGCTCAATCACGCAGGCGCGGTGCTGGGGTGCTTCTCGCAGGCGCTGGCGAAGGAAAAAAGCGTTTGGGAACAGGAACTCTACTTCGCGGCCGTCAGCAATAAGCTGGTCGCGTGCATCATCGACGACCTGCCGTTCGACGATTTGGCGCAGTACAAGGCCGGGATCGCGGACTTCGCCGCGACCCAGGCGCCGCGGATCGATTGCGCGGCGCTGCGCGCGGCGCTCGACTGGCGCGCACACACCGGGCAGCCGGCCGAGGCCCTTCCAAGCGCGCTTCGCGAGGAATGGGAAAAGGTCCGCAATCTGATCGCGGACGCCAACAAGCGTCGGACCGAGCCGCGGTCGCTGAGCGCGGCCGACATCCGCCGCTGCGCGGCGCGGCTGGCGCGGGTTCCGGTGGGCCCGATCCTCACATTGCAACATATTCCCGAACAGGTGATCGTGGCGATGGCGCGAGGGCTTGGCACGCCCGAGCGCGCGGCGGCGGCGCTGACGCAGACGCAAAGCATCCTCGCCGCGGCGTTTCCGGAAGGGTATGAGCCGAGACAGATATATATCGAGGCGCACGAATTGCCGATGATCGGGGCGATCCCCAGCCACGCGTTCTGGACCCAGGTGTTCGGCAAGGCCGGCTTGAAGGGGCGGCGTACGGTCGTCGCGCTGCTGATCACGCCGATCGGGCAATGGGCGCTGCAGCGCGGCGAGGCGCAAGTTGAAGCCGAGCGGCTGGCTGCGGCGCTGGAGATGCGCAATGCGCTGACATGAGGCGCTAAGGGGTGAGGAGGCGGCGATGGCGGCGAGCAAAGCGGGTGCGTTGCGAGGCGTTCTGACGGCTGCAGCGTTGGGGCTTATGGCGCTCGCCGCGGCGTGCGGCCAGCGGCCGAGCACGGCCCAAGATGAGGTTGCGGCGGCCGCCGCCGCGCCCGCCCAAGTGGTGCGCGTGCGCGCCGATACGCTCGTCGGCGATATCGCGGCTTCGCTGGATCGCGGCCGGGAAGCGACCGTGCAGGCGCTGCGCAACCAGACCTTGGCGCGCGCCGTGCAGGACATTCTTTCGCTCGACGGGCGCCAGGCGCATGACGTGTCCAGCGAAGAATTGCTGCGCGAGCTCTATCGCCGCGCGGAGGCGGCGCAGCCTGGCCAGGGCGACCGGCTGATCGTATACCTCTACACCGAGGCGGAATCGCAGTTCGGCGCCGTACGCGACGATCCGGCGTTTGAAGACGTGCGCGCCGTGCGCCGCACGCTGCAGCGTTCCGCTTATGCGCCGGACTCGTTCCAGTTCGCGGCGCCGGCGAGCGCGGCTGCGCCGTCAGGACGCTTGGCGCCGGCGATCGACGTGCTCGCGGTCGTCTATTCGCAAGGCAACCTCTCGGATCTGGGCACGCTCGCGCAGCGCCATTTGCGTCGGCCCGGCTTCAGCTTCGAAACCGCGGTGGCGCAATCCTCAACCACACGCGACGCCGTCGCGCGCATGATCCGCGACGGCACGCCGCCGCCGTCGCCGCCTGAGGCGCTGCGCGGAATCCTGATGGATACGCTGGCGAGCAATGGCGCGCTCAGAGACTATGCGCCGTTCCTGCGCGCGGTGGAGGCGGTGCAGACCGAACTCGGACTTGATGCGCTCGAGCCGCGGCTTGCGGCGTTTGTCCAGGAAGCCGACGCCATGCCGTCCCGGGCGCGCCAGGCGGAGATCGCGCGCGCGCATGGCCGGCCCGGAACGATCCGCGCGCCCACGCGCGAGGCGGTGCTTCGGCTCGCGAGCCTTGCGGCGAGCGCGGAAGAGCGGCGCGCGAACGACGGGCTGGCGCGCTCAGCGCAGCACTATTCCGACTATGTCGGAATCTCGTTCGAGCCGCCGCCGGAATCCTCGACGGGCGGCGGCGGAGGAGGAGGAGGAGGCGGAGGCGGCGGCGGAGGAGGAGGCCCCGAATACCGCACCAAAGGCCCGCCGGGCGCAGGCCCGGGACGCGGCGCGCCGGTCTCGCGCACCTATGCGACCGCCATTCGCTCCTCGCGTGCGGCGCGCGGCATCGCTGCGGGCGCTTCGTTTGCGCCGCCAAGCGACGTCGTCATCGCCGCGGCCTGGATGGCCAATCGCCAGGACGGGCGCTTCGGGCGCCTGATCGTACACATGCGCAGCGCCGACGGGGCGACCTACATCGCGGCTTCGCGCACGCTGTTCGCCGACAGTTTCTACGCCGGTCTCTCCGCGATCTGGGGCGGGCATTACGGGCTGACAGCCTTCCGCGAAGGCGAGATCTTCGTGGTGCAGAGCATGGATCCGTTCACGGATCTCAATCCTGCGGCGCGCGCGGCGCTGGAGGCGCGGGCGCAGCGGCTGCAAGCGCAGGCGCAAGCCTATCAGGCGTCGCCGCCGACGTCGCAAGCCGAGGTCGACGCCTTCAACAACGAATACGCCAGCATCGAGCGCGAGGCGATCGCGCTGTCCTCGACCAGGCGCGTGGTGCTGCACCCGTCGCTCTATGGGCGCGAACTGGCGTGGTCGGCGGTGCGGGTGGATTTCTCCTTCAACGACATCGGGCTTCTGAGCAGGGAGGCGGCCATGATCAATGGCGGCCAGGGGATGCCGTCGTCGCTGCAGAGCATCAATATCGCCGAAGCGGGCACGTGGCAGTATTATGAGCGGGACGCCGACATCGCCCTTGAACGCGGCGCGGGCGCGGTGCGCCGGCTCGCCGTGCACTCACGCAACGGCGGAACAAGCGCGGCGCAGAGCCATTTCGCGGTGTCGATGTTCGCGCTCGATCAATCGGGCGGCGAGGTCGAGTCCGAGGGGCGGCCGCTGCCTGATCTCGAACGACAGCTGCAGCCGATGCTCGACTGGCTCGCGCTCAACCACCACGACTATATCCGCCTCAACGACTACGCCGAGACGCTGATGCTGATGCGGTGGCTGCGCAATTCCAGCGTCGGGCCGCTGATCATCGACATGGACGGCGAGGACCCTGAGATCGCAACGCCGGACCGGATCGTGATCGGCCAAGGGCCCGATATGGATTGATCCGCTCGTGCGCCCTTGCGGGCGCGCCGGATTTCCTTTCTCGTGCACGCAGAACAGTAGGCACGACAGGGAGATCACGATGAGCGAGATGAACCGGCGCTGGGTGTTGGCGCGCCGCCCCGCGGGCCAGCTGAAGGACAGCGATTTCGCACGCGCCGACGAGCCGCTGCGCGATTTGGCGGACGGCGAGGTGCGCGTGCGGGTGACGCATCTTTCGTTTGATCCGACGCAGCGCATCTGGATCAGCCAGGACTCCTATCTTCCCGCCGTGGCGATCGGCGCGGTGGTGCGCGCGGGCGCGATCGGGCAGGTGGTCGCCTCCAAGCATCCCGGCTTCAAGCCCGGGCAGATGGTGCAAGGCGCCTTCGGCTGGCAGGACTATGTGCAATCGCAGGGTTTCACCGAGCTCGGGCCGATCACGCCGCTGCCGGCGGGCGTGACGCCGGAGCAGGCGCTGGGCGTGATGGGGCTGACGAGCGTCACGGCGTGGTTCGGCGTGCACGACATCTTGAAGCCGAACGCGGGCGAGACGGCGCTCGTCTCCGGCGCCGCGGGCGCCACGGGATCGGCGGCGGGACAGATCCTCAAGGCCGCCGGCGCGCGCGTCATCGGCATCGCCGGCGGGCCTGAGAAGACGCGCTGGGTCACGGAGGTCGCGGGCTTCGACGCCTGCATCGACTACAAGAGCGAGGACGTCGCCCAGCGCATCGCCGCGCTCGCGCCCAATGGCCTCGACATGATCTACGAGAACGTCGGCGGGCCGATCTTCGACGCGGCGCTGGCGCATCTGGCGCTCAAAGCGCGCGTGGCGCTCTGCGGCGCGATCTCGGGCTATGATACAGGCGAGGTCTATGGCCTCAAGAATTACATGAACCTCGTGATCCAGCGCGCGAAGATCGAGGGCTTCCTGGTGCTCGACTATTTCCCGCGCGTCGGCGAAGCGGTCGCGGGCCTCGGCGCGCTCGTTGCGGCCGGCAAGCTCAAGGGCGAAGTCGATCTGCAAGAAGGCTTCGACAACATCCCGGCGACGCTCAGGCGGCTGTTCGAAGGCCGCAATTTCGGCAAACAGCTGCTCAAGATCGCCGACCCGCCGCTGCCTGCGGCCTAGCTCCAGGAGCAGCGGCTCGACCGGCGCCGCGCCTTGCTGAGGCGTCGACGGGGGCTTGCCGAGGACGCTCTCGAAAGTTCAGTATGGCGGCTGCGGCGCCCATTTCACGAGGCGTCGGCGGGAGGCGCGGATGGCGGAGGCGACTGAGGGCGCGGGCGAGGCGCGCGCCAAGATGCAAGACGCGCCCTCGCTCTGGACCAAGCTCGCCTATGGCTATGGCGCGGCCGCCTACGGCGTCAAAGACAACGGCTTCAGCTATTTCCTGCTGTTCTTCTACAGCGTGGTCATCGGGCTTGACGCGCGGCTGGTGGGCCTGGCGCTCACCGTTGCGCTGGTGCTCGATGCGCTGAGCGATCCGGTCGTCGGGTACTGGTCCGACAATTTCCGCTCCCGATGGGGACGGCGGCATCCCTTCATGTACTTCTCCGCCATCCCGCTGGCGGCGACCTATTTCCTGATCTGGACGCCGCCCGGTTGGTCGCAAGAGGCGCTGTTCTGGTACCTGCTGATCCTCGCGGTTCTCATTCGGACGTTCATTACGTTCTACGAGACGCCAAGCACGGCGCTCGCTCCAGAGCTGGCGAGCGACTACGACCAGCGCTCTAGCCTGCTGTCCTACCGGTTCTATTTCGCGTGGACGATCGGCAACCTGATGTCGGCGCTGATGCTCTTCGTCATCTATCCAGCGCATGGAAGGCTCGATCGCG
Organism: Hydrogenophilaceae bacterium; assembly: GCA_013389015.1. Classification (GTDB taxonomy): domain Bacteria; phylum Pseudomonadota; class Alphaproteobacteria; order Caulobacterales; family Aquidulcibacteraceae; genus CADEEL01. Next base: position 7,530 of record JACAEE010000063.1, on the reverse strand, counting down.
AATCCTATGAGCTTTATGGGGTCGTGGCCGCAGTCCTCATCGTCACGGCCGTCTTGGTGTCAAGCGTGGGCACGCACGGAAACATCGCACGCTTGAGGCCGGCGCCGCCACGACGCTCGCTGACGCTCGCCAAGATCTTCAAGGAGGTGTTCGAGACCCTCGCCAATCGATCGTTCGCGGCGATTTTCGGCGCGGCGGTGTTCGCGGCGATTGCGCAGGGACTCTCGGCGGCGCTCGCCTTCCCCATCCTCTTTTATTTCTGGGGCTTCAGCGATCTCCAATCGGGCCTCGCGGTGCTCGGCGTGTTCGGTTCCGCCGTAATCGGTTCGCTGCTGGCGCCCGTCGTGACGCGCCGACTCGGCAAGAAGCGCGGCGCCATCATCGTGGGACTCATCGCCTTCACCGGTTCGCCGCTGCCGATTTTCCTCAAACTCATGGGCTGGCTGCCGAACGATCCGCAGTTTGTGTTCTGGTTCGTCTTCATCGCCGGGATGATCGATGTAGGCCTCATCATTTGCTTCCAGGTTCTGTTCACGGCGATGATCGCGGACCTGGTGGAGCAGGCCGAGCTCAAGACGGGCCGGCGGTCCGAAGGCGTGTTCTTCGCGGCGGTGACGTTTACGCGCAAGGCGGTGCAAGGGATTGGCATCATCACCGCCGGCTTTGTCCTGGCGCTCGCCCAGTTTCCGGCCGGCGTAACCGATCCCGCGCAGGTGACCCCGGAGGCGGCGATGCGGCTCGGCGCCTATTACGCGCCGACGATCCTGGCGCTGTGGCTCGCGATGATCATGGTGCTCTCGGCCTACAAGCTCAACCGCAGCGACCACGAGCAGAACCTGCGCAAGCTCGCTGGGCGCGACGCGAGCTGACGCGGCGCGCCGCGCTTCAGGGGGAAACGTCGTCGAAGTCGATGGCTTCGATGAGCTTGGCGATGTGCTGGGGCAGACCATCCTCCTTCAAGCGTTTTGCGAGGTCTTCCGTGCTCAGGGCCGAGCGCCAGTATTCGTTGTGCGCAAAGAGCTTGCCGGTGTGCAGGCGATCGACCTTAACGTCGAGGACGCCGCGTCCGAGATCGCCGCGATCGGGGCCCCTGCGCGCCTTCTTGTAGTCGGCGGGCGTTGCGATCGGCCCGCCGATGACGTCGCCCACGACAATCCAGGCGCCGGTCTTGAAGTAGTGGTTGGTCCAGCGCACGGCGGCGAAAAGCGCTGAGTGAACGGGTCTGGTCTGCTTGTCCCAGCCCACGAAAGTGAGTTCGCCGTTGCACGCATCGAGCGCGCCGTTGGGCGTGTGCAGGGTCGGCGGGCAGGCGGCGAGCTTGCGCGCGGCGAGCTTGTCGGCGAGGTCGGCGCGGCTGTCGGCCAGCAGCAGCGAAGCGTGCGTCAGCGGCGAGCCGAGGGTGATGAAGTCGCTGATCAGCCAGCGCTTGCCTTCCGCATGGCCGTGCGAGGTCGGCTCCAGCTCCATGCCGGTCAGAAGCCGGCTGAGGCGACGCTGCGCGATGCGGAACTCTCTGCGCGCCTGATCGCATTCGGCTTCGTCGGTGCATCTGTTGAGCGCCTGCGCGGCGCTTTCGACTTCGCGCAGCGCCGCCGCGACCGCCGGATCGCGCTCAAGCACGTAGGCGCCGCTTTGGCGCGCCCAGTAATCCATCAGCAATTCGTAGCCCACGGCCGCGCCCAGGGAGTGGGCGACGACGATGATGCGCTTATACTTGGCCTCGGGATTGTGCAGACTGTCGAGCAGCTTGACGCCGGCCTCGCGGATCTTCTGGCGCGCATCGATGTGCTCGGGACGACGGCTGAAATAGCGCGCTGAATCCGCCATCACGGGGATGAGAAACGCGCGCGCGGCCACGCGGCTCACGAACACGCCGGCCAGCGTCACCACCGCAAGCGTCACGCCGGACGCATAGAGCGCCCAGAGCGCCTGGGTCTGCTCGAGAGCGTCTCCCTCAAGCGGTTCGCCGGTGCGCAGATCGTCCGTGTAGAGACGTTCCAAATGCCAGGCGGCCACGCCCCACGAGATCGCGATGATGAGGGCCGCCCAGAACAGGCGCATCCACCAGCGACGCGCGGCGCCGACGCCCACATGAACCCCGAACGCCGACCAGAGGAAGGCGAACGAGAAGAGCGCAAAGAAGATGTGCAGCGCCCAGCTTCCGGCGTCGAAGAAGCAGGAATCGGCCGCCGCGCCTTCGCAATGAAGGAATTCCTTGATCGAATTGGCCCAGGGGCTCAGGCCGTCGTATCGCCAGAGATTCGCCCCATCAACCCCGCCGAACACGGCGAGGACCAGAGCGACGGCGCTCGTGCACATGGCGAGGATCGCGGCCGTGTTGAGCGCGCGCAGCGTGAACGCCAACGCCGCCACGAACGTGATCACTGTGAGCGGGAGCCCCAGATCGCCCCACTCCAGGAGCGGCCCCTGAAAGACCAGCGTCGAGACGATGCCGACGGCGAGGGCGAACCCGATGCCGAGCGCCCAGGGAATCCAGGCCGCGGCGCCCACCGCCGCCGCCTGCAGACGGAACAGGGTGGCTCTGCGCCGCCGCTTCGGAAGGCCGCCGATCACTTCGTTGACGACGATGACCGCTGTCGCTGCGAAGATCAGCGCCACCGTCAGCAGCATGAGGACGTAGGTGACGTCAGTCGGTGTCGGCGCCTGCAGGCCGAACGTCCTCTCCAGAGCCTTGGCGCTGATTCCGCCCGGCGGCTGCGGCAGGAGCAGCGACACGCCGAGCGAGAACAGGATTGAGAGCAGCGTGATGCTCTCCATAAAGCGGATCACCCACTGGCGCACCGCCAGCAGGCTGCGCGGCGCTTCGCGACGCGGACGCGCCATGAGCTCGCGGAACCAGGAGATGAAATGCTCCAGGCGGTTGCCCGCCATGTGGTGTGCCCAATAGAGCTCGAAGAAATCGACGCGCGGGGGCGGCCTGCCGGCCTCCGTGGTGATGCGTTGGAGATCGGCCATCGAAAGGCGCGCGTCCGGCGCAGTCCAGGTTCGCCCGCGCCCGTCGGCCTCCCAGACCGTGCGCGCGAGCTCCTGGACGTCCTCCATCGGCCGCTGCTGGCCCTGGCCGTGGATGAAGACGACCGCGACCCGCTCTTCGTGCTCCAGCATGGCGTCGCCTTTCTCGCGTTCTGAAAAGGGAAACGCTGCACCCATCAGTTAACGCAGGCCGCGCAGCCCTTGCGCGGGAAGCGCGCTGCACACGTTCAGCACGTCTTCCCAGGCTTGGCGCGTGCACGCTTCGGTTTCTCGGCCGGCGCCGTCGCAGCGCTCCGGCGTGTGGTTGAACAAGCGTTCGTGTCCGACGAGCGCGGCAGCGGCGATCCGGCGCCGCGCCGCGTTCAGCGCGGGGACGCCGGCTTCGTCCGCCGCCGTCGCCGACAATAGGCGCGGATAGGCGCGCGACAGTTCGCACAGCGCGTTCTGGCGCGCCGCGATCTCGGGGCTTTCGCCGGCGGCGCGCGGATCGACGCCTTCAGGAAGCGGCGCCCAATCATCGAACACCGCCTCGCGATATTCTTCGGCGCGGGCGGCGAGGGCGTCCCAGTCGCCGCGCTCCATGAGGGCGGGCGTGTGGCTCAGAATGGTCCTGCCGTTCAGCCGGCGATGGTAGAGAACCGCCAGATCGCAGTTCGCGGTTTGCGCTTCGGGAGAGTTCTGGCAGGCGGCGCGGGCGAAATCGAACTGCGTGAGCGCGCGCCCGTCATCTCCGGCGCGCTGCCACGCGAGCCCCGCAATCGTGTGCAGCGCAATGAGCAGCTTGGTCGACGTGGCCTTGGGAACATGGCTCTCCGCCTCTTCTGCGATCGCGCGCGCGGCGGCTTGGTCGGTCGTCGCGTCCGGCCGGGTGAGGCCGATGCTGGTGAAGGCGTCGTAGTGTTCGTCGCGGAACTGCATCGCCGCATTGCAGCCGGCGACGCCCGCGCTCAGCAGGACAGCCGCGCACACCCACGCAATCGTCTTCGTCGCCATTTCGCCATCCTCCGATCATCTATCCGTTGCCGCCGGACTCGCCGCCTTCGGTCGGCGCCGAACGCTGCGCGCGGCGCACATAGAGCGCATCGATGAGCGCGCGCGGCTCGGGCGGCGCGCCGGTCTCGATGACCTGCGCGATCCAGGTCTTGTAAAGGAACCGCCAGTCGTGGTCGGAAAGCCTTGTTTGCGGGTCCGCGGCGAGGCCGTCGAGCATCTTGGCGAGGTCCAGCGCGGCTTGGCGGCCCTGCGCGGAAACCGCGGCGCGGACGTTGCGCACTGCGGCGCGTGCGACGGTTGCGGCCGCCTCCGCAAGCGTTTCGCCGAAGAGGCGGAGCTCCGGACGGCGCCCGCCGCGCGCTTCCCATGACGTGGCGGCGTACTCGAACAGATCCGAGACGAGATGCGCAGCGAGCGCGCCCTCGCCTTCGCTGTCGATCGAGAACAAGGCGCCGGGATTGGCGGCCGCCTCCCTGAGCAGTGACGCGATCACCCCGTTCCACATGATCGGAGACAGCAGGTCCGCGCCGGGCTTGGAGATCAGCTCCGCCACGAACTTGGCGATCCGCTGGACTTCCGTGTTCGCGCCTTCGCCGACGATCATGCCCGGCGTGAGCGCAGCCTGCGCGGCGATCAGGCGAACGACTTCGATCGCCTGCTCGCGCCCGAGCACACGCTCGATCGAGGCGTCGGTCGGATCCCGGATCACTTCGGCGAAGCCGGACATGATGCTCTGCAGGACGCTGACGCCGACCGTATCCCACGGTTTGTCCTCTTCGAGCTTGAAGAGGCGCGGCAGTCCATCGGCGACGGCCTCGATGGCGGCGGCGGCGACGCGCGCGGCGACGTCGCGCTTGTAAGGCAGCGGCGTTCCCCCGGCGCTGAGCGCGTTCGCCGCCGCCGTCAGCACATTGCGCGCGACGGCGGTGGCCTCGGACTTGCCATGAATGAACAGCTCCGGCTTCTCTGCGACTATCGTCAAGGTGCGCTGATAGAGGCCGACAAATCCGGAACGGCTGAAGACGCGCAGCACATGTCCTTGCGTCTTCTGGACGTCGAGCGCTTCAGCGAGGAATGCTTCGGTCACTGCGCCGAGGACGGAATCCCCGGCGAACGCCTTGCCCAAAAAGGCCTGCTGATTCTGCGCGACGACGCCGAGCGCCGCCTGCGTCATCGGCGCCAGCAGTTCGTCGCGCACGTTCTGGACCTTGACCAGCGCATAAGGGTCGCGCTGTCCGTCGCCGGCGATCGCGGCCTCGAAGCGCGTGCGCAGCGGCCCCACGAGCGCGCGACCGAGATCGCGCAGCCGCGGCTGGTCCCAAATGACGTCGGCGTTCTCATCGATCACGCGCGCCCCGGCCGTCAGCAGAATCGAGGCGGTGCGCTCCAGGAAGCCGACGCGGAAATGATCGGCGTTGGTCGGGTCAGGAAGCAGCGTCGCCACATTGCCGAGGAATGCCGTGATGAGCTTCTGGCCCTCCGCCTCGGCGGTGAATACCTTCGGATAGGCGGCGGCTGCGTCCAGTGCGACGCCAAGCAGCGCAAGGCCCAAGCGATGGCCAGGAGAGGCGCCGGATGCGCCCTCGTGCCAGTGGGCGACCTCAATCAGCGCCTTGCGGTCGAGCGCGAGAAGGCCGGCGAGCCCGGGTTTCTCGGAAAGCACCCGGCGTCGATCAAAGAACCGCTGCCGCGCAAAGTGCTCGATTTCGGCTAGTGCGATGGGATTCTTCGCGCACGCGTCTCGGTCAAATCCGCCGCGGACCAGAAACGGCCTGGCGACTTCGACGGCTTCGCCTGAGACGAAGTCCGGCTGCGACATCGCATACTCAATGTAGTCGAGCGGTTGTTCCTCCTTCTCCAGCGCGACCTTGATGTCTGCTTCGAGAACGCGGGCCTCCAAGAAATCCTTGATCGCGCCTCCAAGCCGAATGACCTGCGTGACCGCGAAAACGATGTCTTGGGCCGCCATGGCGGTTCCTCCTCAAAGCGGACGGCGGAAACGGACGTCTGCGTTCGGCGTGTGAGGCGCTCCGGGCCTGTCGGGCGCGACGTCCGTCAGCGGATCGAGCGGCAGGTCGATCTCGGCGCCGGCCGACGCTTCCGTAGCCTGGCCGCTGGCGACGCGATAGGCGATCACGAGCGCGTTCGGATTGGCGGCGGCGCCGTCGCGCACGACTTCACGTCCCGCCGGCGCGGGCGATTGCGCGTCGCGTCCCGCGAGCACGCCGTGGACCGAGCGCGCCGCCGGCACGATCCGCGCGATGCGGCGGAAGACGTCGTACCAGAAAGGTGCGCCCAGCCCGATCAGACCGCCAGCGACGAGCACTGAGATGAACCAGAAGAAGCCGCCGCCGCCGGGCGTAAGGACGCGCTCGCGCGCCTTGGCGATGATTTCGCCGAACGGAGGGTTGTCCGGAACGGGGTCGCCCGCGGCGCGCGTCACTTGCGGGCAGCGCGGATCGTGCGCCAGGATCAACACGACATTTTCCAGACAATAGGGATAAGCCATGTAGCCGATCGGCAGGCCGGAATCGGCGAATTCCTGCGCCTGTTCGATCAGGACGCGCGCGGAATCACCGCTTTCGGGGTCCTCGAGCGCGCGCTGCTGCTGGCTCAACGCGACGCGCTCTAGGGCCGCGCTGATCTGCGGGTTCGTCGCGAGGCGATGGAAGATGTAGAAGGCGTCGATGTTGGCGGCGAACGCGAACACCATCGCGGCCAGAACCGAGAAGACCTGGGCGCGGCGGCGAAAATACTCCGATTGCGCGTCGACATAGCGCTCGAACTCGTAGGCGGCGACAGTGAGCGCGCGGCGCAGGCGGGGATAGTCGAGCGAGCGCAGCCGGGCGCCGGTTTCGCTGCGCGCGAAGCCCTCGACGAATTGCAGCGTGGTGAGCCTGTGCTTCTTGCGGGTGAAGAACCAGCTTAGGATTGGCAGATTGCGTAGCCACCAGAAACGGCCCTTGCCGCCGAACGAGACGCTTTCAGTCATGCTGCGGGCGAAGCGGGCCGCTTCGGCCGAAGTGCGCGTCGCCTGCCCTGCGGGCGGACGCGACGCATCGCCGTGCGAAAGCCTGGCGAGCACATCGTCGTGCAGCGTGCGCAGCGCTTCCTCAAGGCCGGCGCGGCGCAGCGCGAATGCTTTGTGCACGGCTTCGATCAGAATGGAGACGGCGGTCGACAGAAACGCCATCAGCCCTGCGAACGCAAGCAACGCCACCAGGAGATTCATCGTCCCTCTCCGTCCCAAGGCTTATAGAGCCGCGCACCGCGCGCGCAAACCGAACCGTCGGACCGCTCATCCGGCCCGCCGGTGCCGCCATGCGCGGAAGCGCACGAACAGCAGATAGATCCCCAGCAGCACGACGACTGCGCCGATCGCCGCGACGGCCCAGCCCAAAGTCGAATGCGACGGCGGCCAGACGGCGGCCGGCGTTTCGGTCGTCGCTGTTGCGTCGCCCGGCGGCGCGGGGGAGGGAGCATCCGGCGCTGCGGGCGCTGGTTGCGGCGGCGTCGCGGCGTCGTCGTCGCTCAGGATGAGCG
>JACAEE010000017.1 GCA_013389015.1 Hydrogenophilaceae bacterium | reverse complement strand
GCGCGCGGTTAGACGCTTGCGTTCGGCCGACTGAGCCTCACCTTTGGGGCATGGCGTTCATCATCGGCATCGCGGGCGGTTCGGGCTCGGGCAAGACGACGATCGCGGCGCGCACGGCCCTGCGGCTCGCCGCGCCGCTGATCGCGGAGGACGACTACTATCTCTGCCGCACGATGTTCCCGGATTTCGACGAGTCGACGCATGATTTTGATTCGCCCGGCGCGAAGGACCATGCGCTGCTGATCGCGCATCTGGACGCGGCGCGCCGCGGCGAGCGCTTCGTCAAGCCGCTCTACGATTTCACGCGACATGCGCGGCGCGCGGAGACCGAGGTCATGGCCGTCTCACGCTTCCTGGTGATCGAAGGGCTGCATGTGTTCGCAACGCCGCCGCTGCGCGCGGCGGTCGATCTGGCGGTCTATGTCGACGCCGCCGAGAGCGTGCGCCTTGCACGGCGGCTCGACCGCGACGTCCGCGAGCGCGGCCGGAGCGAGCGCTTCGTACGCGCGCAGTTCGCGCGCACGGTGACGCCAGCGCACGCCGCAAGCGTCGCGCCGCAGAGGCGGATCGCCGATATCGTCATCGACACGACCGACGAAAACGACCTGGCGTGCGCCGAGGCGCACGCCGCGCGGATCGCGGCGGAAGCGCTGCGCCGTTCAGGCGGCTGAGCCGACGGGGCGGGCTACGCCGTCTTCAGCCAGCAGGCCGCGTCCGGGGACATGGTTGATCTCCAGGCGCACGCCGTCGGGATCCTCGAACAGGAGAGAGTAATAGCCGGGCGCGTAGCCGTCCTCCTGCGGGGGATGCACGATCGTGGCGCCGATCGAGGCGAGCAGCGCATGGACGGCGTCGACGTCGGCGCGCGAACGGGCGCGGAAGCAATGGTGATGCAGGCCCACGCGACTCTGCACGAAGCGCTCGCCGGCATATTGCGGCGACGGCGCCTCGACGCCGAAGCCGGTGCGCCCGCCGATGCAATAATAGATCGCATCGCTGTCCAGCACGGGCTGCAGGCCCAGAAACGGCAGAAGGCGCCGATAGAAGGCGCGTGAGCGCTGATAGTCTCCGGCGGTGATGAAAGTGTGGGCGACGCCGTTGATCTCGATGGCCATGGCGAATTCTCCTCGATTCCTACCGCCGATCGCCGCTGCGGCGCCGCAAGGCTTGCGCCCGGGCGCTGCGCGTGACAGGCAGCGCGACGATGCAAATCCTCTCTTCGCTTGAGGCGATCGCCGCCGATTATGACGCCGTGTTCTGCGACGTGTGGGGCGTGGTGCACAATGGGCGGCGCGCTTATGGGCCTGCGTGCGCTGCGCTCACGCGGTTTCGCGCGCGCGGCGGCGTCGTGATCCTGGTGACCAATGTGCCCAAGCCGCGTGGGCCGATACCCGCGCAGTTCGAGCGTCTCGGCGTGCCGCGCGCGGCGTGGGACGCGATCGTCACCAGCGGCGACGCGATCCGCGCGGAACTCGCCGCGCGCGCGCCGGGCCCGATGTACAAGATCGGGCCGGAGAGCGACGCGCCCCTGTGGGACGGGCTCGGGATCGCGCGCACGCAGGCCATCGAGGAAGCGGCGTTCCTCGGCGTATCCGGGCTCGACATGGAAGGCCGTGAGCAGCCGAGCGATTACGCCGATGTGCTGGCGCGCGCGCGGGCGCGCGATCTGACGCTATTGTGCGCCAATCCCGACATCGTCGTGCGCGTGGGCGAGCGGCTGATCTGGTGCGCGGGCGCGCTGGCGCGCGACTACGAAGCGCTTGGCGGCGCGGTGGTGATGGCGGGCAAACCCTATGCGCCGATCTATGATCTGGCGCGGCGGGAACTGGCCATGCTCGCCGGGCGTGACATTGCGTCCGCCCGCATCCTGGCCATCGGCGACGGCGTTCCTACCGACGTGCGCGGCGCGAACCAGCAAGGGCTCGACGCCCTCTTCATCGCCAGCGGCATGCATGGCGAGGCGCTGATGTCGAACGGCGCGCTCGATCCGGCGAAGGCCGAGGCCGCGCTCGCCGCCGAAGGCGTCACGGCGCGCTATGTGATGGCGGCGCTCGCTTAGGCGGCGACGCGCTGCAGCACGGCGACGTTCACGCCGCAGCGATGCACAAAGCCCAGGCGCTCATAAAGCGTGATCGCAGCCGTGTTCGTCGCCCAAGCGTGGAGGAAGGGCGTCTCGCCCCGCGCCTGGATCGCGGCGGCGACGATCGCCGACAAGCGCCGGGCCAGGCCGCGGCCCCTGAAGTCTGGGTGCGTGCACACGCCGCTGACTTCGGTGTAGCCGGGACAGCGCATGCGTTCGCCGGCCATGGCGGCGAGGCGGCCCTCGATGCGCACGCCGCGGAAATGGCCCATGGCGTGGGTGCGCGCCAAGAACGGGCCGGGCTCGGTCAGCGCGGCGAGGGCGAGCATTTCGCTCGCGTCGGCGTCCGTCAGATCGAGAATCTCGTCTGCGCCGCAGAGGGGATCGACGGCGCGCGCCGCGACCATCTGCACCCCCTCGGCGCGCTTCACGACATCGAAGCCCGGCGGAACTGCGATTTCGGGGCGTTGCAGGATGAAGATGGTCTCGCCGGGGGCGACGAGATCGGCGAGCGCGGCGAGGCTCTCTGCAGAATCATCGCGCGCGGCGGCGAAGAGATTCACATCGCGCGCAAAGCGCCGCGCCAGCGCGCCGCCCTCGGACAAGGGCGCGTGATGCGTGATGAGGCTTTCCCAGACCGGGCGATCAAGCGGATGCATCGGCGCGCTCCTGCGCTCGATCCGCCAAGGGCGCTGCGTCGAGGGCGGCCTCCAGCGCCGCGAGCCGCGCCAGCAGCGGCCCCCTGCCCTCGGCGCAGGCTTCGGCGACCGCGGCCTCGATCCGGGGCCAGACGCGCCGGGCGCGCGCGACGAGGCGACGCCCCGCCGGCGTCAGCGAGAGGATGCGCACGCGCCGGTCGACGCTCTCCTTCCGGGAAGACACAAGGCCATCGGCCTCAAGCTTGTCGGCGAGGCGGGTGACGCCGGGCTGGGCGACGCCGAGAGCGTCCGCCAGATCGCCGATGCTCAAGGGCCCCAAGCGCGCCAGCGCCTCCAGCAACGGAAAATGCCCAGCGGGAGTCTCCACGCCGTGCGCGGCGAGAACCGCCTGCGTCTGCGCCTGCAGGCGCTCGCCGATGCGCTTCAGACGCGTGCCGAGCGCCAGATGGCCCAGGGCGCGCACGACATCCTGCGTCATCGCCGTAACTCCATAGCTTGTTATATATTTAGCTATTGAACGCCGTTCAATGGCCGGACGGCGCCGCCGCGCGGGCTTGTCAGCCCTCGCTCGGCAGCGAGAAGCCGCCGCGGGCGGCGAGGCTGGCGGCCATCTGGTCGCGCACGGCTTCAGGAGCTGCGGTGGCGAGCTTATCGAACTCAATCAGTTCAGGCGGCACGTACCAATGGATCTTGTCCTCGTGATAGGCGCTCCACACAGCCTCGGCGACGGCGCGCGGGGGCATCAGGCGCCACATGCCTTCGCGCTCGGCCGCTTCGGCGGTTCCGGGCGGGAGGATGGGCGTGTCGATCAGGCCCGGCAGCGTGTCGGCGACGCGGATGCCCAGCGCCTTCAATTCGACAGCGAGCGCTTCGGTGAAGCCCTTCACGGCATGCTTGGTGGCCGAATAGACCGCGATCCCGCCCATGCCGTAGGTGGCGGAGGATGAGGAGGTCGAGAAGACGAGCGAGTTGGGCGTCGCCTTCAGGTACGGCAGCGCGAGATGAACGCCCGAGAGCACCGCAAGCAGATTGATGTCGACCAGATCAACCACGTCCTCCCAAGGCTGGTCGATGAAGGGGCCGCCCTTGCCGATGCCCGCGTTTGAATAGAACACGTCGAGGCGGCCGCCGGCCGCGGCGGCGAAGGCCTTGAGGGCGGCGGCGAAGGCGGCGCGGTCGGTGACGTCTAGGACCCCGGTCACGCAATGGTCCGCGCCGATTTCGCGCTCCAGCGTCGCGAGCAGGTCGGCGTTGCGGTCATAGGCGCCGACGAACCAGCCCTTTTCCGCAAACAGCAGCGCCGTGGCCCGGCCGATTCCGGAGGCCGCCCCGGTGATGAAGATCGACTTGCGCCCGTTCGCCATACCCATCCTTTCATTCCTCCCGCAGGGCTTGAGCGGCGCCGGCTAGAGCATTACCAGGGCGCCTGAGAGGCGCACGATAGCGCACGCCGGAGGATCGCCTATGCCCAATCTTTTCGACCTGACCGGCAAGTCCGCCCTGATCACAGGCTCTTCCAAGGGGATCGGCAAGGCGATCGCATACCGGCTCGCCGAACATGGGGCGAACGTCGTCATCTCGTCGCGGAAGGCGGACGCCTGCGAGGCGGTGCGCGACGAGATCAATCAGAAGCTCGCACGCAAGGCGGCGATCTCGATCCCGGCCAACATCGCCTCCAAGGAGGCGCTCGAGCATCTCGTAGCGGAAACCGACAAGGCCTTCGGCAAGATCGACATCCTGGTCTGCAACGCCGCCTCCAATCCCTATTTCGGGCCGATGGCGGGGATGAGCGACGAGCAGTTCGACAAGATCCTGAAGAACAACATCGTCTCCAATCATTGGCTGATCAGCATGGTCGCGCCGCAGATGCGCGCGCGGAAGGACGGCGCGATCATCATCGTCTCCTCGATCGGCGGCTTGCGCGGCACCAACGTGCTGGGCGCCTATGCGATCTCTAAGGCCGCCGACATGCAGCTGGCGCGCAATCTCGCGCTCGAGTTCGGACCCGACAATGTGCGCGTGAACACGATCGCGCCCGGCCTCATCAAGACCGATTTCGCGCGCGCGCTGTGGGAGAATCCAGACATCCTCAAGGCCTCGACGGAGCGCGCGCCGCTCAAGCGCATCGGCGAGCCGGACGAGATCGCGGGGATGGCTGTGTTTCTCGCCGCGCCCGCAGGCTCGTTCACGACCGGGCAGACGTTCGTGATCGACGGCGGCCAGACCGTGGTGTGAGGAGGCGCGCATGAACCGCAAGGATCGCACGCGGGCGCTTATCGTCATGAACGACGCGAACGAAGCGCATTGCCTGGCCAAGCGGCTGTCGTCGGCCGCTTGCGCGCCCACGGCGGCGGGCTCGCTGAGCGAGGCCCATGCCGCGTTCGCCCACGGCGCATTCGACGTCGCGCTGATCGAGCATCCGCTGCACGATGACGAGACCAAGGCCGTCGCGCTGCTCTGCTTCGCGCACGGCGTGCGGGTGATCGTGGCGGAGCAGCCGGACGCGCCCCATGCGGAGCTCCAGGACTTTCTGACGTTCATCGGCGCGGAGACGATCGCGCGGCCGCTGACGGTGGCCGGGATCGCGGCGCGGCTTGCAGTCGACGGGCGCGAGGCGGCGTGACCAACGCCGAGATCCTGGCGGCGATACGCGACGGCGCCATGACGGAGATGACGCCGGCTCACATCCGCCATCTCAGGCTCGCCGACACGCTGCGGCTCGTGTCGTTCGAGCCTGGCCTGGCGCGCGCAGCGTGGACGCCAAGCGAAGACTTCGCCATCCCCGGCCCGGGCGGCTTCATCTTCGGGGGCTATGTCGCCGCGGTGACCGACGCCGTCGCGCATTTCTGCATGCTGACGTTCCTTGACGACGGGCGGCTCTATTCGACCGCGGATCTTCGGCTCTCTTACTTTCGTCCGTTCACGGAGCGACATTATGATGCGGAGGCGCGCCTCGTCACCCGCACGCGGACGCAGGCGCATGTGGAGGTGAGCTTCCTCAACCAGGCCGGCGCGATGGCGGCGAAGGGAACGCTCATGCAGCGTATGCGCGAGGGGGACGCGCCGCCGCGCGCACGCGCCTAAGGCCCTCGGCGGCGTTTTGACCCCGGCGCGGCGAAGCTCTAGACCGGCAGCCAAAGCTGTCTCGGGAGGGGTCATGACGGTCCGGTTGGCAAAGGTCGCGGCGTTCGCGGCCGCGACGCTCGCACTCGGGGCGTGTTCCTATCTCGGCGGCGGGCGCACCGAGACCGCGCCGAGCGGGGCAGCCCCGGCGGCCCTCGCGCCGCGGCTCGAGGCGTTCCAGCATCCCCCGCTCGCGCCCGCGGCGGTGATGGCGCATGTGCGGGTGCTTTCCTCCGATGCATTCGAAGGACGCGAGCCGGGCACCAATGGCGAACGGCTGACGGTGGAGTATCTGGAGACCGCGTTCGAAGATGCGGGCCTTACCCCCGGCGTCGTCGGCGCAGACGGGCGGCGCAGCTGGCGCCAGGCGACGCCGCTCATTTCCGCCACGCTCACCGAGGTCCCGACGCTCACCATCGCGGGGCGCGACGGGCGGCGCGCCTACGCCTATGGGCCGCAGTTCAGCGCCTGGACCAAGCGGCTGCAGGACGTCGTCACGGTGGAGAACGCAGAGCTTGTGTTCGTCGGCTACGGAATCGTCGCGCCCGAACTGGGCTGGAACGATTACGCCGGGATCGACATGACCGGGAAGATCGCCGTCATCCTGATCAATGATCCCGATTTCGAGACGGGGGACGACCGCGGCTTCGGCGGCCGCGCGATGACCTATTACGGGCGCTGGACCTACAAATACGAGGAAGCCGCCCGCCAGGGCGCGGCGGGCGCGATCATCATCCATGAGACGGCGCCGGCCGCCTATCCCTGGGCGGTGATCGAAAGCGCGACCGGAGGACCGCGGTTCGACGTCGTCACCGCCGACCGCGGCATGAGCCGCGTCCCGTTCGAGGGCTGGATCACGAGCGAAGTCGCGCTTGAGACCTTCCGCCGCGCCGGGCTGAATTTCGAGCAGCTCAAGGCGCGCGCGCAGCAGCGCGGCTTCACGCCGGTCGACATGGGCTCGCTCACGGGATCGCTGACGCTGCGCACACAGATCGAACAGATCAGCTCGTCGAACGTCATCGGCGTGCTGCCGGGGCGCACGCGGCCGGAGGAAGTGATCATCTATGTCGCGCACTGGGATCATCTGGGGCGCTGCCCGCCGATCGACGGCGACGACATCTGCAACGGCGCGCTCGACAACGCGACCGGCACGGCCGGACTGATCGAACTGGCGCGCCGGTTCGTGAACCATGGGCGCCCCGAGCGCTCGGTCGCGTTCATGGCGGTGACGGCGGAGGAGCAGGGGCTGCTCGGCTCGCTCTATTATTCGCAGAACCCGATCTTTCCTCCAGCGAACACGGTGGCGGCGATCAATATGGACGGGCTCAATGTCCGCGGGCCCACGCGCGACGTTTCCGTCGTCGGCTTCGGCAAGAGCCAGTTGGACGACCTGTTGCGTGCGGCGGCCGAGGCGCAAGGCCGGCGCGTCGTGCCGGAGCCCTTCCCCGAGCACGGCAGCTTCTACCGCTCCGATCATGTGAACTTCGCCCGCCTGGGCATCCCCGTGCTCTACGCCTCAAGCGGCACCGACATGATCGACGGCGGGACCGAGCGGGGCGCGGCGCTCTCGCGCGACTACATCGCCAACCGCTATCACAAGCCGCAGGACGAGGTGACCGACGACTGGAACATCATCGGCGGCGTGCAGGATCTGCAGATGCTCTACGCCGTCGGGCGGCAATTGGCCGATAGCCGGATGTGGCCCGAATGGGCGCCGAACGCAGAGTTCCGCGCCGCGCGCGAAGCCTCCCGGGCGGGGCAATAGGAGAGGCCGATGAAACGGATCGCAGCGATCGTGCTGGCGGGGGCGTTGGCGGCGTGCGGGGCGCCCCCCTCCTCCTCGAAGACGGATGAACTCGCCGCGCGCGTGCGCGTGCTCGAGGACGAGCGCGCCGTGATGCGCGTGGCCGACGCGCTCGACGAGGCCGTCGACGCCAAGGACTGGGAGCGGGCGCGCAGCCTCTTCACCGACCAGGTGGAGGCCGACTTCACCTCGCTCGACGCGGAGAACGCCGGCCAAGTCTCCGCCGACGAACTGGTCGCGAACTGGCGGCGCAACCTCCATCCGGGCAAGACCAGCCAGCGTTCGCGCAGCGGCGAAGTCGTGGTGATCAACGGCGACGAGGCGACCATGACCTCGCAGGGCCATGTGCGCTACGAGATCCCGGCGCGCGCGGACATGAATGTGTGGGAAGGCTGGGGCCGCTTCGAGCACCGCTTCACGCGCACGCCGCAAGGCTGGCGGATCAGCGGCTTCAAGTTCACGCTCACGCGGCAGGCCGGGGAAGCGAGCGTTCGGCTGGAAGCGCTGGCGCCGGAGCCGACCTCGATCGTACGCGAAGCGAAGGAATAAGCGGGCTGGAAGCCCACGATCCTACTCAAAACTCGCGGCCGAACGCCGTGACGAGACGCTGCTTCAGCGTCGCCGCGTCGAAGGGCGCGGGGAGATAGGAATCCGCGCCGGCGTCGCGCGCGACATGATTGCCCGCCGCCGGCGTCATCAGCACGACGGGCGTGTCCCTGAGGAAGAGATCGCCGCGCACCGCACCCACGAGCTGACGGGCGCCCATCGGCTTCAGCTTCCAATCGGAGATGACCAGGCCGTAGCGGCGCTGGCGCAGCTTGGTGAGCGCGGTCTTGCCGTCGGAGGCTTCGTCGATGATCTGGAAGCCGAGCTGGCGCAGCAGATTGCGCACGATCCGCACCATGATGTTGTAGTCGTCGACCACAAGAACAGGCATCGCCAACGGCGCCGGCGCGATCATGCCCGGTATCCCCCACAAGCCGAATTTTATGCGCTTGCGTTGCGGCGCCTTTGCGCGCCTACGCGGTTCCGCTAATAACCCGGCAGGCCATAAGATTCAGTAAAGTCACCGGAAGGCATGCGCGCTAAATGAGCAAAAAAGGACTTTGCTTTGAAGATTTGTCGCTCGGCATGGCTGCAGAGTCCGAAGCGGTGGTGACCGAGGCGGTGGTGCAGGCGTTCGCGGAGGTCTCCGGCGACGCCAATCCGGTGCATCTCGACGCCGCATACGCGGCCACGACGCCATTCAAGGAGCGCATCGCCCACGGCATGCTGAGCGCGGCCTATATCTCGGCGCTGATCGGCATGAAGCTGCCGGGGCCAGGCTCGATCTATGTGTCGCAGACGATGGCGTTCCGCCGCCCGGTGAAGCTCGGGGCGAGGGTGCGCACGCGCGTCGAAATCGCCGCGCTCGACGCGGAGAAGGCGCGCGCGACGCTCGCGTGCGTGTGCAGCGTCGACGGCAAGAGCGTCGTCGAAGGCGAGGCGGTGATCATGGTCCCGCGGCGCGGCGCCTGAGCGCGATGCGCATCCTGGACGGCGCATCCCCCCTGCCCGCCGCGTTCCGGGGCGGCGCGCTCGCGCTCGGGGTGATGGACGGGGTGCATCTGGGGCACCAGGCGGTGACGGCGGCCGCACGGGCGCACGGACGCCCGCTGCTCGCCGCGGTGTTCGAACCGCCGCCGCGGCGCCACTTCCAGCCGGACGCGCCGCCGTTCCGGCTGCAGACCTCCGCCCAGCGGGCGCGGGCGCTGGCGGCGCTCGGCGTGGACGCCGTGATCGAACTGCCGTTCGACCAGGCGCTGGCCACGATCGAGGCGGAGGCGTTCGCGCGCGAGATCCTGGCCGCCCGGTTCGGCGCGGCGCATGTGGCGGTGGGTTTCGACTTCCAGTTCGGGCGCGCCCGCGCTGGGGACGCGGCCGCCCTGACGGCCTTCGGCGCCCAGTTCGGGTTCAGCGTCTCGACCACCGCGCCGGTTGAGAGGGATGGCGCAAAGGTCTCCTCCACGCGCATTCGCGGGCTGATCGCGGAGGGCGAGGTGGAAGCGGCCGCGGCGCTGCTCACCCGGCCCTGGGCGATCGAGGGCATCGTCGAGGGCGGCCAGCAGCGGGGGCGGACGATCGGCTTTGCGACCGCCAATGTGGCGCTGGGCGATTATGTGCGGCCGCGGTTCGGGGTTTACGCCGTGCGGGTGGATGTGGGCGGCGCCGTCCATGGCGGCGTGGCCAATGTCGGCGTGCGGCCAACCGTGGGGGCGGCGGCGACGCCGCTGCTGGAAGCGCATCTCTTCGATTTCAGCGGCGACCTTTACGGGCGAACGATCGAGGCGGCGCTGGTCGCCTTTCTGCGACCGGAGCAGAAGTTCGAGAGCTTCGAGGCGCTGAAGGCGCAAATCGAGCGTGACGTAGAGGCGGCGCGTGCGGCGCTGCGGTGACTTCCGGACCGGGAGCTTCCAGTCCGCGCGCGGCGATGCGGGCTGGAAGCCCGCGGTGCGATCGGCCTAGATGAAACCCATGAGCGCCGCTCTCTACGAACGCCTCGCCGCGCGGCTCGGGCCCAAGGGCTTCACGACGGACGCGCAGATCATTGCGCCGCACCTTCAGGACTGGCGCGGACGCCCGCCGGGGGCGACGCCGTTCCTGGCGGCGCCGGCGAGCACGGAGGAAGTCGCGGCCGTGGTGCGGCTGTGCGCCGAGGCCGGGGCGGCGATCACGCCGCAGGGCGGCAATACCGGGCTCGTGGGCGGACAGATCCCGCAAGGCGAGGTGCTGCTCTCGCTCAAGCGCATGAACGCGATCCGCAGCGTCGATCCGGTCGACGACGCGCTGGTCGCGGAGGCCGGCGTGGTGCTGGCGCGGGTGCAGGAGGCCGCGGCCGAGGCCGACCGCCTCTTCCCGCTCAGCCTCGCCAGCGAGGGCAGCGCCACGATCGGGGGGCTGCTCTCCACCAACGCCGGCGGCGTGCATGTGGTGCGCTACGGGATGATGCGCGAACTGACGCTCGGGCTTGAGGTGGTGCTGGCGGACGGGCGCATCCTCGATGCGCTCAAATCTCTGCGCAAGGACAATACCGGCTACGACCTCAAGCAGCTCTTCATCGGCGCGGAAGGGACGCTCGGGATCATCACGGCGGCGAGCCTCAAACTGTTCCCGCGGCCACGCGGACGCGCGCTCGCCGCGGCCTCGGTAACAAGCGCGGAAAACGCGCTGCGGCTGCTTGAGATCGCCAAGACGCGCACCGGGGCGCTTGCGGCGTTCGAGATCATGAATCGCTGCGTGATCGACATGACGCTGAAGAACGTGCGCAACGCCCGCGCCCCGATCGCGGGGACGTTCCCCTATCTGGCGCTGATCGAGTTCGAGGCGGCTTCCGCGGAAGGCCTGCGCGAGCGCGTGGAGATCGCGCTGGCGGAGGCGCTGGAGACCGGCATCGCCGATGGCGCGGTGATCGCCGAAAGCGAGGGTCAAGCCAAGGATTTCTGGTTCCTGCGCGAAATGGCGAGCGCGGGGCACAAGCCGGAAGGCGCCCAGATCAATTGCGACATCTCGGTTCCGGTCTCCAGGATCCCGCGCTTCCTGGAGACGGCGGGCGCGGCGGCGGAGCGGGTTTGTCCCGGCGTGAGGATCGTCGCATTCGGCCATGCCGGGGACGGCAACATCCATTATTCGCTGATCCAGCCCGAGGGCGCGGACGCGGCCGCCTTTCCGGCCGCCGCGCTCTCGGAGGCGGCGCATGACGCGGCGCACGCGCTCGGCGGGTCGATCTCGGCCGAGCATGGGATCGGCGTCTCCCGCAAGGGCGAGCTGCCGCGCTACAAGAGCGGCGAAGCGCTCGATCTGATGCGCGCGCTGAAAACGGCGCTCGATCCGAAGGGCGTTCTAAACCCCCGCGCGCTGATCTGACCTCTCCCCGAACCGGCGGGGGCTGCTAGGCAGGGCGGATGACCGCCTTTCTTTCCGTTTTCATCACCATCTTCATCGCCGAACTGGGGGACAAGACGCAGATCGCGGCCGCCCTGTTCGCCGCCGAGGGCGACCGGCCGGCGTGGCTGGTGTTTCTGGCGACGTCGGCGGCGCTCGTCGCGTCGGCGGGGGCGGCGGTGCTGCTGGGGGGCGCCGCGGGACGCTTCGTGCAGGGGCCGACGCTCAAGATCATCGCCGGGGTCGCCTTCATCGTGATCGGCGCGCTGATGATCCGCGGCGCGCTCAAGGGCGCAGGCGCAGCCTAAATCAAGTGCCGATGGCGACGAGGACGCCTTGATAGGCGGTCAAGCCTGCGAGCAGCGCCGCCTGCGCGCTGGTGCGGAAAACGACGCGCGCCGGCGGCGAGGAGAGCCAGAGGAACGCCGCGAGCGTCCCCAGCAACGCCGCCAGGCCGACCCAGAACTCCAGCGACGCCGGATTGAACAGCAGGACCTGGAACGGCCAAAGCCCGAACGCCAGCATGTGCAGCGCAAACAACGCCGCCCCGAACCAGGCCCCGGCGCGGATGATCTCCACCAGGCTCTTGGCCGCCATGTGAAAGGCGAAGCCGAACAGCAGCAAGATCGCGGCGACCGCCGCGGGCTCGTCGACGCGACCCACGGCCATGGCGAGCAAGGCGCCGGCGGCGAAACCGGACGCGGCCGCGCCGAACGCCACCACCAGACGCTCCAGACTGCGGAACTCGCGCAGCCTGCGCCGTGCGCGCCAGCCGGGCGCGTATGGGATCGATGGAAAGGCCAAGGCCGTCATCCCGTCTCCCGAGCATCGACCGCGCAGATCACATTGCGCAGCGACCATTCGGCGACTCAGATGGTTAAGGCATCGTGTCCGCGCAATCGGATTTTGCGCGCGCCGCCGAGAAATTCGCGCGCTGCGGCTTTCATGCGCCAGGCGGGCCGAAGCGTGAAGGAACAGTCATGAACCGCCCGTCATGCCTACTTCGTCCGTCTACTGACGATTGGTCTCCGCGCGGGGGCGGATCAGCCCTTCCTGGGCGGCGGAGGCGACGAGGCGGCCGTCGGCGCTGAAAATCGAGCCGCGGTTGAAGCCGCGCGCGCCGGAAGCCGAAGGGCTGTCCTGCACGTAGAGATGCCATTCGTGCATCTTCACCGGGCGATGGAACCAGAGGATATGGTCGAGGCTCGCGGTCTGCACGCCGCCCTTGAACCAATTGGCGCCGTGGGGGCGCAGGCAGGTGCCGAGGAGCGACATGTCCGAGGCGTAGGCGAGCATAACCTGGTTCATCATCGCGCCCTCGACCGGCGCGCGGGTGCGCATCCAGACGCGGTGATACGGCGGCGCAGGCTGGGGATCGAGCCAGTCGATGTGCTCCACAGCGCGCAGTTCGATGGCGCGATCGGCGAAGTCGCGCCGGCCGGCGAATTGCGGCGTACGCTTGAGGAATTCCTCCCAACGCGCCGCGT
The DNA here is from genome assembly GCA_013389015.1 of Hydrogenophilaceae bacterium. Lineage (GTDB taxonomy): Bacteria > Pseudomonadota > Alphaproteobacteria > Caulobacterales > Aquidulcibacteraceae > CADEEL01. The sequence continues at coordinate 75,666 of JACAEE010000017.1, read as the reverse complement.
CGGATGGAACCTCTTCTGGAGCGGGCGTCTCGGGCAGCGCGTCCTGATGCTCGAAGCCTTGCTCTTCAATCTGAAACGAAGCGGCGAGATTGAGGATCTGTTCGCCGCGCTGGATGGCGATCACGCGCCGGGTGGCGAAACTCTTGCCGTCGCGCGAGCGCTCGGTCTCGAACAGCACGGGAATCGTGGGATCGCCGGGGCGGATAAAGTAAGCCTGCAGCGAATGGCACATGCGGCCTTCGACCGTCGCGTAGGCGGCGAGCAGCGCTTGGGCGATCACCTGGCCGCCATAGATGCGCCCGACCTCGCCCGGGGGCGAGCGGCCGCGGAAAAGATTGGTCTCGATCTGCTCAAGCGTGAGCAGGTCGATCAGTTCGTTCATCGACGCCATGGATCGCTTTCCGGCTTAGTGGGCGCCTTGGTCACGCCTTGCGCGGGGGAACGACGTCCTTGAAGGAGTCGAAACCCTTCCACGCCGGCTCGACCGGCGGTTCGCCCGGCCGGGGGATGTAGACCGACTCCGCTCCGCTTTTCAAATCGGGAATATAGCGCGGGCAGTTCGGGAAGATGTGTTCGGCGCGAACGCGCACAAGCGCCTGCGCGCCCGCCCAGTCGGCCATCAGCGGATCTTCAAAAGCGATCTCGGCGCGCCCGTTGACGCGCAGCCGCTTGGGCGATCCGTCCATGGCGATGAAGAGGAGGCCGATCGCCGGATTGACGCTGATATTGCCCAGGCTGCGGAACATGCCGTTGCCGTCATAGTCCGGGAAGATCAGGAGATCGTCGGCCATGACGCGCACGAAGCCCGGCGCACCGCCCTTGAAGGAGCAATCGGGGCGGCCCTCGCGATCGGCCGTGGCGAGGAAGAAGAACGGGCGCGTCTCGATGAAGTCGCGGTCCGCCTCGGTGAAGGCGGTGCGGTGGGTGACCTCAAAGAGCCGGGCGGCGAGCGCGCGCGAGCCGAAGCGATCCTGGATAGCGCGCTGGCCGTCATGATAGAGGGCGGCGGACATGATTTCGCCTTTCCCAAGCGAGCGAATTGACAGCCGCACGCGGGCGGCTTCAATCGCTCATGGCGCCGAATGGGGGATCGATCAATGCGCGCTTTGCTCGGAATGGTTGCGCTTGGATTGCTCACGCTCGCCGGGTGCGCCGCGCAGCGGACGCCGGCGACGCCGGACGACGCGGCGGGGCTGCTCGCGGCGGGCTGCCGCGCGGAGGCGGCGCAGACCTGGCGCCCGCTCGGCACAGGCGATCCGTTCACGATCAACGCCGTGGCGCGCGGGCCCACCTGCCCACAGGCGACGGTGATCCTGACGATCCGCAACCCGCAGGGCGATGTGGTGTGGACGGATTCACACGCCGCCGCGCAGGTGATGACGCTCGCCTATCGCCACGAGAACGCGACGGCGCTGGCCGCGGCGATGGCGGAGTGGATCGATCCGAACACCACCAATCTCAAGCTCACGCGCGATCTGCCGGATTGGCCGGAAGGCGCGGAGGCGCCGATGGCGGGGGAGTTTCCATTCTATCCGGAGACGTTCGTGGACCGCACGGAATATCTGCGCCTGCGCAACACGCTGTTCCCGATCTATTGCTATGTGCAGGGCATGGAAAGCATCGCCTGCCTGGCGCTTGAGCATGGACGGCTGACGAAGATCGGCGTGCAGACGTTTCCGGGGTAGCGCGCCGGCGTTGCGACGAAGACGCCGGCTTAGGCGCGCGACGCCGCGCGGGCATGCCGAGTCGTCAGTACGGCCGCGTGACGCGTTTCAGCAGCGGGAAACGCTTGGCGTTCACGACGAACACGGACAATGCATAACGCTGCGCCACGCGATAGATCTCGTCCTTCACGGGGCACGCGTCGGCGTCGATGTAAATGGCGGTCAAGGCCCCTACTCGTCACGCACGATCTCGCGGCCGATGAGGAAGCGGCGGATTTCGTTGGTGCCGGCGCCGATTTCGTAGAGCTTGGCGTCGCGCAGCAGGCGGCCGGTGGGCGCGTCGTTGACATAGCCGGCGCCGCCGAGCGCCTGGATGGCTTCGAGCGCCACTTTCACCGCGTTCTCGCTGGCGTAGAGGATGGCGCCGGCGGCGTCGCGGCGCGTGGTCTTGCCGGCGTCGCAGGCCTTGGCCACCGCGTAGACATAGGCGCGGGCGCTGGAGAGCGCGACGTACATGTCGGCGATCTTGGCCTGCATCAGCTGGAATTCGCCGATCGGCTTGCCGAATTGCTTGCGCTCGCGGAGATAGGGCACGACGATGTCGATGGCCGATTGCATGATGCCGAGCGGGCCGGCGGCCAGCACGACGCGCTCATAGTCGAGCCCGCTCATCAGCACGGTGACGCCGTCATGCAGCGGGCCGAGCATGTTCTCTTCGGGCACCTCGACGTCCTCGAACACAAGTTCGCCCGTGTCGCTGCCGCGCATGCCGAGCTTGTCGAGCTTCTGGGCCGCGGAGAAGCCCTTCATGCCCTTCTCCACAATGAAGGCGGTGATGCCGTAGGGGCCGCGGTCGGGATCGGTCTTGGCGTAGACGATCACCACATCCGCATGCGGCGCGTTGGTGATCCACATCTTGGAGCCGTTGAGCACGAAGCGATCGTCGTGCTTCTCGGCGCGCAGGCGCATGCCGGTGACGTCGCTGCCTGCGCCCGGCTCGCTCATCGCCAGCGCGCCGACATGCTTGCCGGAAATGAGCTTCGGCAAATGCTTCTTCTTCTGATCCTTCGTTCCCCAGCGGCGCAGCTGGTTGATGCACAGGTTCGAGTGCGCGCCGTAGGACAAGCCCACGCTGGCGGAGGCGCGCGAAATCTCCTCCATCGCCACTACGTGCTCGATATAGCCCAAGCCGGCGCCGCCGAACTCCTCCTCCACCGTGATCCCGTGCAGGCCGATTTCGCCGAGCTTGGGCCACAGGTCGCGCGGGAAGGCGTTGGCGCGGTCGATCGCCTCGGCGCGCGGGGCGATCTCATCGGCGGCGAAGCGGGCGGTGAGATCGCGGATCGCGTCGGCGTCCTCGCCGAGGTTGAAGTCGAGTTGCGGCGCGTTGCGGAGCATCTTCATGATGTAATCCGCTTCGCGCGCGGCTCAAACTCGGGCAAAAACCGGCCGCATCGGGCGCGTCAGGAAGAACAGCCCGGCAAGAGACGCCGCGACGCCCGGCGCGCCGAGCAAGAAACTGGCGGACAGGTTGGCCGCGAACGGGGCGCCGCGCAGATAGGCCGCCGCCGCCGTGGCGACGAGAGCCAGGCCGAACAGCGTGAGGCACGCGAACGCTGCTTGGCGCCAGAGCGGCGTGTCGGCGCGCGGCGCGGCGGTGAGCTTGAAGCTGCGCACCGGGCCGATGTCGTCAGCGATCGGTTGAGAGGAGGCGGGCTCGGCGATCGGCGCCATGGCGACGGGCGCAAGCGCGCCAGCGAGCGTAGGCGTGGGCGCGACCACGGACGGCGCGCCCAGGATCGAGGCGGCGTGATCCATCTCCGGCTTGAGCCACGCGCTCGGCGCGCCCTGGCCTTCCGACAGCATCATCGCCTTCTCCGCCGCGCGACGGCGCACCAAGGCTTCGCAGACGACGCTCTTGCCGCCGGCGGCGGTCTTGCGCCACGCCTCCATGGCGCAGGCGGCGGCGGCGAAATCGCCGGCGCGGACGCGGCGCAGCACATCGCTGCGGTCATAGGCCTCAAGGCCGATCGAGAAGGCGAACGAGACGAGCGCATCGAGCTGGGCGGGCGTCAGCGGGCGGCCGGCGCCCTGCGACACGGCCTGTTCGATCGGCGCGAGATCGGCTTCGAGCAGCCGGCCTGCTTCGGCCTTGCTCAGCGGCGCCGAAGGCGGCGTCTCGCAGACATGCCCGTAGCCGACGACGTAACGGCCGTCCGGCAAGGGCGCGGCGGTCCCGCGGAAGCCTTCATGCAGCTTGATCTGCGCCAGACCCAGCGGCGAAACGGTGCGGTGCGACATCGGCGATTCCCTTGTTCGTTAACGCCGTCGTCCCGAGATGAAGCAGGCGAGGCGAAGTTCTCGCCGGCGACGCAAGCGACGGGCCAGCGCCTCGTGCGCGGCGCGAACGGCAGCGCCGGCGCCGTTCGCGCGGCAGGGAAGCGGTCAACAGGCGCTGCATGAGGGCGTGCTCGGCCGCCACGTCCACCGCCAGGCGACGAACGATTTCAGGCTGAAGAGCTCAATCTCAACGCAGCAGCACGAAGGTGGCGAGGCCGAGGAAGGCCAGAAAGCCGATGCAGTCGGTGATGAAGGTGACGAACACCGATGAGGAGACGGCCGGATCAGCGCCGGCGCGGCGCAGCGCGAGCGGGATGAGGATGCCGGCCAGCCCGGCGCAGCTGAAGTTGATGAACACAGCCGCGCCGACGACCGCGCCGAGCTCCGGGTTCTGGAACACAACCCCCGAGACCACGCCGAGCAGAAGCGCGAACAGCGCGCCGTTGGCGGCGGCGGTCATCGCTTCGCGCAGGATGTAGCGCGCGGCGTTGGCGCCGGTGAGATCGCGCGCGGCGAGCGCGCGCACGGTGACGGCCAGCGCCTGGGTGCCGGCGTTGCCGCCCATGGAGGCCACGATCGGCATCAGCACCGCCAGCGAGACGAGTTCCGCGATCGAGCGCTGGAACGTCCAGATGACGGCGGAGGAGACGAGCGCGGTGAGGAGGTTCACCGTGAGCCAGGGCGCGCGCGCGCGGATCGAGCGGGCGACGGTGTCCATTTGGCTGGCGTCGGTCACGCCGGCGAGATTGAGCAAGTCCTCCCCGCTCTCCTCCTGGATGACGTCGACGATGTCGTCGACCGTCACCATGCCGGTGAGCTTGCCGTCGGCGTCGACCACGGGCGCGGAGGCGAGGTGGTATTTCTGGAACGCGACGGCCACCTCTTCCTGGTCCATCTCGGGGCGCACGAGCAGCTTCGGCGGCGTCATGATCTCGGAAAGCGCGGTGTCGCGCGGCATCCGCAGGAGCTTGGAGACAGGCACCGCGCCGATCGGATGCATGCGCGGGTCGACGACATAGATCTCGAAGAAAACGTCCGGCAGCTCGGCGACATCCACGCGCATGCGGTCGATCACCTGGCCGACATTGGCGCCGTCCGGAGCAGCGACATACTCGCGCTGCATGAGGCGTCCCGCCGTCTCCTCGTCGAAGGAGAGCGCCTCCTCCACCGCCAGGCGCACATCGGGTTCCGCAGCGGCCAGAACCTCGTCGAGCTTCTCCTCGTCGATGTCGGCGGCGACGGCGGCGGCGTCGTCGGTGTCCAGTTCGCCCAGCGCCTTGGCGACGATGTGCGCGGGCAGGTGCGACAACACCTCTTCGCGCGCCTCCCAATTGAGATTGGCGAGGGCCTCGGCGGGAATGTCGGCGCCGATGAGCTGAAGGGTGTGGCGCAGCGACTCGCCGGGGAGGTGCTCAAGCACATCGGCGATGTCGGCCGGATCGAGGTCGGCGAGCAGGCGGCGCAGAAGCGGGCCGTCGCGATCGCCGGCCGCGCCGACGACTTGCGCGATGAACAGCGGATTCTCGGACGGCGCGGCGCGGCCCTCCTCGGCGCGAGGCGCTTCATCCATGGTCATGGCGGCCTCCGCGGGGGGTGGTCGGGCGATGGAACGATGCGGCTAGCCCAAAGGCCGCGTCGCGCCTCAGGTCAAGCCCTGAATCGCGCACGGCCGAGCGCGAAGCCCGCGCCGACGCTGATTCGAGGCTTGCTCGCCGTGTGCGTTCGTATTAATCACTGAACCTAGTGGTTCAGTTTCAAGCCCGCCTCGACGCCTCGTTCGCCGCCCTCGCGGACGCCACCCGGCGCGGCGTCCTCGTGCAGCTCGAAAGCGCGGACGCCTCGATCACGGAGCTGGCCGAGAAGTTTCACATGACCCTCACCGGCATGAAGAAGCACGTCCGCGTCCTGGAGCGCGCCGGGCTCGTCGTGACGGAGAAGGTCGGGCGCGTGCGCACCTGCAAGCTCGGCCTGCGCGGACTGGAGGAAGAGGCGTCGTGGATCGAGCAGCGCCGTCAGGTCTGGGCGGCGCGATTCGAGGAGCTGGACAAGGTCGTCGAGGCGCTGAAGCGGAAGGAGAAGGCTGATGGGCGAAAGAAGCGATAGCCGCACGAGCGTCGAACGAAAGTCCGAGCGGGAAATCGTCGTGACGCGAATCTTCGACGCCCCGGCGCGCATCGTGTTCGAGGCGTGGACCAAGCCCGCGCTGTTCATGCAATGGTGGGCGCCGAAGTCCATGGGCATGGTCCTTCGGTCCTGCGAGATGGATGTTCGCCCCGGCGGCGGCTACCGCTTGGAGTTCGGCAGCAGCGCTGCGGACTCCATGGCCTTCTTCGGCAGGTACCTCGAAGTGACGCCGAACAAGCGCCTCGTCTGGACCAATGACGAAGGCGGCGAAGACGGCCCCATCACCACGGTGACCTTCGAGGAAACCGACGGCCGGACGCTGCTGACCTTGCACGAACTCTATCCGTCCAAGCAGGCGCTCGACGCCGGCGGCGGGGCGGCGGAGGCGACGGCCGAGCAGTTCGAACAACTGGACGCGCTTCTCGCCACGCTCGGCGCGGGAGTCACCGGCGCTGCGCGCAGCGACGCTTGGCCGCCTGCCTAGGCTGATCATGAATCGCCGCGCCGCGCCTTCGACCCGACTAGGTCACCGCGGCCCCCCATAAGGGGGCGCTGGTGCGCTCGAGAGGACTCGAACCTCCACGGTGTTACCCGCTAGCACCTCAAGCTAGTGCGTCTACCAATTCCGCCACGAGCGCAGGCGAAGGCGCGGGGGGTATCAGATCGCCGCACGGGTCACAAGATGCAAGGCTCGGGCGGCGCCGCCCTTTACAGATACCCCGTGGGGGTATATAGGGCGGCCATGACATCGTCCGCCCATGATCCTGCCGGCAAGATCCGGCTGCTGCGACGGCTCAAGCGCATCGAGGGCCAGGTCCGCGGCGTCGCCGGGATGGTCGAGGAGGGCCGCTATTGCATCGACGTCCTGACCCAGATCAGGGCCGTCCATGGCGCCCTGCAGCGGGTGGAGAGCGACTTGCTCAAGGCCCACCTCGACCACTGCATCGAGCGCGCCATCACCAAAGGCGACGCCGCCGAACAGCGGGAGAAGGCGGCCGAGCTGATCGCCCTGCTCGAGCGCCGTGCATGAAGGGCGCTCTGCTGCTCTGCTGGGCGCTGGGGCTCGCCGCGCCGGCGCTGGCGCAACACGCCCACAGCGACCACCATCCACCCGCGCACGACGATGCGCCGATGCGCGATCACGCCGCGCATGCGGCGATGACCGGCGCGCTGGGGCCCTACCCCGCGGGGCGCGAGGCGTCCGGCACGAGCTGGCAGCCCGAGGCCGCCGGCCATCACGGCGCGCACGCAGCGCACGGCGATTGGCGCTTCATGTCGCACGCGCTCCTCAACGCCGTCTATGACTGGCAAGGGGGGCCGCGCGGCGGCGAGAAGGCGTTCGTCGCCGGCATGATCATGGGCGCCGCGCGACGCGATTTCGATAATGGCGGCGCGCTGACACTGCGCGCGATGCTCAGCCCCGATCCGTTCATGGGGCGAAGCGGCTATCCGCTGCTGCTGGCCGCGGGCGAAACGGCGAACGGCGTCGATCCGCTGGTCGATCGCCAGCATCCGCACGATCTGTTCATGGAGCTCTCCGCATCCTATGCGCAGCGCGTCGACGCGCGGTCTTCCTTCTTCGTCTATGCCGGATTGCCGGGAGAGCCGGCGTTCGGGCCGCCCGCGTTCATGCACCGCCCGGCGGCGATCGACAGCCCCGAAGCCCCGATCACGCACCACTGGCTCGATTCCACGCACATCACTTTCGGCGTGGCGACGCTCGGCTACGTCAACGGCGCGTGGAAGATCGAAGGCTCGCGATTCCGCGGCCGGGAGCCGGACGAAGAGCGCTATGACATCGAAACCGGCGCGCTCGATTCCACCGCGCTGCGGCTCAGCTACAATCCCTCGCCGCGCTGGGCGCTGCAGCTCTCCTGGGCGGACGTGAAGAGCCCGGAGCAGCTCGAACCCGAGGACGACGAGACGCGCTGGTCGGCGAGCGCGCTTTATTCGCGGCCGCTGGGCGCGGGCGTCTTTTCGATGACGGCCGCCTTCGCCCGGAAGGACGGGCATCATGGCGCGAGCGACGCGGCGCTCTTCGAGGCGGCGCTGCAGCCGGACGACCGCTGGACGCTGTTCGCCCGCGGCGAGTGGATCGAAACTTCGGAACTCGGCGCCGGCGACGGCAACGAGGACGTGGCGCGGGCGTCGCTGGGCGCGTTGCACGATTGGCGCGTAGGCGACAATGTGCGTCTTGGCGTCGGCGCGCTCTATCAGCGCGCCTTCGTCTCAGAGGCGCTCGCGCCGTCCTATGGCGGGGACCAGGACGGGGCCATGGCGTTCGTCCGTATCCGGATCGACTGAGCCTAGGCCAGCGCGCGGCGCACGGCGCGGATGGGATCGTTGACGACGCGGGACTCCGCGTCGAACACCATCGTGGCGCGGCGGCGCGCGTCGTAGGCGGGCCAAGCGGGGATGGCGGCGTTGTTGGGATCGCCCGTCGTCGCGAACGCGATCCACGCCGACGCCATCTGATCGGCCACGCGCTGGGGCGCTTCGCCCTCGCCCAGGAGCGCGCGCGCCATCTCCACATTGTCGAACATGAGCGGCAGATCGAGCGCGTGCGGGCACTTGAACAGACCGCCGGCCGCCGGCGTCTCCCAGGTCAGATAATAGAGATAGACCGGCGCGCGGCGCTGGGCGGCCTTGCGCTCGGCGAGCGTGTGCGTCGGCCCGTGGAAGAAGAGCGCCGATTGCGCGGCGTTGAACAGATAGGTGGGGGAGTAATCCGGATGTTGCGCGCGCAGCGCGGCCAGGAGCGCATCCGCGCGCGGCCCGGCAAGCGCACGCGTCTGGGCGACCGCCTGTTCCTCCGTCAGCCGGCCCCACCAGGGGGCGGAGGCGTTGAAGATCGACATCTCGTCCTTGTTGGAGCCGATCATCACCGGAATGTCGGCCGAGATCGCGGGCGCGTCGGGCGCGAAGGGATCGCGCGGCAGCGTCGCGCCGTCGACCACCGGCGAGAGGCCGCGGAAGGCGCGGTCGGGCGGCAGGCGCGACACGCACGCCGCGGAAGCCGCCACGACGGCGTCCGGGTGCGCGGCGGAGAGCGCCGCCGCATCGCCCGGCGCGATATTCAGCTCACGGAGGATCGCGCCAGCGAGATCCGTCGCTTCGGCGCGCGGCGCGCCGGTGACGCCGGCGCCGCTCTGGATGATCGCCTTGTGGAAGAGCCCTTGCGCCGCCGGCATAGCCAACAGATGCGAGACTTTCGAGCCGCCGCCGGACTCGCCGAAAATGGTGACGTTGCCCGGATCGCCGCCGAAGGCCGCGATGTTGTCGCGCACCCATTGCAGCGCCAGCACGATATCGAGCATGCCGGCGTTGCCGGAGGCGGCGTAGTCTTCGCCCATCAGCTCGGCGAGGTAGAGATAGCCAAAAGCGTTGAGGCGGTGATTGATGGTGACGACCACGACATCGCCGCGGCGCGCGAGATTGGCGCCGTCATAGACGGGCCAGCCGCCCGAACCGTAGGCGTAGCCGCCGCCATGCAGCCACACCATCACCGGGCGGCGGCGCTCGGCGCCCAGCGCTTTGGTCCAGACATTGAGGAAGAGGCAGTCCTCGTTGTCGATGGTCATGTCGGAAGCGGTTGAGAAGAAGCCGGCGATGGCGACCGAGAGCTCCGTCATCGGCGCGGCCGAAGCGCCCATGGGCATCTGCATCGCCGGCGCGCCATAGGCGAAGGCGGGATGGATGCCGGGCCATGGCGCCGGCGGCTGCGGCGGCTTGAAGCGCGCCGCGCCCGTGGGCGGCGCGCCATAGCGCAAGCCTTTGAAGACGTGGATTCCATCGGCGCGCACCCGCCCCTGCACGCGGCCATGCGCGGTGGCCGTCACCGGCGTCAGCAGCGGCGCTTCGGCACGGGCGTTGAAGGCGAAGCCCGTCGCGACCGCGGCGCCCGCCAGAAGCATCCTGCGCCGCGCGATAAGGATCGCTTCCATCCCTGCCTCCATTTTTCTGAGTATGCGGCGCGCCGCTCCGACCGCTATTTGTGCGATGAACATATAGAATTCGAAGATGCGGTCCGTCCAGGCGGCGCGGCGGCGGAAATTGACCTTGAAGCGCCGCGGTGCTGATCTGGCCGCAAGAACCTCGGGGGGCGCTATGGCGGGGGCAGCGGGACCGGCGACGGGCAAACTCTACCGCGCCTTCGTCAGCTACAGCCATGCGGACAAGGCGTTCGGGCGCTGGCTGCACAATCGCCTCGAGACCTACCGCTTTCCGAAACAGCATGTCGGCGAGACGACGGAGCGCGGAGTCGTGCCGGCGCGCCTCGGCCGACTCTTCCGCGATGAGGCAGAGGCGGGCGCGGCCGACAATCTCAAGGCGCTGATCGAAGAGGCGCTCCTCGACGCGCAGGACCTCATCGTCATCTGCAGCCCGCGCGCGGCGCAATCGCCGTGGGTCGACAAGGAGATCCGCTACTTCAAGGCCAATCGACCGGATGGGCAGGTGTTCGCCGTCATCCTTGAGGGAACGCCGAACTCGAATGATCTGGCTACGGAGTGTTTTCCCCCGGCGCTGAAATTCTCCGTCGGCAAGGATCTTGAGTTGATAAAGGATCAGCCGGAGGAGCCGCTGGCGGCGAATGTCGCCGAGGGCCGCGAGGACGCAGCGCTGCGCCTGCTTGCGGGGCTGACGGGGCTCTCGTTCAACGATTTGCGCGATCGCGAGGCCGAACGCGTGCGCGCGCAGCGCCGGCGCGCAGCGCTGACGATGGCGGCGGCGCTCGTGTTGATCGCAACCGCCGGCGTGGGGCTGACGCTCGCGGGCGTGCAGACGTGGCGCAACGAGGCGATGCGCAGCGATGCGCTCGCAGGCGCGGCCGAAAATGCGCTCAACGCCGGGGAGACCGATCGGGCGCTGTTGTTGCTCATTGCGTCGGCCCCGGCCCGGCGCGGGCATTTTGGGCCGGGCTTCGGCGAATCGCCGGACATCGAGGCGTTGCTTGCGCGGGCCGCCTTCGCGCACAGGCTCACTGACCAATTCGATCTCGGCCAGCGCGGCGTCAGTCTGCTGCAGTATCGCAGCGATGGTCTCGCGCTCCTGCAGGGCGAAGGCTCGGGCGGCGCCTATGACGAATTCCAGGGCGCGCGCTTTGCGTGGCGGCGGCCCGGCGCCGGATCGACGCGCGCTTGGGTTCTTGAAGGGGACGCGTATTTCGGCGGCGTCGTCGCGCTCGGCCGCTATGGCGGGCCCGTCGCGATGGCGCAGGACGGCGTGCTCACGCTGCGCGACCCGCAGACGGGGCGCGCGGGACCGCCCTTCGAGTTGGCGGCGCAAGAGCAGGACATGGCGATGTCCGATGACGGGCGGTGGCTCGCCGTGTTCGTCGCGCCCGACGATAGCCCCGGCGTGTTGAGCGTGTTCGCGGTCGGTTCCGATCTCTCGCTGCGCGAGACCTACAGCGCAGTCCTGGCGCCGCACATGTCGAGCTTTGAAACGCGGGTCGCGATATCGGCCGGGGGCGATCGCGTCCTGCTCTCCGGTCCCGGCGGCTTCGAATGCCACGATCCGACCAATGGCGGCTTCCGCTATCCTGCCGCGCCCACCGAGTACGCCTACACCTACGCTGCGTTCGCGCCGGGGAACGACGAGTTCGCCATCGCCACCGAGGGCGGACAGGTGCAGATGCGGCTCTGCTCCGGCGGCGACATGATCGGCGCGGCGCGCGCGCATGACGGCGTTCTCGAGGGGCTGCAATTCTCTCCCGACGGCGAAACGCTGCTCACCTTCGACCAACATAGCGCAAAGTTGTGGGATACGGGCACGCTGCGCATGGGCGTCGGCTTCCGCGAAGGCTATTTCGAGCCGCCGCTGCCGATCGCCGAATTCAAAGGCCTCGCCGCAACGTCCGAGTATGAGAGCTTCGCCTTCTCACGTGACGGCGCTGTGGTCGCGGGCGCGGACGTCGCCGGGCGCGTGCGCATCTGGAGCGCGGCGCGCGGGAGGCTCTTCGGCGCCTTCGCCGAGAACCAACACGGGGCGCTCTTCTTACTGCCCGACGGCGAAAGCGTCGCGCTTGTAGACGGCAATAGCGGCGTCCTGCGCTTGCGCGAAGGCCAAGCCTCGCAGACCATCGCATCGCTTCCACCGTGCGCCGTAAATGCAACGTGCGCGGCGCGCATCGCGACGCTTGCGGACGGGGCGAAAGTCTACGTCCATCGCGGCGACTGGAGCGGCATCATCGACACCGCCACAGGCGCGGTGCATCCGCTGCCGGCGGCAGGCCAGGGCCAGCCGGCGGTCGTGGCCGCGCTGGATGACGGCGTGTTCGCGCTGCTGCATCAGGCCGGACCGATCGATCGCGCGCGCCGAGCGACGTTCTGGGACGCCGCGACGGGCGCGCAGCGGACAACGCCGGTCGAACACGTCGACTTCGACTTCCGCGCGGAGGCGTTCAGCGGCGATGGGGCCCTAGCTGCAGGTCTCGTCGAACAACAGGGCCAAGTGCGTCTCGTGCTCGCCGATGGGCGCACGGGCGCACGGCTTGCGATCGCGTCGGCGACCAACCCGACAACGCCGCGGGTCTTCACCCGCCTGGAAAACCGCATCGCCATTGTCGACGACGGCGCGGCGATCATCGGCTGGGGCGCAGAGGCGCACTTCCGCATCCATCGCGACGGCGCTCGTTATCGTCTTGAACGCGTCGAGGGACCGTTGCGGCGGCGCGGCGACGCCGCCTGGGCGCTCGGCGCGCGCGGCGCGATCGACCCCGTCACCGGGCGGATGATCACAAGCGACCTAACCCGCGAACAGATCCTGCTTAGCCACGACGCGCGCACGCTCTATGTGCAGGACGGCGGCCGAGACGTGCGCGCGTTCGAGCTGCCGCCGCGTGGGCGGGCGCTGATCGAATATGCTTGCGCCCGGCTTTCGCCTGACCGCGCGGCGTTTACTGACCAAGAGATGGCCGCCCACCCGCTGCTGCGCCGTGACGATCAGCGGCCATGCGAACGCGCGGGGATCGCCTCGCCGCGCTGGTGGCTCAATCTCGTCCGGCGTCAGCCGACGGCGTAGAAGTCGTGGACGTCGGCGGGCGCGGTGATGGTGACGCAGAGGCGGTCGCCGTCGATGGTGATCTCGCCGCGCGCGATCGGGTGGTTGTTGGCGAGGATCCAGAGTTCGTCGTTCTCGCCGGCGTCGAGGGGGATGACGGCGCCGCGGCCCATGCGCAGCAGCTGGTGCATGGGCAGCATCGAACGGCCGAGCACGACCGAGAGCTCGACCTTCACGCTGTGGACCTGGGTCTTCGTCTCGGCCTTTTCCAAACGCGCGTCGCTCCCGATATGAAGGGTCTCGGTAACGCTGGTTCGGTTTATCGGGTGTGAACGCCTCCTCTTCCTGTCCCGCGCCGCAGCCGGCCGAGGCGCCGATCGGCTGGGCGGTCTCGCCCGGGCTGACGCCCTACCCCGAGGCCGTGGCGTTCATGGAAGCGCGCGCGGCGGCGATCGCCGAGGGCGAGGCCGGCGAACTCGTTTGGCTCCTGGAACATCCCCCGCTCTACACCGCCGGCGTCAGCGCCAAGGCGGAGGACCTGCTCGATGCGCGCTTTCCCGTGTTCAAGACCGGGCGCGGGGGGCAGTTCACCTATCACGGCCCTGGGCAACGCGTGGCCTATGTGATGCTCGATCTCCGCAAGCGCGGGCGGGACGTCTCTTGTTTCGTGCGCGATCTGGAACACTGGCTGATCGCGGCGCTGGCGCGCTTCAATGTCGAGGCCGGGGTGCGGCCGGGGCGCGTGGGCGTCTGGGTGGAGCGCAAGGGCCCCGGCTGGGCGCGGGAAGACAAGATCGCCGCGATCGGCGTGAAGCTGCGGCGATGGGTGAGCTTCCACGGCGTCGCCTTCAACGTCGAGCCCGACCTTACGCATTTCGACGGCATCGTGCCCTGCGGCATTCGCGAGCATGGGGTGACGAGCCTCGTCGACCTTGGCCTCCCGGTCAGCATGGATGAGGCGGACGCGGCGCTGCGCGCCGCGTTCGAGGCGCGGTTCGGGCCGACGGCGCCGGTCGCGCCGCCGGCGTTTTCTCAGGGCGCAGCGCCCCTCACAGGCGAAAATGCGTTCCGCCCCTAAGGCCTCGCTTAGAACACGATCCGCCCCGATCCTTTCGCTCGGGGCGAGCAGGAGCAATGCATGTCGAATAGGCCGTCGCCGCAATCCAGCCCCAAGCCCGCGCCGCGCGCGCCGCGCGAACAGGACTGGTTCTACGACGAGCTGATGACCGCGCAGCCCGACGCGACGGGAGAGTTCCTGCGCGCGCGGCTGATGCTGGCGACGCCGGGTGATGCAACGCGCCGACGTGAAGCGCTGAACCGCTAGGGCCCGTCTGGTGTCTCCGCGTTCGGATCGTAGGCCATGGGGGTGCGGCCGGCGGCGAGATCGGCGGCGTCGCAGATGATGGCTTGCTGCGCGTCGGCGCTGACGAGATCCAGGCGGCCGGCGCCATAACCATCTTCGCCTTCGTCGTGCTCGTAAGCGCGCAACGCATCTTCGGCCTCTTCGGCGGCGAGCACGGCCGTCAACAGCAGGTCCGTGCGCGCGGCGCCGAGCGGGAGCGCGATGGCGCGGCGCACGAGGTCGGGCACATCGAACGCGGCGCTGCGGATCATGTCGCGCCGCGCGAGGCCGCTCTCCACCGCTGCATAATGCTCGCCGTAGCACTCGTCGCCGACAGCCATGCATTGCTGGATGCGATCCATCTCGCGCTTCTCGGCTTCCGAGAGCGCCGGCGCGCCGGCATAGGCCTCCGCGATCCGCGCCTCCATGCGCCGCAGGCGCAGCTCCAGCGGCATCGGCGTGCGGCAGGCGGCGTCGCGCGATGAAAGGGCGGCAGGCTCGTGCGCGCACGCGCTGAGCGTGAGCGCGCAGAGGGCGGCGGCGCTACGCCAGTTCAACCAGAACCTCGTCGGCCATGACGCTGGCGCCGGCGGCGACGTTGACCTTCGCGACGATTCCATCGCGCTCGGCGCGGATGATGTTCTGCATCTTCATCGCCTCGACGATGGCGACGCCTTCGCCCGACTTCACCTCCTGCCCCGGCTTCACGTCGATCGAGACCACGAGGCCCGGCATCGGCGAGAGCACGAGATTGGAGGTGTCGGCCGGCTCCTTCACCGGCAGGCGCTTGTGCAGTTCGGCGGCGCGGGCGCTGGCGACGATCGCGACCACATCGATGCCGCGATAGCGCAGGCGGAAGCCCTCGCCGTGCGGGGCGATCTTCACAGCGAATTGCTCGCCGGCGAAATCGCCGCTCATGACGACCTGACCAGGGCGCCAATCGGTGGCGAGGGGTTTGGCCTTGCCGTCGCGCAGCGCGATGAGGGCGCCGGATTCAGTCAAGGTCACGCGCGCGGGCGCATAGTCGCCGCCGATGGAGATCACCCATTCGACGGGCTTGCCGTTGGCGGCGATGGCGCCGCTCACCTTGCGGGCGCGCTCGACGCTCAAGGCGTGGGCGAACGCCGCGCAGGCGGAAAGCAGTTCGACTTCCTCCGGACCCGGACGAACGCCGTGGAAGCCGTCGGGGAAGACGTCCTTGATGTAGGCGGTGGTGAAATCGCCGGAGCGGAACTTGCGCTCGCCCATCACCGCGCCGAGAAACGGGATGTTGTCCTGGATGCCTTCGATGACGAAGCTGTCGAGCGCGCGGGCCTGGGCGTCGATGGCGGCCTCGCGATCGTGCGCATGGGTCACGAGCTTGGCGATCATGGGATCGTAGAACATCGAGATCTCGTCGCCCTCGCGGACGCCGGCGTCGTTGCGCACGCGCACATCGCCGAACTCGCCCTCCTCGGGGGGCCGGTAGCGGCGGAGCCGGCCGATCGAGGGCAGGAAGTTGCGGTAGGGATCCTCCGCATAGATGCGGCTTTCGACCGCCCAGCCTTTGATCTTCAGATCCTTCTGCTTCACGGGCAGCTTCTCGCCGGCCGCGGAGCGGATCATGAGCTCCACAAGATCCAGGCCGGTGATCATCTCGGTGACCGGATGCTCCACCTGGAGACGCGTGTTCATCTCCAGAAAGTAGAAGCTCTTGTCCTTGCCGGAGGCGACGAACTCCACAGTGCCGGCGCTGTCATAGTTCACGGCCCTGGCGAGAGCGACGGCCTGTGCGCCCATCTTGGCGCGCGTCTCTTCATCGAGGAGCGCAGAGGGCGCCTCTTCGATGATCTTCTGGTTGCGGCGCTGGATGGAGCATTCGCGCTCGAACAGATGCACGACGTTGCCGTGCTTGTCGCCCATCACCTGGATTTCGATGTGGCGCGGGGCGGTGACGAACTTCTCGATAAAGATGCGGTCGTCGCCGAAGGCGTTCTTCGCCTCGGCGCGCACGGCGGGGAAGCCCTCCTCCACTTCCTTACGGCTATAGGCGACGCGGATGCCCTTGCCGCCGCCGCCGGCGGAGGCCTTGATCATCACCGGATAGCCGATCTCCTCGGAGATTTGCACGGCGTGCTTCACGTCCCGGATCTCGCCGATGAAGCCCGGCACGCAGGAGACGCCGGCCTTCTCCGCCGTCAGTTTCGACTGGATCTTGTCGCCCATGGCGTCGATCGCCTTGGGATTGGGGCCGATGAAGACGATCTTCTCCTTGGCGCAGCGCGCGGCGAATTCGGCCTTCTCCGAGAGAAAGCCGAAGCCCGGATGGATGGCCTCGGCGCCCATCGCCTTGGCGGCGGCGATGATCTTGTCGGCGTTCAAGTAGGATTCGGAGGCTTGCGGAGGGCCGATCAGCAGGCTGTCGTCGGCCATCTCGACGGCCAGGCTGTCGGCGTCGGCCTCGGAATAGACGAGGGCTGTCTTGATCCCCAGGCGGCGGGCCGTCTTGATGATGCGGACGGCGATCTCCCCGCGGTTGGCGATCAGGATTTTCTCGAACATTCAGGCCCTCCAAAGCGCCCATCCGCATACTGGCATTGACCGGGCCGGGCAAACGGGATCGCTCTCCGCGTCGTCGCAGGCGCCGCTAGGTCACGGGCGCGCGCCATCGCGCTCAAAATCGCGACGCGGGCGTCACCCCGGAT
Source organism: Hydrogenophilaceae bacterium (assembly GCA_013389015.1). Lineage (GTDB taxonomy): Bacteria > Pseudomonadota > Alphaproteobacteria > Caulobacterales > Aquidulcibacteraceae > CADEEL01. The sequence goes on along the minus strand of JACAEE010000017.1, from coordinate 58,510 downwards.
CAGTAGTCGAAAAGCTTCTTGTCCCGCTCCACGCGCTTCTTGGCTTGGGCCACGACATGGGCCTGGAGGGCTTCCCGGTCGAGCCGCTCGGCTTCGCCGGAGGGATCGAGATTGTGCTCCTCCACGAGCGCCAAGAGCGCGTCGCGGTTCTGGGAGATGAGCGCCTCTTCGAGCGCATCCTCGCCGCCCTTCTGCAGGATGCCGACCGGATTGATGGCGGGGGCCGCAACCTTCGCCGGCGGCGCAGGCGCGGGCTTGGGCTTCGACGAGGGCTTGCTTGGGGGCGGGGCCGGCTCGGGCGCGCGTGCCTCAACCTCGGCGACCGCGGCTTCATCGACCTCCCTCCGCGAGGCGTGGGCGCGCAGGACCGCATCGAGCCGATCGGCGAAGGCGGGGTTGCGCTTGGCCTCGCGGCGGATTTCGTCGAACAGGCGGTCGAGCGTTTTGTTGAGGCTCATAGGGCGTGCGCGAGCTCCAGCTTGGCGACGAACTCGTCGCCGAGTTTGCGGACCGTCCCCGCCATCGCCCCGTATTTCTGCTCGAATGTGCGCGGGCTGTCAGACCACTCGGCGGCGCGGGCGATGTCCACGTGCTGGGGGATGCGCACGTCGAACATGGCCTCGCCCAGATTGTCCTTGAGCAGGCCCGCTTCCGAGCGGTGCAGGCTCATCTCGTCCTCGTACTTGGTGGCGACGACGAAGAGATTGGACGGCCCGCCGCGCCGCTCATTGATGAGCCTGAGCGCGCGGCGGCGGAAGGTGATGAGGCCCAGGCGCGAGACATAGTCCGGGATCGTCGGCACGATGATGGCGTCGGCGGCGATGAGCGCGGCCTCGGCGAAGAGCGAAATGCCCGGCGGGCAATCGACGAGAATGACGTCGGTCTCGTTCATGACGCTGCGCAGGCCGTGGGCGAAGCGCTCGCAGATCCATTTCTGGATCGCGTCGATGTGAAAGCCGCGCTTCACGAAATTCTCTATCATATCGCGCTCGACGATACGGAACTCGGGCGCGGCGGCGCACAGCGCGACATCGGGCTTGCCCTTCAGGTCGGTCACTTTGTGCTCGACGAGGCTTTTGAAGGGCTTGGGTTTTTCCTGAAGCGCATAGGCTTCGAAATAGAAGTCGAGGGTGCGCTCGGCCTCGCGCAGCTCGTTCCACTTCTCGGGGCCTGCGAGCATGATGGAGGCGTTGGTCTGGGGGTCGAGATCGATCACCAGCGTGCGCCGGCGATGATGCACCGCGAGCGTCTCGGCGAGCGACACCGTCGTCGTGGACTTGCCCACGCCGCCCTTCATATTGATCACCGACACGATGCGTGCGGGCATGCTTCTCGCCCCTTTTCTCGTCGCCGTCTTGCGATGGCGAACCGTTGCGACCGGAGAGTGAGTTTTTGGTTAAGCCGGCCTCTCGCGCCGCTTCCCCGCCGCTCTGCTAGAGGCAGTCTGCGCCAAGAAGAAGGCGTTGTGGAGGGCGTGTCCGGGGCGCGCGCAGACGCGCCGCGTTTCAAGGCGTTAACGGACTCAGCGCGCCTTTTCGCGCAGCAGCACGAATTCCTCCGCCGCCGTGGGGTGGAGCGCGCAGGTCGCGTCCCATTGCGTCTTTGTGATCCCCGCCTTCACCGCAATCGCGGCCATCTGGACGATCTCCGGCGCGTCGCGGCCGACCATGTGGGCGCCGAGGACCTGGTCGGTCACGGGATGGACGACGAGCTTCATCAAGGCGCGCTCGGGATTGCCGGCGAGGATGTGCTTCATGGGGCGGAAGTCGGCCTTGTAGATGTCGGCGGCGCCGAACTTCTCCTCGGCCTGATGCTGGGTGAGGCCGACGGTCGCGATCGGCGGGCGGCAGAACACGGCCGTCGGCACGTCGGCGTGATCGAAGGCGGCGGGACGGCCGTAGAATTGCGTCTCCGCGAACGCCTGGCCTTCGCGAATGGCGACGGGGGTGAGTTGGAGGCGGTTGGCGACGTCGCCCAATGCAAAGATGTGGGGCGCGCTCGACTGGTTGTAGTCGTCGACGGCGATCTGGCCGTTCATGGTGCGCGCAACGCCCGCCGCTTCGAGGTTGAGGCCGTCGGCGTTCGCATCGCGGCCGATCGCGGCCATCACGAGGCCCGCGCGCAGCGTCTCGCCGCCGCGCAAGGAGATCACGAAGCCGTCGCCCTCGCGGGCGATCGAATCCAGGTCAGCGGAGCAGCGGATGGCGACGCCCGTGCGCTGCATCTCCGCTGCGGCGAAGGCGCGGATGTCGTCGTCGAAGCCGCGCAGGATCTGGGCGCCGCGATAGAGGATCGTCGTCTCGACGCCGAGGCTGGAGAAGATCGTCGCGAACTCGGCGGCGACATAGCCGCCGCCGACGATGGCGATGCTCTTGGGCAAGGCGTCGAGCAGGAAGGCCTCGTTGGAAGAGATCGCCAGATCAGCGCCGACGCATGCGAGCGGCCGCGCGCGCCCCCCGGTCGCGATCAGAATCTTCTCCGCCGTGGCGACGCGGCCCGAGCGGCCAAGCTGCAGCCGGTGCGGATCGACGAACGCCGCGCGCTCTTCAAAGATCGCGACGCCGGCCCTCTCGAGATTGGCGCGATAAAGGCCGGAGAGGCGCGTCACCTCGGCCTGGACGTTGTCGCGCAGCGTACGCCAATCGAATCGGACATTGTCGGCGGACCAGCCGAAGGCGCGGGCGTCCTCGAACGCCTGGCCGAACTCGCCGCCATAGACGAGCAGCTTCTTCGGCACGCAGCCGCGGATCACGCAAGTGCCGCCGATGCGGTGTTCCTCCGCGATCGCGACGCGGGCGCCGGACTGCGCCGCCAACCGCGCCGCGCGGACGCCGCCGGAGCCGGCGCCGATGACGAAGAGATCGTAGTCGTAGTTCGCCATCGTGCGCCTCGCGCGTCCTAGACCGCCTCCCCCATATAGGCGGGGAGCCAGGCTTCGTAAGCCTTACGCAGATCGGCGAGGGGAAGTTTCTCGGTCTTCTGCATGGCGCCGAAATAGCCGAAGGCGTCCCCGCCGGCTTCCCCGACGACGAGGCAGTAAATCCCTGCGCCTTCCGCGCGGCGCTGGATGGCGGCGATGCGCTCGGGGCTGGCGGCGATGAGATAGCGCGCCTGATCCTCGCCATAGAGGAATTCAAGGTCGCTCAAGGGCCCGCGATAGCCGAGGGTGAGGCCGATATCGGCTTCAAGCGCCATCTCGGCGGCGGCGCAGGCGAGGCCGCCGTCGGACACGTCGTGACAGACGCGCACCAACCCCTCTTCGATCAGCGCACGGACGAAATCGCCGTGCGTGCGCTCCTTGGCGAGGTCGACCGGCGGGGGCGCCCCCTCCTCCATGCCATGGAGTTCGCGCAGCGCGACGGACTGGCCGAGCCATCCCTCCATGTCGCCGACCATGAGCACAAGGTCTCCCGCCTGCATGCCGCCGATGCCGGCGCGGCGCTCGATATTCTCGATCAGGCCGACGCCGCCGATGGTGGGCGTCGGCAGGATCGCTTCGCCATTGGTCTCGTTATAGAGGCTGACATTGCCGGAGATGACGGGGAAATCGAGGCTGCTGCAGGCCTCGGCCATGCCTTCGATCGCGGCGACGATCTGGCCCATGATCTCGGGGCGCTGGGGGCTGCCGAAATTCAGATTGTCGGTGACGGCGAGCGGCGTTGCTCCGCAGGCGGAGAGATTGCGCCAGGCTTCGGCCACCGCCTGCTTGCCGCCCTCGAACGGATCGGCCTCGACATAGCGGGGCGTGACGTCGCTGGTCATGGCGAGCGCTCGGTTGGTCCCGTGCAAGCGCACGATCGCGGCGTCGGCGCACTGGCCTGAATCATCCACCGTGTCGGCCATGACGTGGCGATCATATTGCTCCCAGATCCAGCGTTTGGAGCAGAGATCGGGGCAGGACATGAGCTTGACCATCGCCGCGGCGAACGGCGCGGGCGGCAGCGCCGCCGCATCGATGCGCGCCGGCGCGCGCGCCGAAGGGCGCACGAAGGGCCGTTCGTATTTCGGGGCTTCGTCCGCCAGGGGACCAAGCGGGAGATCGCAGACGGTCTGGCCGTGCCAGCGCAGCACGAGGCGCTGGGTGTCGGTCGTCACGCCGATGACGACGGCGTCCAAGCCCCATTTGTGGAAGATCGCCTGCGCCTGCTCTTCGCGCCCGGGCTTGAGCACCATGAGCATGCGCTCCTGGCTTTCGGAGAGCATGAATTCGTAGGGCGTCATGGCCTCTTCGCGCGCGGGCACGCGATCGAGATCGAGTTCGATGCCGGCTTCGCCCTTCGACGCCATCTCGACGCTCGACGAGGTGAGCCCGGCGGCGCCCATGTCCTGGATGCCGATGATGGCGTCCGTCGCCATCAGTTCGAGGCAGGCTTCGATCAGCAGCTTCTCCAGAAACGGATCGCCGACCTGCACGGTGGGGCGCTGCGCTTCGGCTTCATCGTCGAACTCGGCCGAGGCCATGGTCGCGCCGTGGATGCCGTCGCGCCCCGTCTTGGCGCCGACATAGACCACCGGATTGCCGGCGCCCTTGGCGGCGCTGGTGAAGATGCGATCCTTCGGCGCCACGCCCACGCACATGGCGTTGACGAGAATGTTGCCATTGTAGCGGCGGTGGAAATTGGTCTCACCCGCCACGGTCGGCACGCCGACGCAATTGCCGTAGCCGCCGATGCCGCGCACGACGCCGTCGACAAGACGACGGGTCTTGGGATGGCTCGGATCGCCGAAGCGCAACGCGTTCAACAGCGCCACCGGGCGCGCGCCCATGGTGAAGACGTCGCGCAGGATGCCGCCGACGCCGGTCGCCGCGCCCTGGTAGGGCTCGATGAAGGACGGGTGGTTGTGGCTCTCCATCTTGAAAATGCAGGCGAGACCGCCGCCGATATCGATGGCGCCGGCGTTCTCGCCCGGGCCGTAGATCACGTGCGGCGCCTTGGTGGGCAGCTTGGCGAGGTGCACACGGGAGGATTTGTAGGAGCAGTGCTCGCTCCACATCACCGAGAAGATGCCCAGCTCGGTGACGTTCGGGACGCGACCGAGCTTCGCGACGATCTGCTCGTACTCGGCGGGCGAAAGGCCGAATTCTTCGGCCAGCGCCAGCGTTCCCGGCGCGATCGGATCAAGCGACATGGGCGCCGCTTAGCCTGCGTCGCGGGCGCTGGGAAGAGCGCGCGCTTTTCTCCGGCCGCCGCCGCGGTAAACCGATGGCCGCGCCGCTCGGCGCAGGCGGAGCTGGCGTGGACGAACTCGACCTTCTGGCCCATGGCGCGCTGATCGCGGCGGCGCTTTGGATGATCGGGCCGTTCTGGCGCGCCCGAGACCGCCACCCGGCCGGTTGGCCGGGCGTGGGGCTGTTCGTTTCGGTAGCCGGGTTCGCGCTGCTGCGGGTGTTCCACGATCTCGAGGTGCGGCCGTTCTGGACGGCGCTGGCGCAGGCGCTGGCGGTGTCGGGCCCGTTCTTCTTCTGGCGCACGGTGCGGACCGTGTTCGAGGACGGCTTCCGGCCGCGGCTCTGGCATTGGGGCGGGCTCGTGGTCCTGGAGGCGCTGGCGCTGGCGCGGCTCATTTGGCCGGACGCCCCGTTCGGCCCGGCGCTCAGAGCGGCTGCCGGCGTGCTGATCGCGCACGCGCTCTATCTGCTTCTCCGCGGCGCGGGCGGGGATCTGGTGGAAGCGCGGATCAGGGCGCGGGGGCGCATCCTGATCGTGGCCGCCTTGCTCGCGCTGGTGACGCTGTCGCGGCCGCTGCTGGCCGACGCGGCGCCGGCGCTGGCGTACGCGCTTCGCCGGCTCACGCCGATTATCGACATCGTACTGATGGCGGCGGCGGCGCAGCACTTCTTCCGGTTCGAGCGGGCGCTCTTGCCGTTGTCGCCGCCGCGACCGCCGGAGGGGGGCGGCGCCGATCCTGACGCCGCCGATCTCGCCCGGCTCGACGCGCTGATGGACCAGGAAGCGGTCTGGCGGGAGCCGGGCCTGACGGTCGCGGCGCTGGCGGCGCGGGCGGGCATTCCCGAATACCGGCTCCGACGGCTCATCATGGAGCGGCGCGGGGCGCGCAACTTCTCGGCTTTCCTGGCCGAGCGGCGGCTGGCGGAGGCCGCCGCCCGGCTCGCCGACCCCAAAGAGGCCAAGTGGGGCATCGCGGCGATCGCGTTTGATTCCGGCTATGCGTCGCTGGGGCCGTTCAATCGCGCCTTCCTGGCCCGCTACGGGGTGACGCCATCAGCCTATCGGCGCGGCGAACGCGGTCAGGAATCCACGCCGAATCCTTAAATCTGCAGCCTTTTCAAAGAATCGGCGAAAGCCCGCGCGCAGCGGCGAGCCCGCCTGTTCGCGCCTTCCTAGAAGCCCGCCCCGACCCGCCGCCGGCGGGCGCGTTTTCGGAAGGACCAAACATGACACTGCGTACGTTCCTTATCGTCACCTGCGCCGCCGCGGCGATGTTCGCTCACGGGGCGCGCGCCCAGGAGGCGGAGCGATACGCCCGCGTCTCGGCCGGGCTCACCAATCTGCGCGACGCCGAGCTGGAGTATCCCGACGTCTCCGAGCGGGACCGGTTCGCCAGCTTCGACAACGGCTTCGCCGTCGCCGGCGCCGTGGGGCGCGCGCTGGGGCCCACGTTCCGCATCGAAGGCGAGATCGCCTATCGCAACAATGACGAGGCGTTCATCACGCCCGGCGGAGGCGGCGAAGGGCAAGCCTCCTCGGTCGCGTTCATGGCCAACGGCTATTGGGCGCCGCGCGCCGGGGCGGGACGCGTCTCGCCCTATTTCGGGCTGGGGATCGGCGCGGCCCAGGTGACGCATGAAGGTTTCGTTGATCGCGCTTTCGACGGGACGATCACGCCCATCGCCGACGATTCCGGCTGGGGCTTCGCCTGGCAGGGCATGGCGGGCGCGCGCGTCCGGCTGAGCGCCGATTGGGCGATGGACGTCGAGTATCGCTATTTCAGCGTCGCGGAGCCAAAGATCGAAGACGCCGACGGCTTCATCTACGACACCGATTACGATTCTCACGCGCTGATGATCGGCGCCGTGCGCCGGTTCTGAAGCGCGCGCCGGGCGAAGCGCGGGCTCCCCCCGCGCTTCGCAGCCGCCTTTAGACCGAGGGCGCCTCGGCGGAGCAGCCGTTCACCCGCGGGCGGGCGAGGACCAGGAAGGATTCGGAGACGCCCTCGGCGTCATCGAACTGGAGGCGTTCGCCGCGGCGGCGCATCGTCCAGCACGCCTCCCGCGTGAAACCGCTCTCGGCGTAGCTGAAGCAGGCCTGGCCCTCCTCCGTCACCTGCACGCGGCCGATCTGCGCCGGGAGCGGGCCGAAGCGGTACACCGTGTCGCCCTCGGGCGTGATGCACTCCATCCATGGAATCCCGCTCTCAGCGGTCACGCCGCTCAATTCATGGCCCAGGATGGCGGCGCGAATCTCGGCGGCCGTGAGCGGCGGCGAGAGCGCCTCCTCCTGGGCGAGGGGCGCGCCGCCCGCGCCCGCCCAGATCAAAGCCGCCGCAAGCAGAACACGCGCGCGCATGGGACCTCCATGGAGCGCCCATGTCAGCGCCGGAATCCGCCCGATTGAAGGCGCTCGTCCGTTAGGGCGCCTCGACAAGATCACACGCCGCGCTTAGTCGGGAACGCACTGAAGCAAGGAGGATGCGCATGCGGGAAGTCGCGCTGGCCGATCTGCCTGGCCTTGTCGGCCAGGACCTCGGCGTCTCGGATTGGCTGGAGATCACGCAGGAACGCGTGAACCAGTTCGCGGACGCCACCGGCGATCATCAATGGATCCATGTCGACGTCGAGCGCGCCAACAGAGAGATGGGCGGGCCGATCGCGCACGGCTTTCTGACGTTGTCGCTCATCCCGCACCTGGCCTCGCAGATCGTGCGCTTCACCGGCGTGACGCGCGGCATCAATTACGGCTCGGACAAGGTGCGCTTCACCAACATGGTGCGCGTCGGCAAGCGGGTGCGCATGCGCCAGAAGCTGCTTTCCTGCGAACCGAAGGCCGGCGGCCTGCAGATCAAGAACGAATGCACGATCGAGATCGAAGGCGAGACGAGGCCGGCGTGCGTGGCCGAGTCCATCTCCATCCTCTACGGCGCGTGAGCGCGCATGGAGATCGTGCGCCTCCTCATCTATGGCGCGGCGCTCTGGGGCGTGCAGGTGATCGCCGGAAGTCTGCTGCGCATCTTCGCCGCCGCGGAGAGCGCGCTTTTCGATCAGCTGATGGATTTGACCCTGGCCGGCGCCGCGGCGCTCTTCGCCTATCTCCACCTCCGCGGCGTGCGGGCGCCTTCGCTTCTGAGCGGCGCGATCTGCGGCGGGGCGTGGATGGCGATGTGCGTCGCGCTCGATCTGCCGCTCTTGGCGCTGGGCGCGGGCGAGGACGGAATGCCGCCGCTCAGCTATACGATCGACTTCCTGATCATCCCGATCATCGCAGCCGCGATCGGCGCGGCGATGACGCGCGGCGGCGCCCAGGCGCGGGCGGAGACGCTTTCCCGGGACGTGCTTGTCGGCAAGACCGTGGCGCGGCGCGATGCTGACGCTGATTGAGGCGCTGTCGATCGCGGGGGACCGCGGCAAGCAGAACGACGACGCGTGCGGGGCGGCGGGCGCGTTCGCCTGGGTGATCGACGGGGCGACGGATCTGCATGAGCCGCCGATCGCCCCGGCGGCGAGCGATGCGGCATGGCTCGCGCACAGACTCAACGCGTTCCTCCATCGCGCCGCGCGCGATCTTCCGGCTACGGAGGATGCGCTGCGGGGCGCGCTGCGAGAGGCGAGCGCGGACGCGCGGCTTGCGTTCTCACGCTTTCCGCAGGCGGCCCATGCCGATCCGTGGGCCTCTCCGCTCGCCTCCGCGCTGATCGTGGCTGAAGCCGACGGGGGCGTGATCGGGCTCGATCTCGGGGACTGCCGCGCGTTCGCGCTCGATGCGCACGGGGCGGCGTTCATGCGCGGCGGGCCTGACGGGGCGAGCGACCGCGAAGCCGCGTTCGCAGCGTCGTTCGCGCACAAGGACCCGCCTGCAAGCGGGGCGCTCTATCGGACGCCCGATGCGCTCGCGGCGCTGCGCAAGGCGCGCATCCAGCAGATCGAATCGGCACGGCCCGGCGTGTTCTGCCTGAGCCCCGCATGCGCCGATCATGCGCGCGCCTGGAGGCTTGGGCTCACGCGGGGGGCGCATATCCTTCTGTGTACGGATGGTCTATCGGCGCTCGTCGACCGCTATGACGCGTATGACGCGGGCGGCGTCGTGCGCGCGGCGCTGGAAAAGGGCCTGCAGGAACTCGCACGCGAACTGCGCGCGATCGAGAGCGAGGACGCAGGCGGCGCGCGGCATCCGCGATTCAAACGTTGCGATGATGCAACGGGCCTGCTTCTGCGTCTCGACTGATCGTCGCAACCGCCTTGGAGGCGGCGGCGCGGGGCGCTAGGCTGGCGCCAAACCCGCCGCTTTTCCTGGACAATTCCATGCACAGACGCGACATGCTCAAAGCCGGCGCGGCGCTGCCGCTCGCCGCCCTTCTCCCCGCCTGCGCCTCAACGACTCCGGAGACCGCCGCCTTGCCGCAACCGCCCGTCGCCCGCCGCGATCCCAAGACCATCGAACAATTGGGCCGCGTGCGCACCGACGATTATCACTGGCTGAAGGACGAAAACTGGCAGGCGGTGATGCGCGACCCCACGCTGCTGCGCAGCGACATCCGCGATTACCTGATCGCTGAAAACGCATATCGCGAAGAGATGATGGCCTCGACGGCCGCGTTGCAGGAAACGCTCTTTCAGGAGATGCGCGGACGGATCAAGGAAGACGATTCAACCGTGCCGGCCGGCGACGGGCCGTGGGAATATTTCGCGCGCTACGAGACCGGGGCGCAGCATCCGCAACATGTGCGTCGGCCGCGCCATCGGACGGACGGGGAACAAATCCTCCTCGATGTCGAAGCGCAAGCGCGCGGCAAGGACTATTACGACGTCGGAGCGGCGACGCATTCGCCCGACCACCGCCTGTTCGCCTACGCGCTCGACGAACAAGGAAGCGAATATTATACGATCAGGATCAAGGATCTGGAGAGTGGAACGGAACTCCCGGACGGGCCGGAATCGACCACGGGCGATTTCGTGTTCTCACCGGATTCGCGCTTCCTCTTCTGGATCTTCCGCGATGCGAACGGGCGGCCGACGAAAGTCTATCGCCGGCCGGCGCGCGGCGGCGCGCGCGATGACGTGCTGGTTTACGAGGAACAGGACGAAGGCTTCTTCATCGGGCTCGGCGTCACAGCGAGCCGCGCCTTCATCACCATCAATTGCGGCAACCAGGAGCAGAGCGAAACCTGGCTCATTCCCGCGGCCACGCCGACGGCCGCGCCGGTGTGCTTCCATCCGCGCGAAGCGGCGCTGCTCTATGATGCGACGCATTGGCAGGGACGCTGGCACATCCGCACCAACGCCGACGGCGCGGTCGATTTTAAAGTCATGGCGTGCGACGAGGGCGCGACGGGGCGCGCGCACTGGCGCGAGTTCCTTCCGCATGTGCCGGGGCGCTTCATCCTGGGCGTCGGCGCCTACAAGGACTTTCTCGTGCGGCTCGAGCGCGTGAACGCGCTGCCCCGCATCGTGATCCGCGACGCGGGCGGCGAAGAGCACGTGGTGGCGCAGGACGAGGAAGCCTACGATCTCGAATTCGGCGAGAGCTTCGAGTTCGACACCAGCGTGACGCGCTTCGTCTATCAATCGCCGACGACGCCGCGGCAATGGTTCGACTACGACATGAAGGCGCGCACGCGCACGCTGCGCAAGTCGCAGGAGATCCCGTCGGGCCACGATCCCGCGCGCTACGAAACCCGGCGCTTCATGGCGCAGGCGCCGGACGGCGCAGAGGTTCCCGTCACCGCGCTCATGCTGCGCGGCGCGCCGCTCGACGGTTCAGCGCCGATGCTGCTCTACGGGTACGGCTCCTACGGCGTCTCGATCGATGCGGATTTCTCAATCCGCCGCTTCAGCCTCGTCGACCGCGGCTGGGTGTTCGCGATCGCGCATGTGCGCGGGGGCTCGGAGAAGGGCTGGGGCTGGTTCCTGAACGGGCGCAAGTTCGACAAAAAGAATACGTTCACCGATTTCATCGCCTGCGCGGAGGCGCTGATCGCGCGCGGCTATTCCTCCGCTGGCAGAATTGTCGCCGAAGGCCGTTCGGCGGGCGGACTCCTGATGGGCGCGATCACCAATATGCGGCCCGATCTCTGGGCCGGCGTCATCGGGGGCGTGCCGTTCGTGGACGTGCTCAACACGATGAGCGACACCTCGCTGCCGCTGACGCCGCCGGAATGGCCCGAATGGGGCAATCCGCTCGAGGATCCCGCAGCGTACGACTATATCGCCTCCTATTGTCCGTACACGAACGTTGACCGGCGCCCCTATCCCGCGGTGCTGGCGACGGGCGGGCTCTCCGATCCCCGCGTGACTTATTGGGAGCCGGCGAAATGGGCGGCCAAGCTGCGCCCGCACACCACCAGCGGGCGCCCGATCCTGCTCAAGATCAATATGGAAGCCGGGCACGCGGGCGCGACGGGACGGTTCGACTATTTGAAGGAGCTCGCGCACGATTACGCGTTCGCGCTCAAGGCCGTGGGCGCAGAGGAGGCGGGCGGCGGATTTTAGAGGGCGCCTTCCAGGCTTGAACGAAGCGCCACAGGCACTTGCAATTGGGGAGCGCTTGCTAGCGGCGGAGCGCTTCGAGTTCGGGCAGAGTGAGCGCGCCGCTGCGATCGGCGTCGAGCAGCGCGAAGCGCTCGGCGCCGGCGGCGGCGAACTCCGCGCGTGAGACGCGGCGGTTGAAGTCGGCGTCGGAAGCGAGCACCGGCTCGCGCTCATTGAGCAGCGTCACCACGGTCAAAAGCTCCACCTGCGATCCGCGGCGCGCGGCGATGAAGCCCTGCTCCGGGGTCCAGCGCGGGAGACGCTCGCCCTGCGGACGGCGTCCGCCCGGCGCAGGCAGATAGGCCAGCATCGCTTCCAGCTGCGGCGCCAGGCGCGCGCGCAGGGCCGAGACTTCCGGCGCGGTGGCCAGGCCGTCGGAGTCGGCGTCGATGGCGGCGAAGAAGCGTTCGGCGTCGGCGTGGTATTCCGGGAGCGTCACCGCCGCGTCGCCGTCGGCGTCGGCGGCGGCGAACCAGCGCGCGACGGCGCTCTCGCCAGGACCGAACGCCAGCGGCTCGCCATTGGGGGTGATGAAGTAGCCGCGCAAGGGCGGCGGGCCTTCACGCGCGGGACCGGCGCAGCCGGTGAGCGCCGCCGCGCATGAGAGCGCCGTCGTCAGGAGAACGCGCCAAACCATCGCCGTCCAACTTCCCTCCGCGCCCGGCAAAAGGAAAGCGCGCAAAAGAAAGCGGCGGGCCCCAGGTTTTGGAACCCGCCGCAGACTTCCGGCTAGGAGGTCATCCGTCTTACCAGCGGCGCGCGATGGAGGCCCAGTACTGGCGGCCGATGATGTCGTACTGGCTGTTGATCAGCGAGTTGCCCAACCGGGCGCTGAACGCGGTGCCGGAGGTCGAGATCGTCGGGGGCTCCTCGTCAAACAGGTTGCGCACCCCCGCCTGGAACGTCCAGGTGTCGCTCTGGTAACGCACCGACGCGTTGTGCGAGGCGTACCAGTCCGCATACTGACGGAAGTAGGCGAAGTAAGGCGACGCCCGCCAGCGGAACGTGTCGCCCAGGAACCACTCGGTGTCGGACGATTTGGAGACCAGGTCGACGTTCCAGAAATAGGTCCAATCGTTGCGGTCGAACCGGAAGTCGAGCTCGCCGGTGAAGTCCGGTTCGGTCAACATGCCGTTGAAGTCGCTGAGCCGCTCAAACTGCGTGCCCTCGAAGAGCAGGATGGTGTCTTCGAAAGTCCAGGTGCCGCGAGCATCGAGGCGGAACGTCCCGAACGAGAACTCGTGCTCGTAGCGGATCGTGACGTCGATGCCTTCCGTCACCTGGCGATCCAGGTTGATGTACGAATTGTTGACCGTGTTGATCCGCCCGTAAGTCGGCGAGCCTGGCGTCAGATCACGCTGGAACAGCTGGCAGAAAGGGCTGTTGGGGAAGAGCGGATCCGTATAGCAGGCCCCAAGGATGTTCGCCGCGCCGAACTGCGCGACTTCGTCCTCGACCTCGATCTTGAAGTAGTCGACCGCGATGCTGAGATCGATCCAGTTCGGAGTCCAGACTGCTCCGAAGGTCGTGGCCTCGGAGGTTTCCGCCTCCAGGATGCCGGCGCCGCCGCCGGTGATGATCGTCGCCGAGGAATAGATCGCGCCGGTGTAGTTGGCGGGCAGATTGTGGCCGCCCGGGCCGCAATTCTGGACAATCAGCGGGTTGGAGCTGACGTTCCAGTTCGTGCACGGATCGATCGCGACCTGTCCCTGGAACGCCGTCTGGTTGGCCAAGAACAGTTCGTAGAGCGCCGGAGCACGATAGGATGTGCCAAACGATCCGCGCAGACGATATTCCGGCGTCAGCTGCCAGTTCACGCCCATCTTGTAGGTGGAGTCATCGCCGAAGGAATCGTAATCGGTCCAACGGTAGGAGCCGTTGAAGCTCAGATTCTCGAACATCGGCGCATTGGCGATCAGCGGAACTTCGATCTCGCCGAACAATTCGCGCGTGGAGTCCGACCCCTGCGTGCGCCCGGCCGAGGTCTGCCCCCAAAGGTTGCCGGTGCGCGCATTGAAGCCGGGAACATCGTCGATCGAGTCATCCCGGAGCTCGGCGCCGAGCGCGAGGCCGACGGCGCCCGCGGGCAAGCGCATGACGTCGCCGGTGATGATGCCCGAGACCGTCGTCATGTTGTAGACGGTGTTGCCTTCCTCGTAGCCGAACAGGAAGGCGGCCTCAGCCTGGGTGAAGCCGTTGGTGACGGCGCTGACATAGTCGACCGGCATGCACGTCGCGCCGGAAATGATCGCCGACTGCCGGCAAGCCTCCGGGAACGCCGAGGTCGCGACCACACGGTCATTGTAGAAGAAGTTGTTGCCGTAGGTGCCGTCCGAGTAGCTCGACTGGACATACAAGTCATACGCCCAGCCGCTCAGGAAGCCGTCGCCGCCAAAGTCGCCGCGAATCCCCGCGACGAGGCGCACGAAGTCGACCTCCTGGGCGGTGATCGACGGCAGCTGGATGACCGGCAGCGCAGTGGAGGCGCCGAACGGCGCGGGATTGCCGGCGTGGCCCGAGGCCAGCGTCGGGAAGAGCTGACGCAACGAGGCCGTGCTCGATTCGCGGTGGTTGTACATGAACTCGCCGTAGAGCTCGGCGTTGCCGCTGATGTCGAGCGTGCCGGTGGCGAAAATCGAATACCGCTCGGCCGGCGAGATCGCGTTGCGCGAGCCATAGAGCGGCGACGCCGTCGGCACGGCGGCCTGCGAGGACCGCCACGCCGCCTCCACCGCGCTGATTTGCGCCGGCGTCAGCAGCGCAGACACTTGCGTCGCATTGAGGGCGGTCGACGTGCCGTAGAGTCGATTGGCGACCTGCACCCAGGAAAGGCCGACTCGCCGATAGCCGGCGAGGTCCAGCCCGAAGGGGCCGCCGCCGGCGACCGCGGAAGTATCCGGCACATAGCGCCCGCCGGTGGGGAAGGCGCCGCCGCGATCGATCACGCCTTGCAACAGGTTGAAGCACTTCGACTCGCCCGTGTTCGGATCAATGATGTCGAGCGGCGGCCCGCCTTCTCCGTCGGTCACGAGGTCCTGAGCGCAGCTCAGATAATCGCGATCGCCCCAGTTCAAGGATTCACGCTTGTAATATTCACCGCCGATGAGGACCTGGGCACGATCGCCGACGTGGCCCCACATACCGTTGACGGTGAAGTTCTCACCGCCGCCATGTTCGCTGACGTTGCCCGTCGCCTCGATCTGCAGGCCGTCATAGTCCTGGTAGGTGATGATGTTGACGACGCCGGCGACGGCGTCCGAGCCGTAGATCGAAGAGGCGCCGTCCTTGAGGATCTCGACGCGTTCCCACATCGAGGCGGGGATCACGTTGGTGTCGACCGCGCCGACCTGGCCCCGCGTGCCGGCCGGGCTGAGGCGGCGGCCGTTCAGCAGGACCAGGGTGCGGTTGGCGCCCAGGCCACGCAGGGAGATGGTGTTCACGCCCGGGCCGCCCTCGACCACGAAGCCGGTGAACTGGTTGTTGATCTGGAGCGAGCCCGACGCGACGGTCGACCCCTGCAGGATCTCGGAGGTGTCGATCAGGCCTTCGAGCGAGCTCTGCTCGGAGGTGATGATCTGGACCGGCGAAGACGACGTGAACTCGTTGCGGCGGATGCGCGAGCCGGTGACGACGATGTCGGCGTCTTCCTCTTGAGTCTGCGCCTCTGGTTCTTCTGCCTCCTGCGCGAACGCTGGGACCCCGCCCGAGGCCGTCGCCAAACCCGCTATCATCGCGGTCAGCGCCACGCCGCGCTTGAGCGCCTTCTCCTTCGCGGAATCCTTGTCCTTCTTCGATCCAAACATTGCAGACCCCTAGCCGCTCGCGTGATGGGCGTATCGCCCTGGCCGACGCCGATTTTCTTGTGGAGACGCCTTGCCTCGATTTGGTCACCTTATCGGGCGGGTTTCGGCCGGATCAACGCCGTGCGCGCGTCCGGCTCACGAAACCGTCACAGGTGTTGCGCCGCAAGCACGCGATGGAGGGGCGCGATCGGCCGCCTTCCCTGCTCGATAAACGGGAATTCTTGCTGCGAAGCAGCCCCTCAGGGCGATAAACGTGCTCCGCGCGAACCCCGGCGACGAGGAAGCGACGAGCGACGGGGGCGCGTTTCGGGCGGCGCTTGACCAGGGGACGGTTCTCAGCCGATTGCTAGCCAATCCAGTCCCGCAAGGGCGCACGCGGCGACGCGGCGTGCGGCCGGAACGGCCGTGCGTTCCCTACGGGCCCCAGATCGAGACAAACGAGGATCGGGTATGGCGATGTTCAAGCGACTTTTCGGAGCGGCGGCCGCAGCCTTCGCGCTAGCGGCGGGCGTCGCGGCGGCCCAGCCGCTCAATCTGACGCCGCTGCAGATCGACCAGGTGGCGCGCCACCCGGCGATCCAGGGGGTGACGATGTCACCCGACGGGCGTCACATCGCCGGCCTTGTGGCCAATCCGAACTATCGCTGGCCGGTGATCGCGATCTGGGACGCGGACGCCATCGCCAACGGCCAGCCTGCGAACGCCGTGCTGATCCCGTCCACCGAGATGCGGCCGGTGTTCGTCAACTTCCTCGGCAACGACCGCATCCTGTTCGTGGTCGACCAGCCGTTCACCTACGGTTCGAACAAGACTTTCACCCGTCAAGCGATCGTTGCGGACCTCGACGGACGGAACTTCGAGCAGCCGTTCGCGGCGCGCGGCGCGTTGAGCGATTTCTCGCGCGAGGTGGAGCGCTTCGGAATCAATTTCTCTATCCTGCTCGACGGAACGCTCGAAGATCCAAACGAATACCTGATCGTGCGCGAGAACATCGACCAGGGCACGACGGAAGTCCTGACGCTCGACGCGGCGACGCTGCGAGTCTCTCGAACGGCGCGCGCCGGCGACGACGAGGGCTTCATCCTCGCCGACATCCGCGACGGCGAACTGATGGTGAAAGAGCGCATCGCATTCGAGAACGGCGGCTGGCAGGTGATCCGCGACGTGCGCAACCGGCAGACCGGCGGCTGGGAGCGGCACGACGAACTCAGCTATCCGATCCGCGAGCGCTGGGCGATCAATCCGCTCGGCTTCTTCGACGCGGATCCGAACATTCTCTATGTCTCGACCAATCGCGGCCGGAACTTCCAAGAAATCCGCACCTACAATGTGCAGACGCGCCAATGGTCGGCCGAGCCTGTTTTCGCGTCTCCGGACTACGACATCGTCGATGTTTCCGGACTTTACGACCGGGAATCGCGCCAGCTGATGGGCCCTGCCTCCTACACCATCGCCGGCCCAGCGCTGCGCGAAGTCTATGTCGATGATTATTGGGCGCCGATCCAGCGGACCCTGGAAGCGCAGTTCCGCGGCAAGGACGTCGTCTTCCTGGACCGCAACCGCCGCACCGGGCGGGCGGTCATCGAGGTCTCGGCCGCGAACCACGCGCCGGAATACTACATTCTCATCAACGGCAATCAGCTGCGCCTGCTCGGGCGTTCACATCCGTGGATCGACAACGCCACCCTTGGGCCGATGAGCTTCGTGCGATTCCAGGCGCGCGACGGGATGACGATACCGGCGTTCCTCACGCTGCCGCCGGGCTATGACAGAAACACGCACGGCCGCATCCCCGTCGTCGTCCACCCGCACGGCGGCCCATGGGCGCGCGACTACATGGGCTGGGACGCCTCCTATTGGACGCAGTTCCTGGCGACTCGCGGCTATGCGGTGATCCAGCCGCAATATCGCGGATCCGACGGGTGGGGCATGGAGCTGTGGCGCGCGGGCGACCAGCAATGGGGCCTCAAAATGTCGGACGACAACGACGATGCGGCCGCGTACCTCGTGGCGGAAGGCATCGGCGATCCCAACCGCATGGCGATCTTCGGCTATTCATACGGCGGATTCGCTGCGATCGCGGCTTCGGTGCGGCCCAACAGCCCCTACCGCTGCGCGCTGTCAGGCGCAGGCGTCTCCGATCTCGAACGGCTCGCGAACCTTTGGGGCGCCAATCGTATCCAGCGCGAGCTGCAGGGCTGGACCGTGGACGGGATGAACCCGATCCGCCAGGTCCGGGAGGCCAACATCCCGATCCTGCTCTATCATGGCGACCACGACCGGCAGGCCGACACCGTGCATTCGCGCGATTTCTACCGCGCCATGCGCGGCGCGGGGAAACAGGTCGAGTATCACGAGATCCGCTACATGTGGCACCAGATCCCGTGGTGGCCGGAATGGCAGCGCGAGACGCTCACGCTGATCGAGAACTGGCTTGCAGGCTCCAATTGCTTCGGCGGGGCGCGCAACCAGACCGCCGCGACGAACTGAGCGCCCGCAGGCGCCTCAGGCTGGGCCCGCCTCTCCTTCCGGGGCGGGCCTCACTTTTTGCCGCGGGCCGCTTTCGTCGGCCCGCGATGGCCCTAAACCGACGCAGCCTGCGCCATGCCCAAACCGATCGACCGCGCCGCCGCCCTCGAGAACGGCTTCGCCACCGCCAAGACCTTGGCGGAGGCCCTGCCCTACATCCAGAAATACGACCGCGAAACGATCGTGGTGAAGTATGGCGGCAACGCTATGGGCGACACCGAAACGGGCGCGCGCTTCGCCGCCGACGTGGTGCTGCTGAAGCTTGTCGGCATCCACCCGGTGGTCGTGCATGGCGGGGGGCCGCAGATCTCGCGGATGCTCGATCGCGCCGGGGTCAAATCCGCCTTCGTCGACGGCTTGCGCGTCACCGACGCCGCGACGATGGAGATCGCCGAGATGGTGCTCTCCGGCAGCGTCAATAAGGAACTCGCGCATCTCATCACCGCCGCCGGCGCCGAAGCCGAAGTGCGCGGCGTCGGGCTCTCGGGCAAGGATGCGCGGCTGATCACCGTCGAGAAGGTCCAGCGCACGCGCAAGGACCCCGACAGCAAGATCGAACAGGTGGTCGATCTTGGCTATGTGGGCGAGCCGAAGCGCGTCGATCCCACGCTGCTCAAGGCGCTGATCGCGGCGGAAGAGGACTATATCCCCGTCGTCGCGCCGGTCGGCGTGGCCGAGGACGGGGCGACCTACAACATCAACGCCGACACCGCCGCCGGCGCGATCGCCGGCGCGCTCAAGGCCAAGCGCTTCCTCCTGCTCACCGACGTCGACGGCGTGCTCGACGAAAAAAAGACACTGATCCGGGAAATGACCAGGGACGACGCGCGCGCGCTCATCGCTTCGGGCGTCGCCTCGGGCGGGATGATCCCGAAACTGGAGACCTGCATCGCAGCGCTCGATGCCGGCGTGGAATCGGCGGTGATCCTCAACGGCACGCGGCCGCACGCCCTGTTGATGGAATTGTTCACGGAGCACGGCGCTGGCACGCTCATCCGTTAGACCCAAGCTTATCGCCGGCCTTTGCCTCGCCGCGATCGCGGCGACGGCCGCGCTCTTGGCGTTCACCGAGCCTTCGGACGCGCAGACGCGGCGGCGCGCGAACGGCTGGACGCTCTGCAACGAGACGAGCTTCGTGCTCGAGGCGGCGACGGCGCGGCCCGAGGGGCGGGCCAATGTCGTGCAGGGCTGGGTCCGGCTCAGGCCTGGCGAATGCCGGCTCGCGGTCGCTGCGCCGCTGGCGCGGGGCGCGCACTTCCTCTATGCGCGCACCTCGGCCGCCCATCGCGGCGGACGCCAGCAATGGGGCGGCGAAGAGATCCTGTGCGTCGATCCCTCGGCGTCGTTCGCCGTGGAGAACCCATCGCGCTGCGAACAATATGCGCTTGAGGAGCGCGGCTTCCGGCGTGTGCAGATCAACCGCCGCGACAACTGGCGCACGAGCTTCGCGGAGCCGGAGCTCTTCACGCTCTCGCGGGCGCGGGCGGCGGGACTGCAGCGGCTGCTGCGCGACGCAGGCTACGAGACGCGCAATGCGCGCGGAGCAGTGGATTTGCGTCTCACAGCGGAGGCGCGCCGCCAGTTCCGCGTCGCCGCGCGCCTCGCCGCCAACGCCACCGAGGAACAGACGATCGATGCGCTCGAGATCGCGGCGCGGCGGCGCGCCGACCAGCTCGGGCTCACCCTGTGCAACCGCACGACGGGGCGGGTGTGGACGGCGGTGGCGCGGCGGCGCAGCGAAGGCTGGGAGAGCCGCGGCTGGTGGCCGCTCGGGCCCGGCGGCTGCGCGCGCACGATCGACGAAGCGCTCAATCAGGACAGCTATTACGTCTATGCGGTGCTGGAGACGCCGGACGGGGACCGCCACCTCTCGGCGCCGGGGGTGCCGTTCTGCACCAGCCCCGCCCGCTTCGCGATCCTGGGCCGCGAGCATTGCGGCGACCGCTATTACGACACCGCGCTCTATGCGCCGATGCCGACGGGCGGGCGCCAAGGGCTCGTCGTCGAGTTCCTCAACCGTGACTTCCTGCGCGTGGGTCAGGCGCAACAACGGCTCGATTCGGCGCGGATCAGCGGCGACCCGAGCGAAGTGATCCAACCCCGCTCACCGCGCGCGCCCGCCGCGGCGCCGCCCGCCGGCGAATGACATGCGCCTGCGCGACGTCGACGCCTGGGTGTTCGATCTCGACAACACGCTCTATCCCACGGGCTCGACGATCTACGACGTCATCGGCGCACGGATGACGGACTATATCGCGCGCGTCGCGGGCGTGGACGCCGAGACCGCGCTCGACCTGCGGGAGACCTATTTCCAGCGCTACGGCGCGACGCTCTCCGGGCTCATCCTCCACCACGGCGTCGATGGGCGCGACTTTCTCGATTACGTGCACGACGTCGATCTCTCGATCGTCGATCCCGATCCGGAGCTGGCCGCGTTGATCGCGCGGCTCGAGGGCCCGCGGCTTATCTTCACCAACGGCGCGCGCAGCTACGCCGAGCGGATCACGGCGCGCATGGGGCTCGACGGCCTCTTCCATGATCTCTTCGATATCGAGGCTGCGGGCTTCGTCCCTAAGCCGCAGCGCGGCGCGTTCGAGGCGCTGATCGCGCGCCATCGCATCGATCCCGCCCGCGCGGTCATGTTCGAGGACAGCGCGCGCAATCTGGAGACCGCGCACGCGCTCGGCTTCAAGACCGTGCTGATCGACCCGGAATGGACGCCCGGCGAAACGCTGGAGGAGCACATCCACCACGCGACGGACTGCATCAAGGCGTTCCTGCGAAGTCTCTGATTCTTGGATTGCCAGCGCGGCGTGGCGGGTCGCTCGATAGGAAGGACCGCCTCCAGCCCGCCTCGGCTTCAGCGCAAAAGGACGCGGGCTGGAAGCCGGCGGTCCCACAACACGTTGCTTGCGGCGTGAAAACGCGCCATGCGAGACAGGCAGGGAACGAAAGGACCGACGTGACGCAGCAGCTGGAAGCCGTGATCGAAGCCGCCTGGGAGGCGCGCGAAAGTCTTTCGCCGCAAAGCAAGGGGGAGTTTCCCGAGGCGGTGGAGGCCGCGATCGATCTGCTCGACCAGGGCGAGGCGCGCGTAGCGACGCGCGGCGCCGACGGGGCATGGGCGACGCATCAGTGGCTCAAAAAAGCGGTGCTGCTCTCGTTCCGGCTGACGCCCAACCGGCTGATGGGCGGGGGCGCCGACGGGGGCTTCTGGTGGGATAAGGTCCCCTCCAAATTCGAAGGCTGGCGCGACAACGCCTTCGCGAAGGCCGGCTTCCGCGCCGTGCCGGGCGCGATCGTGCGCCGCGGCGCCCATATCGCGAAGAACGTGGTGCTGATGCCCTCGTTCGTGAACATCGGCGCGTTCGTGGACGAAGGCGCCATGATCGACACCTGGGCGACGGTCGGCTCCTGCGCGCAGATCGGCAAACGCGTGCACATCTCCGGCGGCGCAGGGATAGGCGGCGTGCTCGAACCGTTGCAGGCCAATCCCACCATCATCGAGGACGATTGCTTCATCGGCGCGCGCAGCGAAGTGGCCGAAGGCGTGATCGTGCGCCAGGGCGCGGTGCTGGCGATGGGCGTGTTCCTCTCGGCGTCGACCAAGATCGTCGACCGGGCGACGGGCGAGATCTTCCGCGGCGAAGCGCCTGCCTATTCCGTCGTCGTGCCGGGCGCGCTGCCGGATCCGAAGGGGGGGCCCGCGCTCGCCTGCGCCGTCATCGTCAAGCGCGTCGACGCGCAGACGCGCTCGAAGACGAGCATCAACGATCTGTTGCGGGATTGAGCATGGACGTCGATCCCATTCCCCTCGCCCAGGCGCTCATCCGCTGCGCCAGCGTGACGCCGGCCGATGCGGGCGCGCAGGACGTGCTGGCCGCGGCGCTCGAACGCCTCGGCTTCGCGATCACGCGGCGGCGTTTCGGGGAGGTGGACAATCTCTTCGCCAAGATCGGAGACGGACGCCCTCACCTGCTGTTCGCGGGCCACACCGACGTCGTGCCCGTGGGCGACGCGGGCGCCTGGAGCGTCGACCCGTTCGCGGCCGAAGTGCGCGACGGCATGCTCATGGGGCGCGGCGCGGCGGACATGAAGGCGGCGATCGCGGCGATGGTCGCGGGCGTCGAGACGCATCTGTCCGTGCACGGAACGCCGAAGGGAGCGATCTCGTTCCTGATCACCGGCGACGAGGAAGGCCCCGCCATCGACGGCACGGTGAAAATGCTGACGGAGCTGGCGGCCCAGGGCGAGCGGTTCGACCATTGCCTGGTCGGCGAACCGACGGCGGTTTCGCGCGTGGCGGACACGCTGAAGAACGGCCGGCGCGGCAGCCTCAACGCGGTGATCACGGTGGAGGGCGTGCAAGGGCATGTCGCCTATCCGGCGGACTCGAAGAATCCCGTGGGCGCGCTGCTTGATCTCCTCGCCGCGCTGCGCGCGCGCAGGCTCGACGACGGCGCGCCCGGCTTCCAGCCCTCGAACCTGGAGGTCACCACCATCGACGTCGGCAACGCCGCGCACAACGTGATCCCGGCGCGGGCGAGCGCCAAGCTCAACATCCGCTTCAACACCGCCCATGACGGGCAGGATTTGAAGCGCTGGATCGAGCACGAAGCCGCGCGGGTCGCGGGCGCGCACGGGGTGACGATCGAGACGAAGATCGCCGTCACCGGGCGGGCGTTCTACACCGAGCCCGAACGGTTCATCGCTCTCGTGGCGGGCGCGGCGGCGGCGGTCACGGGATACCCTGCGCAGCTCTCCACGTCCGGGGGCACGTCGGACGCGCGCTATATCAAGGATTATTGTCCGTGTGCGGAGATCGGGCTCTCGAACGCCACCGCGCACAAGGTGGACGAGCGCGCGCCGGTGGAGGAAGTGCGCACGCTGGCGCGCATCTATGCGCGGGTGTTGGCGGAGTATTTCGCGTGAACCGGCTCTATGCCGGCCTGCCGCGCACGATCTTCGACGTGATGAGCGGGCTCGCGCGGGAGCTCTCGGCGGTCAATCTGGGCCAAGGCTTCCCGGAAGAGGACGGGCCGGCCGATCTCAAGGAGGCGGTCGCGCGCGCGACGCTTGAGCACTCGAACCAGTATCCGCCGATGATGGGGCTGCCGGCGCTGCGGGAGGCGGTCGCCGAACATTATAGGCGCTTCCAGGGCGTCGATCTCGACTGGGCGCGGGAAGTGACGATCACCTCCGGCGCCACCGAGGCGATCGCGGCGGCGATCCTCGCGACGCTCAATCCCGGCGACGAGGCGATCCTGGTTGAGCCGATGTACGACGCCTATCGGCCGCTGGTGGAGCGCGCGGGGGGCGTGGCGCGCTATGTGCGTCTTTCGCCGCCGGACTGGCGCATCCCGCGCGACGCGCTCAAGGCGGCGTTCAGCGAGAAGACGCGCGCGATCGTGCTCAACTCGCCGGTCAATCCGAGCGCGAGCCTGCTCGTTCGCGCGGACCTCGAAGCGATCGCGGAAGAGTGCATCGCGCGCAACGTGATCGCGATCTGCGACGAGGTGTGGGAGCATGTGACGTTCGACGGCGGCCGCCACGTCTCCATGCTCGCCATCCCCGGCATGCGCGAGCGGACGTTCAAGATCGGCTCGGCCGGCAAGATGTTCTCAATGACGGGCTGGAAGGTGGGGTTCCTCTGCGCCGCGCCGGCGCTGACGGAGGTCGCAGCCAAGGCGCACCAATTCCTCACCTTCACCACGC
This sequence comes from Hydrogenophilaceae bacterium, assembly GCA_013389015.1. Taxonomy (GTDB): domain Bacteria; phylum Pseudomonadota; class Alphaproteobacteria; order Caulobacterales; family Aquidulcibacteraceae; genus CADEEL01. The sequence continues at coordinate 34,759 of JACAEE010000017.1, read as the reverse complement.
CGCCCAATCTGCAGATGGGCGCGGCCTATGGCTTGAAGAAGGGCGAAGACTATTTCGTCGCGATGCGCGCGGGGTTCCAGCGCTCGCGCGACCGCCTCGCGCAGGCCTTGACGCAGGCGGGATTCGCCGTGCTGCCGTGCGCGGGCACCTATTTCCTCAACATCGATCTTGCGCGCTCCGGGATCGCGCTCGACGCGGAAGATTTCGCGCTGCGTGCGGTGAAGGAACATGGCGTCGCCTCCATTCCGCTCACGCCGTTCTATGCGGGCGCGCCGCCGGCTCAGATGCTGCGGCTCTGCTTCGCCAAGCGCGACGAGACGCTCGACCGCGGCGTGGAGCGCCTGGCCGCCGCGCGGCGGACGCTGGCCTGATTGCAGCGCCCGCGACCCTCAATAGCCGACGCGGACGAGATAGAGGCCGTCCGCCGGCGCGACGGGGCCGCAAGCGGCGCGATCCTTTGCGGCGAGGGCTGCGGCGAGATCGTCCGGCGTCCACTTGCCCAGACCCACCTCGACGAGCGAGCCGACCATGGAGCGCACCTGGCGGTGCAGGAAGCTGCGCGCCTCGCACCAGATCTGGATCTCGTCGCGGATGCGCATGACGTCGCAGCGATCGAGCGTCTTCACCGGCGAGAGCGCCTGGCATTGGGAATCGCGAAAGGTCGTGAAGTCGTGTTCGCCGAGCAGGCGCGCGCCCGCCTCGCGCATCGCGTCGGCGTCGAGCGGCTGGGGCGCGCGCCAGGCGCGGCCGCGATCGAGAGTCAGATCGGCGCGGCGGTTGATGACGCGATAGAGATAGACGCGCTTCACCGCAGAGAAACGGGCGTGGAAATCGGCCGGCGCGGCTTCGGCGCTCAGCACAGCGATCGGCGCGGGGCGCAAATGCGCGTTCAGCGCGTCCGCAAGGCGTTGCGGCGCCATCTCCTTGGCAAGATCAAGATGGGCGACTTGCCCCAGCGCATGCACGCCGGAATCCGTGCGCCCGGCGCCGACGCACTCGACCCGCTCGCCCGACAGCGCAAGGACTGCGTCTTCGATCGCGCCCTGCACGCTCGGGCCTTCGGACAAGCGCTGCCAACCCTGGAACGGGCCGCCGTCATATTCGATCGTCAGTTTCCAGCGCACCCGGGCTTCTTAGCTCAGCCGCCCTGCTCGCGCGAATAGGCGTAGACGGCGCAGGCGCCGGCCCCCGCCGCGCCCGGCGCGCCGCCCTGGACGGCCAGGATGCGCAGCTGCTGCTCGCCCGGCCCGAACGATTCCCAGACCACGAAATGGCTCGCTTCGCCTTGCTCGCAGAAGCCGCGGCCGCCGCGCGGGACGTTCTGGCTCTCCACCTCATAGAGCGAGAGCCCCGAGGCGCGCACGTCGAGATCCATCAGCGCGCGGATGGTCTGGCCGCTGAGCGAGGTCCCCGGCGACACCGAACCCGAGAGCACGCCTTCGGCCGCAAGCCCGGTCTCGGCGCGCAGCGACATGTAATCCACCGGCTGGCGGCGGTCGCTGGCGGGATCGGGCATCCTGGTGGTGAGCGTCATCGTCAGGCGGCCGGTGACCGAGCGCGCGGAATCGGAAACGGCGCGATAGACCCGGCCGGGCTCGGCGTCGGGCACGGGCGTGTCCATCATCGGGGCCTCGGCGCTCTCGGCCGGCCCCTTGCTCGCGCGATCGCAGGCGAGCGGCAAGATGGACAAAGCGAAAGCCGCGATGAGCGCGCTCAAGCGCATGCATCCCTCCCTCGGCGCGTCAGTTCGATCGGCGCCGAGGCTAGAGAAGCCGCGCGGCGAAATCCATGCTTCAGCTGAGCACGCTTCCGGCCGGAACCGCCACGCCGCGCAGAAATTCCTCCGCCGCCATCGCTGCGCGGCCTTCGCGCTGCAGCCGCAGAAGACGGACCGCGCCCGCGCCGCACGCGATGAGCAGCGCGTCGTCGAGCGCCTCCCCGGGCGCGCCTTCGCCCGAACCGAGGCGGGAGAACAGCGCCTTGGCGCGCGCGCCGTCCGGCAGCCGGAACCAGGCGCCCGGCGCCGGCGAAAGCCCGCGAATCTTGCAATCGACGAGGCGCGCGGAGACGCGCCAGTCGATGCGCGCCTCCGCAGGCGTGAGCTTGTGGGCGTAGACGACGCCGTCCGCGGCCTGGGGCGTGGCGACGGCTTGGCCGGACGCAAGCTTGCGCAGCGTCTCCACCATCAAAGGCGCGCCGAGCGCGGCAAGGCGATCGTGCACGCTGGCGAAGGTGTCGTCAGCGTCGATCGGCGTCTCGGCCGAGGCGTAGATCGGACCCGTGTCGAGCCCCTCCTCCATGCGCATCGCCTGGACGCCGGTGACGCGATCGCCCGCCATGATCGCACGCTGGATGGGCGCTGCGCCGCGCCAGCGCGGCAGGAGCGAGGCGTGCAGATTCACACAGCCGTAGCGCGGCGCATCGAGCACCGCTTTCGGCAGGATGAGCCCATAGGCGACGACCACCGCGCACTCGAGACCGAGCGCGGCGAAGGCGTCTTGCGCCGCCGCCGCTCTCAGCGATTTCGGCGTGCGCACGGGAAAGCCGTGCGCATCCGCGAAGGCGTGAATGGGCGTCTTGCGCTCTTTGCGTCCGCGTCCGGACGGCTTGGGCGGCTGGGTGTAGACGCACGCGACCTCATGCCCGTCGGCGACGAGCGCTTCCAGCGTCGGCAGCCCGAACGCCGGCGAGCCCATGAAAGCGATGCGCATGTCATCCCTCCCGCGCGCGGGAAGGCGCGCGGCTCAGTTCAGCTTCGCTTCGCGCGCGACGCCGTCGAGAAAGCCCCAGAGCGCGCCGGCGAGCTCTTCGCCCGCGGCGACGGCCTCGGCGCGTTCGGCCGCCGGGAGGCGGTCGAGCAATTCGCGGCAAACGGCGGCATGTTCGACATCAGCTGCTTCGTGGACGCGGAAGAAGGCGATCGCGTTGGAATCGCTCACGCCGTAGCGTGCGGCGAGACCTTCGATCTTCGTCGTCGACACCGCGGGGAGCTGGCTCTCATAGGCGTAGAGCGCGCCCAGGCCCGCAGCGTAGGATTGGCGCGAAAGCCGGCGGAAAGTCTCGACCAGACGCTCCGTCTCCGGATGAAGGCGCGCGCCGCGAACCTCGGCCTCATCTGCGCCCATCGCGGCGGCGAAGCCGAGCCAGAGCGAAGCGTGGTCCGACTTGCCCTCGCCCAGGCCCTCTTCCTCGGCGAGGTTCTCGGCCAGGAGCTTGCGGCCCTGCACGTCCGGACAATTGGCGTGGACGGCGCTCACCGCGCGGGGAAACGCCTCGACATGGTGGAAATACTGGCGGCCGTAGGCGCGCAGATCATCGCCCGTGAGACGACCCTCGGTCCATGCTTGATAGAAGGGGTGAGCCAGCATCGCGCGCCGCGCAACGGCGGCGTCAATGGCGGCGGAAACGGATTGGGCGGCGAAGCCGTCGGACATGTAAACCCTCCTAACGCGCGTGGATAAGGCGCTGCCGCGATTGCGGCGGGCGCGGACTTTAGCGAAGATTCCGCTGGGGAAAAGGCTTAGATGCGCGCCGGCGGTGCGTCGCGTTCGCGCGCCGCCTTCTTGACCTTGCGCACCGCGCTTTCGCGCTTGAGCCGCGAGAGGTGGTCGATGAAGAGCACGCCCTCGAGGTGGTCCATCTCGTGCTGGATGCAGACGGCATAGAGGCCGTCGGCCTCCTCCTCGATCTCTTCTCCCTCATAGTTGCGGTAGCGCAGCCGGATCCGGGCCGGGCGCTCGACCTCGTCATAGATGTCGGGAACCGAGAGGCAGCCCTCTTCGTAGGGCTGGGTCTCCTCCGAGGTCCATAAGATTTCGGGATTGACGAAATGGCGCGGCGCCGGCGGCTCGCCCTCACGCGCCAGATCCATCACGATCACGCGCAGCGGCACGCCGATCTGGATGGCGGCCAGCCCGATGCCGGGGGCCGCGTACATGGTCTCCAGCATGTCGTCCATGAGCGCGCGATGGGCGTCCGTCACCGGGCCCTCCACCGGCTTGGAAACCTGCTTGAGGATCGGGTCTGGGACAGTGAGGATCGGGCGGACGGCCATGGGCTGGAAGTATGAATCTTGACCGGCGGCGTCAAGAAACGTCGCGCATGAGCAGAGTTAGGGGTCAGGCGTGGATGAAGACTGAACACCTCTACCGCGCCGCGGGCTGGGCTGCGATCCTAGGCGGCGCCGCACGCATCGCCGCCGCCTTCCCGCTCGGATTGGGGGCGGCGGAGGCGGAGGCGCTCTACGCCGCCATCGACATCCTCCTGCTGGCGGGGCTGGTCGGGATCTATCTCGATCGCGCCCACGCGCTGGGCTTCCTCGGGGTCGCCTCCTTCGCCGTGGCGCTTGCGGCGCTTTCGCTGATCGGGGGGCCTGACGCCGATCCGTGGGGATTCTCGACCTATCGCGAGGGGGCGAGCGTGCTGGCGCTGGCGATGGCGGGGCTCTCGATCGCCTGGGTCTCGCGGGGACAGAAGCCGATCTGGGCGCCGCTGCTTTGGTTCGCGAGCCTGGCGGCGGGCGGCGGCCTGGCGCAGGCGCCGGCCCTCGCCGGCTACGCGATCCCCGTCGCAGGCGCGCTCTTTGGCGCGGGATTCGTCGCGGCCGGGATCGCGCTCATGCGGCGCGGGGGCGACCCTTGAGGGGTGCAGACAGGACGGCGACCCGTACGCAACCCGTTGCGGCTGCTTCCTTCCGGACCTGACCGGGTTGGCGGGGCGGCCGTCCGCCGCCTGCCTGCGCGCCCGATATCGCAGTCGCCGCCGGCGGCCGCAAGGGCACGCTCAGCGGCGGGCGGCCCAGAAGCCGGCGATGGCGGCGGCGGTTTCGGCCGGCGCCTCCCAGTGCGGGGTGTGGCCGACGCCGCGCATGCGCACGAAGGCGGCGCCCGGCAGCTCGGCGCGCAGGACGGCCTGATCCGCCTCCGGGCAGAACGCGTCGCGTTCGCCCCAGATGATCAGCGCGGGCGCCTCGATCCGGGCGCGGGCCTCGGCAAGGCGCGCGAGGGGGAGCGCTGCGATCGCGTCGCGCCAGACGCGCGCGGGCGTCTTCAAGCTCTCGCGCACCACCTGATCCATGAACGCCTGCGGCGCCGGGCGCGCCACGCAGCTTTCCTGGAAGCCGCGCACGAAGGCCGGATCGAGCGGATCGCCCAGCGCCCTAGTCTGCGTGATCAGGTCGAGCACGCCTTCATTGCCGGCGAAATCGGCAAAGGCGCCGACAAGCGCGAGCCCGGCGACTCGCTCGGGCGCCAAGACGGCGACATGATGCGCGACCGCGGCGCCCATGGAGTGCCCCACAATCACCGTGCGCGCGATCCGCTGGCGCTCCATAAACGCAACCGCGTCGCGCGCCATATCTTGAACCTGATAGCCGCCGGCGGGCTTGTCGCTCTCGCCGTGGCCGCGCAGCGTAAGCGCAACGACATGCGCCGCGCGCGGCAGATGCGGGCGCAGCAGGTCGAACGAGCGGTGTGAATCGGTGACGCCGTGCAACAACAGCAGCGTCGGCGCCGCCCCTTGCGCCTCGGAGCGATCCTCGCAAAACGCAAGTCGCAGACCTGTGGGCAAGCGGGCGAAGTTCGAGTCCAAATCCAAATCGATCATTGATCGCCTCCTTTTGCGGCGGGAACGGCGGCCGACCGTCCTCTACAGCGACGGCCGGCCGCCGCCCGTCATGCCGCGACGCGTGTCCCGCGCATCGCGGCGACCTTGGCCGCAAAGCTGGCGGCCCATGGCGAGGTCGGTTTGTGCGTCAGCCGCTCGGCCGCCAGGGCTTCCGCCGTCGCCTCCATCCCGCCGCGGATGGCGGCGTGCAGCGCCGTCAGCGTGAGGATGTCGCGCTGGGCGTGGCTGCCGCCGAAGCGTTGGGCGATCCCGCGCACGGCGGCGATCTTCTCAACGCACTCGCCGAAGCGGCCGGCCTCGAACGCGACGAACGCTTCGGCGAGCGGCAGGCCGACGGCCCGCGTCATCTCGGCGTTGTCGCCATCGCCAATGCGCGCGGTCTTGCGCATGGCCTCGAGCGTGCGCGCGACGTCGCCCTCGCGTCCCGCGCCGATGAAGGCCATGACGCAATGCAAGTCGTTGAAGGCGTAGACGCCGTCCTCGGCCGCACGAGCCATCGACTCCGCCAGCGGCGCAAAGCGCGTCGCGACGTCCACGCCTTCCAGGCGCAGCCGCCACAGGAGCGCCGCGGCATCGACCCATTCCAGCATCACATCGGACGGCGCGGGGCGCACTTTCTCATCATAGAGGCGCAGAACCTCCGCGATCTCGCCGCGGTCGAGGTGGAGCAGCGCCAAGTGCCACCAATTGTGGTAGGCGAAGGCGCTCTCGGGCGCCCACACGCCGGCGCTGTCGCGCAGCCAGGGGATGCCGCGGTCGACGTCGCCGCGCATTTCATGGACATGCGCGACGGCGTGCACCGCCCAGCCGTCGCGGCCGTCGATCTCCACGGCCTCGCGGCCATAGGCCTCGGCGCGCGTGTAGTCGCCGCATTCCTCGAAGCCGAACGCCGCCATCCCGAGCAGCACGCCATAGCCGTCCTCGCCGCGCTTGAACGCGCGCAGCGCCTGCAGCGGCCCATCGCGCAAGTCCTGCTGGCGGCCGACGAAGAAGCAGCCCACATGCGCGCTCTGCACGGCGAAGACGTCGCGCGGGTGCTCATGGGCGATGCGGGCGTAGCGCACGACGCCGTCATGATAGCGGCCTTCGTGGAAATCGAGCGCGGCGGCGAGCAGGCCCCGCTCGCGTTCATTGGCGTGCTCAGCCGCCGCCGCGCCTGCGCGCAAGGAGCGCTCGACCTCGTCGGCGTAGAGCTTGTCGGTCTGCTGGGCCAAGACGCCCGCGCGCACCGCCCAGGCGTTCACGAACGCGCCATCCTCCGCGATCGCGGCGTCGAGCGCGGCGATCGGATCGCCGCGATAGAGGCGGACGAGTTCGAGAGCGTCGTTGAAGCGGTCGAGCGCCGCCTGCGATTTGGTGGATACGGCATTGCCGTAGCGATCGGACAACATGAGGGACTCCTTGCGCGCCGTGGCGCACGGCGCGGCATTTGATGGTTTCGAGATGGATAGGATCAGGCGGGCGGGAGCCACAGCCGGAGCGCTTCACCGGGAAGGATCCAGATGAGCACGGTCGCGCCGATCATCAGCGCGGCAAGACCAAAACTGGCCGACATCAGTCATTCCTCTTCTTCTTGTTCACACGCCTTCTTGTTCACACGCTGGTGTTGTTGGTTCGCGCGGCTGGAGCGGCCTCCAGCAGCGCAGAGCTTAAGGGCCGCAGCGCACAGGCCGATAGAAGGCTCGTAGTGCGGTTCTGTGCGATTTCTATTTCAGCCGCGAAATCTGGCTGTTACGTTCGTCACAGGCGGCGCCGGCGGCCGCCATGGCAAAGACGCGCCCCGCAAAACCAGACTATTGGTGCAGTAGCCACATGTCCTCGAACGGCGTTTCAAATCCACCGATGCGGATCCGCACCCTCTCCAAGGGCGAACAGACGCGCGAGCGCATTCTCGACCTGGCGCAGGATGCGGTGCTGCACAAAGGCTTCGCCGGCACCTCGCTCGACGAACTGATCGCTGCGGCCGGCATCACCAAGAGCGGCTTCTTCTATCACTTCCGCGACAAGAACGAACTCGCCAAGGCGCTGCTCGAACGCTACCTCGCGCAGGAGGAGGAATTGTTCGACGCGCTGTTCAAGCGCGCCGACGAACTCAATGAGGACCCCCTCCACGGCTTCCTCATTTTCCTCAAGCTGCTCGCCGACACGCTGGCGGACCTGCCCAACGGGCACCCGGGCTGCATGGTGGCCTCCTATTGCTACCAGGATCACCTGTTCAGCCAGGAGGTGCGGGCGCTCAATGCGCGCGGGATCATGGCCTGGCGCGCACGGTTTCGCGCGCGGCTCGACCGGATCGCGGCGCTCTATCCGCCGCGCATCGACGTCGATCTCGATGCGCTGGCCGATATGCTCTCGGCGGTCGCGGACGGCGGGATCATTCTCTCCAAGTCGCTGCGCGACCCCCGCCTCCTGCCCCAGCAGGTGATGCTCTATCGCAGTTTCGTGCGGCTGGCGTTCCTGGGGAACTGAACGCGGTTGCTTTAGGGTGACGCGATGGCCGAATCACCCGACCCGCCGCTCGCGCGCGCCGCCGGTGGCCGCCCCAACGGCGACTCCCGAGGCCCCACGGGCGAAGCGCATAGCCGGCTCCCGGCGGCGATCGGCGCAGGACGCCGCCTCGCGGCGCGGCAGGTCCTGCGCTATATGATCAATCAGAGGCGTTCATGTTTTCTTGGTTCACGTTCACGCTGATCGCGCCTGGATTGGGCGGGACCGTCGCGGCGGCGCGCGTGCGACGCTGCGCATCAGACGGAGCGGGCGCTTGAGCGGCGCCCTCTTCGGCGATGCGCCGCAACGCGGCTATGTGGTGCTGGCGCGCAAGTATCGGCCGCGCACGTTCGAGGATCTGATCGGCCAGGAGGCGATGGGGCGCACCATCGCCAATTCCTTCGCCATGAACCGCATCCCGCACGCCTATATGCTCACCGGGGTGCGCGGCGTGGGCAAGACCACGACCGCGCGACTGCTCGCGCGCGCGCTCAATTACGAGAGCGACAGCGTGCAAGGCCCGAGCGTCAAGCTCGATCCGCCGGGCGTGCATTGCGAGGCGATCATGGAGAGCCGCCATCCGGACGTGTTCGAGATGGACGCGGCCTCGCGCACCGGCATCAACGACATCCGCGAGATTCTCGACAGCGTGCGCTATGCGCCGGTGATGGCGCGGACGAAAGTGTACATCATCGACGAAGTGCACATGCTCTCGACGGCGGCGTTCAACGGCCTCCTGAAGACGCTGGAAGAGCCGCCGCCGCATGTGAAGTTCATCTTCGCCACGACCGAGATCCGCAAAGTGCCGGTGACGGTGCTGTCTCGCTGCCAGCGCTTCGATCTCAAGCGCATCGACGGGGAACAGCTGGCGGCGCATCTCGCGGGGGTGTGCGCGAAAGAGAACGTGGCGGTCGATCCCGAAGGGCTCGCGCTGATCGCGCGCGCGGCGGAAGGCTCGGTGCGCGACGCGCTCTCGCTGCTCGACCAGGCGATCGTGCAGAAGGCGGGCGCGGGCGAGGCGGTGTCGGCCGCCGATGTGCGCGACATGCTGGGCCTCGCCGATCGCGCGCGCGTGCTCGACCTGTTCGACGCGATCGCGAGCGGCGACGCCAAGGCCGCGATCACCGAAGTGCGCGCGCAATACGATACGGGCGCCGATCCCGCGCTCATCTTGCGCGATCTTCTTGAAGTGGGTCACGATGCGGCGCGGGCGCAGGCGCTGGGCGCGGATGCGCGGCTGATCGGCGGGGGTGATTGGACGGCGCGGATCCGCGCGCTCGGCGCGCGCCTCTCCCCGGCGCAGCTGTCGCGGCTGTGGCAGATGCTGCTGAAGGCGCTGGAGGAGACGAGCCGCGCGCCCGATCCGATCGCGAGCGCGGAGATGGCGATGGTCCGCCTGTGCGCCGCCGCCGGCCTGCCGCCGCCGGAGGAGGCCGCGCGGCTGCTGCGCGAGGGCGCCGCGGGCGGACCGCCGGCGTGCCCCCCGCAGGCGACGGAAGGCAAGCAGGAGGGAGCGCCAAGTCTCCAGTCCTTCGAGGACGTGGTCGCGCTCGTCGCCGCGCGGCGCGACGTCGACCTCGAAGTGGCGCTTGAACGGTTCGTCCGTATCCGGACGTTCGAGCACGGGCGCATCGAGTTTCAGGCGGCGCCGGGCATGCCGGAGGATCTGCCGCGACGCCTGCAGCGCTTCCTCAAAGCGGAGCTCGGCGAAACCTGGGCGGTGAGCGCGGATGCGACGAGCGGCGTGGAATCCCTCGCCGAGCGGCGGCTCAAGGAACAGGCGCAAATCATCGACGAGGCGCGCCGGCACCCCTATGTGGCCGAGGCGCTGAAGGCGTTTCCCGGCGCGGACGTGACCTCGGTGCGCGCGAGCGAAGGGACGGGGGAAGACGGCGCGGTGGTGCAGATGCCGGGCTTGAAGACGCCCAGGAAGACGAAGGAACGGCGATGAAGGACATCTCGCAGATCATGCGGCAGGCGCAGGCGATGCAGGCCAAGATCGCCGAGGCGCAGAAGAAGCTCGAAGCCATGGAAGTGGAAGGCCAGGCCGGCGGCGGCATGGTCAAAGTGCGCCTCTCGGGCAAGACGGCGCTGCTGGCCGTCTCGATCGATCCTTCGCTCCTGAAGCCGGAAGAGGCCGAGATCGTCGAAGACTTGATCAAGGCCGCGCACGACGATGCGCGGCGCAAGCTCGAGGACGCGCAGAACGAAGAGATGAAGGGCATGGCCGGGGGCCTCGGCATCCTGCCCGGGTTCAAGCTGCCGTTTTGATCCTAGCTGGCTAGTTGGCGCGCCGCAGCGGCCAGCAAGTCCGCGCCTGGATCGAGACCTGCGGCGGTGAACAGCGCTTCGCGTTCGGGGCCGGCGCTCGGGGGATAGAGCGCGGCGTTGGCGCGGCGCCCGCGGGCCCAGTAGCCGAGTATTTTCGCCATCACCGCGGGTCGCTTCAGCCAGGCGTCGGGCGGATCGAGCATGTGGAAGGCGCGCATCGCGGCGCGCAGGAGCGCGGGATCGGCGCGCAGCGCCACGCCCACCGCGTCCTCGGCGAAATATTTCATCAGGCGGGACTTGAAACGCGGGCGATAGCCCGGCGTCAGCGCATGGCGGGCGCGGCGGATGGCGCTGCGATCCTGCTTCAGCATCGCTTCATAGAACGGGCGCAGTTCGCGCGTGAGCGCTGCTTCGAACGCCAACGCGCGTGCAGTGGGATCGGCTGAGCCGTCCAGCGCCTCGCGCAGCCCAACCGCGCCGACGGCGGCGAACGAGCAGCCGCGGCCGTAGAGCGGATTGGTGCGCACATGCGAATCGCCGACGGCGAAGAAGTTGAGCACGGCGGGCCGGCCCGCCGGCGCGAAATCACGCCAGACGCTGCGCAGCTCGCCCATGCCGAACACCTTGCTTACGGGTTCGGCGCGGGTTTCGTTGATCCAGGGCGCGAGCCCTGGGATCCGCATCGAGACGCGCTGGAACAGTTCGGGATCGATAAGCGCCTTGCGCAATTCCATCTCGATCTCGGGCGCGGCGAGCGTGATGGAGAAGCAGTTCTCGTCCGCCGGGAAGACGCCGAACTTGAGAAAGCCCAGATCGCCCGTCGCGGGCGGCGCGCCCTCGCGCGGCGGCTCGCTCTGGCCCGGACGCAAGCGATAATGACGCGTAAAATAGAGGATGCCTGCGGGTTCGCCGGTTTCGCGGATCGGCGCGCCGGCGGCGACGAGCTGCTCGACGCTTGCGCCCATGCGCCCGCTCGCATCGACGACGACGTCTGCGGTGAGCGCCGCGGCGGCGCCCTCCTCCTCCATTTCCACGCCGCGCACGCGCAGCGCGCCGGGCGCATCCGCGAGGATCAGCTTCCGGACCATCACGCCTGCGCGCACCGTGACGCCCGGGAGGCGTTCGACATAGCGGCGCATCACCCATTCGAGCGTGGTGCGCCGGCTGGTGAGAAACGTCATCTCGGCGTCGCCCGGATGGGGCGTGTAGCGCGCGCGCTGGCTTGTGGTCAGCGAGCGCTCGAACGGAATCTCGCGCGCGCCGGAGTCTAGTAAAGCCGCGAGCAGCGCGGGGTGCTCGGTCCGGATGAATTCGCGCAGCCGCGCAAGGAAGGCATGACTGTGGCGCAGATGGCCGACGCCGCGCCGCCTCCAGTCCGCGAACGCGCGGTCCGCGTCGCCCTCTGGCGGGGGCGGATCGCGATCGATGAGCGTCAGCGCGCGTCCGGTAGGCGCGAGCGCCAGCGCCGTGCACAGCCCGGCCATCCCGGCGCCGATCACCAGCACGGATTCGCCGCCCTTCGTTTCGCCGCTCACGTCCGCCTCCTCGCGCGAAGCAGAAGCGCATTCCGCGGCGTCAGAACAAGTCCCGGCGCCCCGGCGCCAGGAAACGGCGCGGCGATGTGTACGCCAAGCGCGCGTGATCGGCGCAATACGAACCGCGGCAGGCGTCGCGGCCGCAATAAGCGAAGTCTTTCGCCTTGGGATCGCCGATCGGATACTTGCACATGCCGTCCTTGACGGTGAGCACGGTCGCGACCGCGCCATCGGAGAAGCCGTGCGGTGCAAGCTGCACGACGACCGCATCGATCGCTTCCGCGACGAACCGCGGCAGCCGCGGCGCGCGGGCGCGTGGGGCCTTCTCGGACTTAGGACGCGGCGCAACGCGCGTCAGCGGCGTACGGCTTGGCAAGCCAAGACGATGCGCCTTACCGATAATGGAGTTTCGCGTTGCGCCGGAAATGCGCGCAGCGATGTCGCGCGCCGAGCGGCCCTCGCCCCAGAGCTTGCGCAGCAGCGCGACGTTCTCGTCTGTCCAAAAGCTCATGATCAGCCCCCCGGCCATCAGAAACGCTGTCATTCAACCGCCAAAAACGAATCACGCAACGCCCTTGTCCTGGGGTCGGCGATGTTTTCCCCCGCCGATTCGGCGCCTGTGAATAAGCGGCGCCCGACGCGTTTCCGCGCCGGGCGCCGCCGCCCTCACGCCGCCACGTCGGTGACGATTCCGGCGCCGATTGTGCGTCCGCCTTCGCGGATCGCGAAGCGCATGCCCTTTTCGATGCCGACCGGCTTACGCAGCGCGAAGCGCACTTCAGCCGTGTCGCCCGGCGCAACGAGCGCATCGCCGTCGGTGACGATCGCGCCGGTCACGTCGGTGACGCCGAAGAAGAATTGCGGCTGGTAGCCGCTGGCGAACGGCGTATGCCGGCCGCCCTCCTCCGCCGTCAGCACGAAGATCTGCGCCTTGCCGTGCGTGCGCGCCTTGATGACGCCGGGCGCGGACAGAACCTGCCCGCGCGCGATCTCATCGCGCTTCAGCCCCCGCAGCAGCAGGCCTACATTCATGCCTGCGCGGGCCTCCGGAACATTCTTCCGGAAGGCTTGCGTGCCGGTGACGACGACTTCGGCGCCGTCATTGTCGAGACCGACGATCTCGACGGCGTCGCCGACTTTCAAGACGCCGCGCTCCACACGGCCGGACACGACCGTGCCGCGGCCGGGAATGGCGTGCACGCCTTCGATCGGCATCAGGAACGGGGAATCGTAGTCCCGCACCGGATCGGGAATGTGCGCATCGAGCGCCGCGACGAGCGCGACGATCGCGTGCACATCGGGATCGGCGAGATCGCCGCGCGCGACGGCCTCCAGCGCCTTCAGCGCGCTGCCGAACACGAACGGCGCATTCTCGTAGCCGTGCTGCGCGAGGAGCGCGCCGATCTCCAGCTCAATGAGCGCCTTCATGTCGTCCCGCTCGGATGGATCGAGCATGTCCATCTTGTTGGCGAACACGATCATGTGGCGCACGCTCACCTGGCGGGCGAGCAGGATGTGCTCGATGGTCTGCTTGGCGGCGCCCTTCGTCGCGTCGACGAGCAGGATCGCGCCGTCCATCTGGGCGGCGCCGGTGATCATGTTCTTCACGTAATCGGCGTGGCCGGGGCAATCGATGTGCGCGTAGTGGCGCGCATCGGACTCATACTCCACGTGCGTGGTGTTGATGGTGATGCCGCGGGCCTTCTCCTCCGGCGCCTTGTCGATCTCGTCGAAGGCGAGGCCTATGCCGCCGAGGCGGGCGGCCTGCACCTGCGTGATCGCCGCGGTGAGCGTGGTCTTGCCGTGATCGACATGGCCGATCGTGCCGACATTGACATGCACTTTGGACATGGGTGCGTCCTCCTGTTCGCGGCGCGCGGCCGCGTTTGCGGCGCGCCTCAAGGCGCCCCGCATGGGTGAAAGTGAAAAACGTGTCCCGCGCGGCGCGCGGCTATGGTCCCCGACGCGCGGTCAGCGCGCGGGGCTGCGTTGTCGTTCAGACGCGGAGCGCCGCTTGCGAAGCGCTGCGCGCGTCAGCGCGTAGATCGTCTTGCGCATGGAGCGCTCCATGTCCGCGCCGAAAACGGCGCAAAGAAAAACCCCGGAGGCGGCGCCTTCCGGGGTCTTGGACACGGAGAGGCGGGCGCCTCTCGATCACCAAGAAGCGGTCAGAATAGACGTGCGCGTGCTTCAACGCCGGCTCGCGCCGCCGCTGACACGTTCAATTCGCTCTCAAACCGGATCATGACGACCTCTGAATTCGGGCGCGGGAGATAACATCGCGGCGCGCGAGATTCAAGGCGGGTTGGAATCGTTGGGCCGGAGACGCATTCTGGCGGCATGAAAACGCAAGTGATCTCAGCACGCCCAGAGGTCATGGGCGGCGCCGTTGTGTTCGCGGGCACGCGCGTTCCGGTCCAGACTCTGCTCGACTATCTGGCGGCCGGCGAGTCCATCGATGACTTCCTGGAAGGCTTCCCGTCCGTTTCTCGCGCACAAGTCCTGGCGTTCCTGGAGGACGCCAAGGAAAGTCTGATCGAAGCCCTTTCATGAGAGTGCTCCTCGACGAGTGCGTCGATGTGGATCGCAACTTGGCGTTCCAGCAGAATGTCAATGCGCACGCGATCGCTGTGATTGTCCTGCGCGCGCCGACAAACCGTCTCGCCGACTTGATTCCGCTCGTGCCATGCTGATTGAACGCATCGAGGCCGCGCAACCCCACACGGCGACCTTTGTGGAGTCACCCGTTCGAGACCGACCACGTTCCGAAGGCGGGTTGTCGGCTCTCGCAAGCGGCGCCGAGGCGCGCTATCTCTCTCGCCATGCGCAGCCCCAAGACGCCTACCGCCTCCCCCGAGATCGAGGCCCTGATCGATGCGCTCGGCAAGGTGCCGGGCCTGGGGCCGCGTTCGGCGCGGCGGGCTGCGCTTGCGCTCCTGAAGAGGCGCGACCAGCTCATGGCGCCCCTGGCCGCGGCGCTCACGGAGGCCGCGGCGAAGGTGCAGACGTGCAGCGAGTGCGGCGCGCTCGACACGCAGAACCCGTGCGCGATCTGCACTGCGCCCGGGCGCGACGACGCGCTGATGTGCGTGGTGGCGGAGGTGGGCGATGTCTGGGCGCTCGAACGCGCAGGCGCCTTCCGCGGGCGCTATCACGTGCTGGGCGGGGTGCTTTCGGCGCTGGACGGCGTCAGGCCCGAGGATCTGCGCATCGCCAAGCTGATCGAGCGCGCGAGCCGCGGGCTCACGAAGGAGATCATCATCGCGCTCTCGGCCACCGTCGACGGCCAGACGACGGCGCACTACCTCACCGAGCGCCTCGCGCCGCTCGGCGTCTCCGTCACACGGCTGGCGCACGGCGTGCCCGTCGGCGGCGAACTCGAACTGATGGACGACGGCACCTTGTTCGCGGCCTTCTCTTCAAGAAGGCCGCTTTAATTGGCGCGCCGGCGCCGTGACATAGGCCCCATCGTCGCGGCGCGTCGGGTGTCGGCGGCCGACCATCGTGTCGCCGGCGTGTTTGCACCGCGGGCGCGGATCGTGCGCGCCCCTCCTTCTCCCCTTGCCTTGTGGGAGAGGAGGGGCGTGGATTTCTTCCGTGTGCGGATGAAAGTTCGTCCTATTCCTTGCACGCGGCGCTGGCTTGCGCGAGGCGCGGGTCGAGGAGGCCGTCGCGCAGGCTCGTGCGCATGGCTTCGCGGTAGTCCTCGTAGGTCATGGCGCGGGTGATGTTGTCCCAGGTGCAGTCGCAGACCGGATCGCCGGCGGGACAGCCTTCGTTGAACGTCGCCTTGGCCTGGGCCGGGTAGGGATTGGGCGCAGGCCGCTCGCCGCCGCAAGCGGCGAGGACGGCAAGGCCCGCCAGGGCGAATCGCGCGGGGTGCGGCATGGCGCTTTGTCGTCCCGCGACCGCGCCGAATCAAGCGGCGTTCGCGTCGGCCTGGTGGAGGCCGATGATGTTGCCCTCAACATCATGGACATAGGCCTGCCAGCCGACGCCGGGGATGGCCGTCTTGGCTACCGCCAACGCCTCGGGGCGCCCGTCGAGCGCGATGGCGAGCGTCGCGTCGAGATCGGCCACCGCGATCGAACAGACGAAGGCGTTGACGGCTTGGCCCGGCCTCGGCCCGGGGCCGCGACGGCGGATCATGCCGCCGCTGATCCCCTCGCCCTCGCCCGTATGCACAAGCCAATAATCCAGCGCCGGCAGGGGCTGGAAGCGCCAGCCGAACACGCGCTCATAGAAGGCCGCCGCCCGCTCCGGCTCGGCGGCGTGGATTTCGAAGTGAATCACGCGTCCCATCGGCATCTCCCTTTGCTGGCGGGTTCGAATCCGTTGAGCCTCGCGGGCGCGGATAGGGCCGCGGAGCGTGGCCCGATCTCACTGGATCACGGGGCCTTCAGCCTCGTGGGCGGCATCACGGAGGGCGCTCGTGGCCATCTATGACTTCTCCATCTCCGGCATTCGCGGCCCGGTCAATTCCGATGGGCTCGGCTGGGCGACGATCTCGATCCAGCTCGAACTCGACGACCCCGATTCCTATCCGGAAATCGAAATCGACGTGCCGATCAAGTTCGACCAGAGCCTCTCCCTCGCGCAGCTCCGGACCATCGTTTTCGACCGCGCGATCAGGCTCTTGCAGCAGGCGCAGACGGACATGACCGGGCAAGGGCTCAAGGGCTGCGATCAGATCGCTGCCGAAAAGATGAATGACGACGGCGAGATCATCATCACGACCAACACCGCCGCGGCCTGACCGCGGGGTCCGGTCGCGACAAGGCTGTGACATTCCATCGCTGCGATGCGCCGTTGATCGCCGCGAACAGGCGACTATCTGGGCGCAAACTCGCATTGTTACCGGTGGCGCCGCCATCGGTCGAAGGATTGCTCGCCGATGTCGAAATCGGACCTGGAAGCCGCGCTTGCGGAAGCGCGCGAACTAATCGCGCGCGTGCGCGAAATCAGCGCCGACGGCCGGCGCATGGCCGGCGAACTCGCCGACGCGGTGCACGGCATCGCGGCCGTCCAGTGCGGCGCGATTGACGAGCGCGCCGCGGAGATCGAGCGCTCGCTCGATCTGATCAAGCGCAAGCTCGACGAAGCCGCCTAGAGGGCCGGGTTCGTCGCGCAGGAAAGCGAGATCGTCTGCACCCGCGCCGTCATGTCGTGGGGCGCGCCGACCTTCATCGCGTTCTCCCACTCCGTGAATTGCTGGAAGGAGAATTCCTTCTCGATGTTGCGCAGGCTGCAGGCGCAGATCGCCTCCGGCGCGCCCGTCTGGGTGCAGCCGGCCATGAAGTTCTGGCGCACGGCCGCAGGATACTGGGCCCCCGCCTGACTGCAGGCGGCCGCCGCTGACACCGCCACCGCCGCGCACGCGGCCGCGATCGCCTTCATCATGGCCGATCTCCCTTCAAACGCGCCTTCAGGCTTAGCCCGGCGCGGGCGGGCGCGAAAGCGCTAGTTGGCGCCCTCTTCGAGCAGGCGGCGGGCGATGACCATGGCCTGGATTTCGCCGGCGCCCTCGAAGATGTTGAGGATGCGCGCATCGGCGAGCACGCGGGAGATCTGGTATTCCATCGCGAAGCCGTTGCCGCCATGGATCTGCAATGCGTTGTCGGCCGCGGCCCAGGCGACGCGCGCGGCGAGCAGCTTGGCCATGCCGGCTTCGAGATCGCAGCGCTTGCCGGAATCCTTCTGGCGGGCGGAGAAATAGGTGAGCTGGCGCGCGGCGACCAGCTCCGCCGCCATCATGGTGAGCTTGTCGGCGACGCGGGGGAACTCATGGATCGCCTGGCCGAATTGCTGGCGATCGAGCGCGTAGGCGAGGCCGAGCTCCAGCGCGTTCTGCGCCACGCCGACGGCGCGGGCGGCGGTCTGGATGCGGGCGCTCTCGAACGTCGCCATCAGCTGCTTGAAGCCCTGCCCTTCGACGCCGCCGAGCAGATTGGCGACGGGCACGCGGAACCCGTCGAAGCCGATCTCGTATTCCTTCATGCCGCGATAGCCGATGACTTCGATCTCGCCGCCGGTCATGCCGGGCGTGGGGAAGGGATTGGCGTCGTCGCCGCGCTGCTTGGGCGCAAGCAGCATGGAAAGGCCGTTGAAGCCGGTGGTTTCCGGATCGGTCCGCACCAGGAGCGTCATCAGATCGGCGCGGGCGGCGTGGGTGATCCAGGTCTTGTTGCCGGTGACGACATAGTCGGCGCCGTCCTTCACGGCGCGCGTGCGCAGGGCGCCCAAGTCAGATCCGGTGTTCGGCTCGGTGAAGACGGCGGTGGGCAGGATTTCGGCGCTGGCGAGCTTGGGCAGCCATTCCGCCTTCTGCGCGTCCGTGCCGGCGGAGAGGATCAGTTCGGCCGCGATCTCGCTCCTGGTGCCGAGCGAACCCGTGCCGATCCAGCCGCGCGAAAGCTCCTCCGAGACGACGCACATCGCCGTCTTGCCCATGCCGGCGCCGCCATATTCTTCGGGGATGGTCAGGCCGAAGACGCCGAGCTCGCCAAGCTCGCGCAGCAGCGCCAGCGGAATGAGCTGATTGTTCAGATGCCATTCGTGCGCATACGGAACAATCTTCTCATTGGCGAAGGCGTGGAACTGGTCGCGGATGAGCTCGAAGTCCTCGCCGAGCGCAGTCGCCTCCACCGTCGCCTTGCCGCGCGCCGCCTTGAGAAGCTCGGCAAGCCGCCGCTTCCTTGCGGCGTCGCATGTGACGAGCACGCGCGGAGGCGCGACGCCGAAATCGGCCGGGCGGATCATCTCCACCTGCGTCATCAGCACGCCGCCGGCGAGCTGGGCGCCATATTCGGCGAAGACGCGCTCGGCCAGGAGCTGTTCCACTTCGCCGAAATCGCCGCCCAGGCGGCGCGCCCAGAGAGTCACCTGGCGCAGCGCCTCCACATAGGTCGCCACCCAGGCGAGGCCATGGACCAGATGCTGCTCGGCGTCGAGGAGCCGGCGGTCGGCGCGGCCGTTCCTGGACACGCGCGCGGAGACCGCGGCGCGGGCCGACGCCAGATAGGCCTCCGCCTCGGCGACGGCTGCGTCGAGGCGTCCGATCAGTCCTTCATCCTTCATCGCCGCGGTCGCGCCCATGCTCTGCTCCTTGGCCGATCCGCATAGCGATTTTTGTGCAGGTGCGAAAGACGGCGCGCCCGCGGCGCGAGACGGCGCGGCCGCCTCAGCTCATCCATCTGAGCGTGGCGGGCTCGATGGGATTGGCGAAGGCGCGTCCCTCCTCGCGGCTTTTGGTCCATTCGCGCTTCAAGGCCAGATACCATTTCGCCTGGACGTCGATGTCGTCGATCCAGAGCATGGACTTGGCGTATTTCAGGCCTTGGTTCTGCAGATCGACCATGCGCCCGTCCTGGCCGATGAACTCGCGCGCAGCGGGGATCATGAACGGCTTGATCATGTCGAGGAAGGGCGCGCCAGACCAATAGGTCGCCGAGACGATGCGCGTGCTGTGGTCGTTCTCCGGGGTCAGGCAGGTGAGCGCGTAGAAGCGTTTCGCCCCGTTCTCGACCACCTCCCATTTGTAGCCCGGCAGGATGAAGACCTGCTCGGTGGTGACGTCCTTGCCGAACAGCCACCGATAAGCGAGCGAGTTGGAAGCGGGCGCGTGGCGCTCCATCACCCAGCCGCGCTCATAGGGCGCAAAGCGCTTCTCCTTGAGCTTGCGCCCCGCGGACGGGGGCCGCCACCACCATTGATTATGCACATAGGGCACATGGGCGGGGTCCATGAGGCCCACCACGGCGTTGTCCATCGTCGCCGCAAACGTCGTCGAGACGGCGAATTTGGGCCGTTTGAACGCGCCCAGGCCGAAATCGGGCGGCGGCGGCGGCTCGCCGGCGAAGCGCGGATCGCTCGAGACGTAGATGAGCACAAGCCCGTGCGCTTCGTGCGTCGGGTAATGGCGCACCTTGATGCGCTCGGCTTCGTAGGACTGGCCTTCGACCAGCGAGGGAATGAGCCGGCAGACGCCATCGCCCGAAAACCGCCAGCCGTGATAGGGGCATTCGATGGTGACGCGCTCGCCGGTCCTGCACTGCTTGCCCGCCGAAAGCGGCACGGCGCGGTGGGGGCAGATGTCGCGCAGCGCAAAGACGCGCCCGTCCGCGCCGCGCGCGAGCATCACCGGCTCGCCGAGAATTTCGCGGCGGAATTGCCGGCCGGGCTTCAATTCCTCGGACGTCGCCGCGAAGTACCAGAGATCGCGCAAGAGCTCGCTCATCGCGCACTGATATAGAGGAGCGCGCCGACGCCATAAAAGCCGGCGGCTGCGGATGCGACAATTCCCACCAGGCAAGCCGCCGCCGCCACGGCGTGCGCGGCGCGCGCGCGCAGCCCGCGGTTGGGGTTCAGGGCGGGGCCCAGAAAGCGCAGGGCTTGAACCGAGAAGAACGCCACGCCCGCCAGCGCCAGCACAAACACGAGCGCCTGGCCGGCGAGAAGCATCAGCGGGCTTCGATGGTGACGGCGAACTCGGCGACGGGCGCTATGTCGGTCTCCCACGGGCGGCGCTGGACCATGCGGATCGTCCCCACGCCCGGCCCTGTCGCTTCGAAGATCGTCACTTCCCAATGGTTGCCGCCGGCGAAACCAGGCTGCAATTGCGCGCGGCTCGTCGGCCCGCCAGCTTCGCCGCGCACGATGATGAAATCCGGGCGATCGGCCACTTCCCAGAGATAGCCGGCCGTCGGCACGCCCACGAGCTCGACGGCGAAGCGCTGGCCCACGGCGACCGCGACGGTTGCGCCGGCGTTCGCGGCGGCGATGCGCACCGCGACGTCGGAGGGAGTCGGCGCGGGCAGAGCGTCGGTCCGCGCGGCCGGCGGCGCCGCCGGCGGATTGCGCTCCTCCTGCGCCTGCGGGGCGCAGGCGGCGAGGCCGGCGATGATCAGTAGGCTGAAGATGCGCATATCCCTCTCCTAACGCGCGCCGGCGGCGATGAGCTGGGCGTAGAAGCGCGCCATGCGGCCCATGTCCGCCACGGCCAAACGCTCGCCCGTGCCGTGGACGCGCGAGAGATCGGCCCGGCGCGCCCAAACCGGCTGGAAGCGGTAAACGTTCTCGGCGACGCCGACATAGTGGCGGGAGTCGGTCGCGGCCAACACCAGCATCGGCGCGACGGGCGCGCCCTCCGGGACATGCGCCGCCGCCGCGGAAGCGATCAGCGCATAGGCTTCGCCCTGCGTGCTCGAAACCGGAGACGGCTCGTTCGGCGCGCCCTCCGGCTCGATCGTGACGCCGTCGATGTCGGCGACGGAGGCGCGCAGATGCGCCAGCGCGCTCGCCACGCTGTCGCGCGGGTGCAGGCGCAGATTGATGATCGCGTGCATCTCCTGGGGCAGGATGTTGTCTTTGGCGCCGCCCGCAAGGATGGTCGGCGCGATGGTGGTGCGCAGGATGGCGTCGCCGGCCGGCGATGCGGAGACCTGCTCCTCGATCAAACCGCCGAACAGCCAGCGATTGGCGATGGCCATGCGCTGCATGAAGCCGAGACGCGGCCCGAGCGCATCGAGCAGCGCGCCGGCGGGCCCGTCCTGCACGCCGCCGCGGAACGGGCGGGCGCGAATGGCGATGATGGCGCGGGCGAGCTTGTCGGCGGCGGTCTCGGCCTGGGGCATCGAGGAATGGCCGCCCTCGGCGCGGGCGGCGACGCGCACGCTCATATAGCCCTTCTCGGCGACGCCGATGAGCGCGACGGGGCCGCCCGTCGTCGGCTCGTCCAGGACGACGGCCATGCCCTCGTCGAGCGCGAACCACGGGCGAATGTTCCGCTCACGGAGCAACGCGGCCATGGCGGCGGCGCCCGCGCCGGAGACCTCTTCATCGTGGCCGAACGCGAGAATGACCCCGCGCCGCGGCGTGAAGCCCTGCGCGAGCAGCGCCTCGGTCGCCTCAAGGATCGCGATCAGCGAGCCTTTGTCGTCGGCGGCGCCGCGGCCATAGACCATGCCGTCGATGAGCGCGCCGGAGAACGGCTCGGCTTCCCAATCGCCTTCCGTGCCCGCCTCCACCGGCACCACATCCTGGTGCGCCAGCAGCAGGATCGGCGCGGCGCTCGGATCGCTTCCCGGCAGCGTATAGAGGAGGCTCAGGTCATTCACATATTCGCGGGTGAAGGCGGCGTGCGTGCGCGGGTAGGCGCGCGCTAGGAACGCATGCAGGCCGCGGAACGATTCCGGATCGTCGACCACGCCCGCTTCGCGCGAAATCGTCCGGAAACGGATCGCCTCGCCGAGGCGCGCGGCGGCGGCGGCTTCATCGATCGCCGGCGGGGCCGGCAGCTCCACCGCCGCGGCGGCCTCGGGCGCGCGCATCATCAGCGTGCGGGCCAAGACGACGCCCACAAGCGCCAGAACGGCGACCAGAACGAGAACGAGCCCCCGCCACACCCACTTCATGCGATCCTCCGCGCGCGCGCCCCGAGTCTCGCCCCCGGGCGGGCGCCTTGTCCACCAAGGCGTGCAATACGGCAAGCGGCATGCAACCATCGGCGGCGCTTCTGCGTATCGGCAGCGGGAGGCGGATCCGTGGCCAGGAAGACCAAGCCGAAGACGTCGCGCACCGCGGACGGGCGGGAGCGGATCTACCGCCACACGCTGCTGGTGCGGATCACGCACTGGATCAATGTCGTCTGCATCGTCGTGCTGATCATGAGCGGGCTGCAGATCTTCAACGCGCATGCGCGGCTCTATTGGGGTTCGGACGGAACCTGGGGCGATCCCGCCATCCTCTCGATCGCGTCGGTCACGCGCAACGGCGAGGCCGTGGGCGTCACCGAGATCGGCCCCGCGAAGCTTGAAACGACGGGCGTGCTCGGCGTCTCCGACTATGACGGCAAGGCGGAGCGGCGCGCCTGGCCCGGCTGGGCGACGCTGCCGAGCTTCAAGTCGCTGGCGATCGGGCGGGCGTGGCACTTTTTCTTCGCGTGGCTGTTCGTGCTCAACGGGCTCGTTTATCTCACGCACCTTCTCGCGACGGGGCGCCTCCAGCGCGACATGGCGCCCACGCGCGCGCAATGGCGCGGCTTCTGGCCTTCGCTCATCAGCCATCTGAAGCTCCACCGCGTGCGCGGCGAAGAGTCCAAGACCTACAATGTGCTGCAGAAGATCGCGTATCTCTCGATCATCTTCGTGTTCCTGCCGCTGATGCTGTTGACCGGACTGACGATGTCGCCGGGCATGAACGCCGCCGCGCCCTGGCTGCTCGACATTTTCGGCGGGCGCCAAAGCGCGCGCACGATCCATTTCATCGCCGCGTTCGCGATCATCGGCTTCATCGCGATCCATGTGTTCGAGGTCTTCCTGCAAGGGCCGGTGAACGAGATCCGCTCGATGATCACGGGCTGGTTCACGGTCGAGCCGGAGAAGAAGAAGGAGGCGCGCGATGACGCGAAAGCTTGAGCTCTCCCGCCGCGTCGCGCTGCTCGGCCTCTCCGCGGGCGCGCTCTCGGGCTGCGACCGGCTTTCGATGCAGCCCGGCTTCCGCGAGGCGCTGCAGAGCGTGGAGGGCCTGAACTATCGGCTGCACCGGCTGCTGCTCTCCGGTCCGCAGCTCGCGCGCGAATACAGCGAGGCCGACATCTCCACGCGCTTCCACGCCAACGGCACGACGATGCCGACGACCGACGCCTACGCGCAGCTTATGGGCGGCGGCTTCGCGAGCTGGCGGCTCAGAATCGATGGGCTGGTGCAGCGACCTGCGGAATATTCGCTGGCGCAGCTGCGCAACATGCCGGCGCGCACGCAGATCACGCGCCACGATTGCGTGGAAGGCTGGAGCGCGATCGGCAAATGGAAGGGCGTGCCGCTCAGGCTGCTGCTGCAAGCGGCGGGCCTCAGGCCGGAGGCTCGCTACATCGTGTTCTATTGCGCGGATTTTCTCGGCGGCGTGGATAATCCGAACGGGCGCTATTACGAGAGCATCGATCTCGTCGACGCGTTCCATCCCCAGACGATCCTCGCCTATGAGATGAACGACGAGCCCCTGCCCGTGCGGCACGGCGCGCCGATCCGGCTGCGCGTGGAGCGCCAGCTCGGCTACAAGCACGCGAAATATGTGATGCGGATCGAGGCGGTCGCGAGCTATCGCGGGCTCTATCGCGGGCGCGGCGGCTATTGGCCCGATCGCGGCTACGAATGGTACGCGGGGATTTGACCCCTTCCTTACCTCCCCCTTTCAGGGGGAGGATTCTCAAACGTCGCGCATTCCTCCCCCTGAAAGGGGGAGGCAAGGAGGGGGTCCGGCGCCCCGCTTACGCCGCGTGCGCCGCGCCCCAGGTGTTGAAGCCGAGCGGTTTGGGGGTGCTGGGCAGATACATCGTTTCGACATCGTCGATGACGAAGCCCGCATTCTTCACCATCGCCTGCACGTCGCGCGTCAAATGGCAACCGCCGGCGAGCGGCGTCCACCAGCGCTCCATCTTCGCCTGCGTCCGCGCGACGGTCTCATCGGGCGCAAGGCCGTGTTCGCAGAACAAGAGCTTGCCGCCGGGCTTCAGCACGCGCCTGGCGCCGGCAAGCGCCGCCGCGGGATCGGGAATGGTGCAGAGCGAATAGGTGACGAGCACCGTATCCACGCTTGCATCCTTGAGCGAACATTCCTCCGCCTTCTCCGGCAACACCTCGACGGGCACGGGCGCAGTGCGCGCCTTCTTCCGTGCACGGACGAGCATGCCCTCCTCCGGTTCGAGCGCGTAAACTTTCGTGACCTTGGCCGCATCGTAGTAGGGCAGGTTGAGGCCGGAGCCGAAACCCAGCTCCAGCACCG
The DNA here is from genome assembly GCA_013389015.1 of Hydrogenophilaceae bacterium. Lineage (GTDB taxonomy): Bacteria > Pseudomonadota > Alphaproteobacteria > Caulobacterales > Aquidulcibacteraceae > CADEEL01. Next base: position 10,061 of record JACAEE010000017.1, on the reverse strand, counting down.
TCCCTTCCGCGCGCGGCACGATCTTCCTGCGCTGATAGCGGATGGGCTTCATGCCGCAGGCGCAATTGATCAAGAGCGGGACGACGTAGCGGGAATAGAAGCTCATGGTTCACGCCGCCCGCTCGAACACGGCGGCCAGCCCCTGGCCGCCGCCGATGCACATGGTCTCCAGGCCGTAGCGTCCCCCGCGGCGATGGAGTTCGCGCACGAGGTTGGCGAGGATGCGACCGCCGGTGGCGCCGATGGGGTGGCCGAGGGAAATGCCGCTGCCGTTGACGTTGAGCTTGTCGCGATCGTCCCAGTTCCAGCCTTTGAGCACGGCGAGCACTTGCGGGGCGAAGGCTTCGTTGAGCTCGACGAGATCGATATCCTTCCAGGATAGGCCGGTGCGCCTGAACAGGCGCTCCACCGCCGGCACGGGGCCGATGCCCATGCGCGCGGGATCGCAGCCGGCGGCGGCCCAGGAATGGAACCAGGCCAGCGGCTCAAGATCGAGTTCCTGCAGCTTCTCCTCCGCGACGACGAGGCAAGCGGCGGCGGCGTCGTTCTGCTGGCTCGCATTGCCGGCGGTGACGATCCCGCCCTTCTCGATCGGCTTGAGCGCGCCGAGAGACTCCATCGTGGCGTCGGGACGGAAGCCTTCATCCTTGCTGAAGACGATCGGCTCGCCCTTCTTCTGCGGCACGGGGACGGGCACGAGTTCATAGGCGAACTTGTTCTCCGCCCACGCCTTCGTCGCGCGCTGGTGGCTCATGACGGCGTAGGCGTCGGCCTCCTCGCGGGTGATCTGATAATCCTTGGCGAGGTTCTCCGCCGTCTCGATCATGCCGGAGATCACGCCGAAGCGCGCGATCGGCTGGCTCATCACGCGGCCGCGCGAGAGGCGATCATAAAGCGTCGCATCGCCGGCGCGCGCGCCGCCGCGCATGGCTGTGGTGTAGTATTCGACATTGCTCATGCTCTCCACGCCGCCGGCGACGACGACATCGGCAGCCCCCGTCTGCACCATCATCGCGGCGTCGATGATCGCCTGGAGGCCCGAGCCGCAGCGGCGGTCAAGCTGATAGCCGGGGACGGTGATCGGGAAGTCGGCTGCGAGCAGCGACCAGCGCGCGATGCACGGCGCCTCGCCATTGGCGTAGCCCTGGGCGAAGATCACATCGTCAATGCGCTCGGGATCAAGCTTGGTGCGGGCGACCAGCGCTTTGAGCACGACCGCGCCAAGCTCGCCCGCCGGCATGGAGGCGAGCGCCCCCTGGAACTTGCCGACGGCGGTGCGGATGGGGGAAACGATGGCGGCGCGGCGCATGGGAAATCTCCTTCGCCGCCTGCTTAGAGACGTCGCGCGCGCCTGTCACGCTTCCCTCTCCCCTGCCAGGGGGAGAGGGTGATCACGTTGCCTCTCCCCCGAGAGGGGCGGTGAGCACGACGCCGACAAGAGCGCAATCGCGATCGCCGCACGCGCGGTGAGTTGATCTTTCCGGCGTTGGCTCAACCCGAACGCAGCCTACCGCGCGCGCGTGCTTCGCGCGGACGAGACAAACGCGGAGCGCGCACTCTGGAAGCTGCTGCGCGACCGCCGACTCGGCGGCGCCAAGTTCCGCCGCCCTCGCGTGCATCGAGGCGAAACTGGTCATCGCGGCGGATGGACCGCCGCACGGCATCGACTAGCAGCGCGCGTTCGATGCGCAGCGAACGGCGGATCTCGAACACGAAGGCTGGCGCGTGCTGCGTGTGCGCAACGCGGATGTGGCTGCAGACCCGAGCGGGACCGCGACGCTCATCCTGCGGGCGCTGGCGCAGCCCCCTCACCCTGCCCTCTCCCCCATTCGGGGGAGAGGGATAGTTACTCTTCGGGGAAGCGGTCGCCGTCGGTGCGGGCGCCGGTGAGGCGGATGTCGACGCGGCGGTTGCGAGCCCTGCCCCATTCGGTGGCGTTGGTGGCGATCGGCGCCATCTCGCCCATGCCGCTGGCGTCGATGCGGCGGCGGCGCACGCCGTGATCGATCAGCGCGTTGCCGACGGCGTAGGCGCGGCGCTCCGAGAGCCGCTGGTTGTAGGCGTCCGAGCCGATCGCGTCGGCGTGGCCGACGATGTCGACGCGCATGCCCGGATGCTCGGCCAGGATGCGCGCCAGATCGCGGATGCGGGGGGCGAATTCCAAGCGGATGTCGGCGCGGTTGAAGTCGAAGGTGATGTCGGAGGGCATGCGCACGCGGATCTCATCGGGCGCGGCGCGCTCGATATCCACGCCCGCGGGCGCCAGGCTCTCGCGCAGCGCGCTCTCGGCGGCGTCCATCTCGCTTGCATCCTGCGCCGGCGTCGCGGTGGCGGCGAGCATGAGCACTGCGAGAGCAGCGATGGACCTGCACATGAGCGACCTCCCGAATGGAGCGGTGATGCGCGCGGTGTTTGGCGATTGTGCGGCTGCTTGACAGGCGGGAGCCGGATGCTTCGAGCGACTCCGGAAGCCGCCGGCGCGGTCACTCGGGCTCGAACGCGAGCCCCTCATAGATTTCCGCAAGCGGCAAGTCGGCGCTGACGGCGGTGAGCGGGAGCGAGGCGTCGAGGCCTTGATATTCATGGTGCGTCCAGGTCGACTCGCTCGCACGCGTATAAAGCAGGACGATCGGCTTGTCGGGATCGATGAGCGCGACGTGCGCGAGGCCCTCAATCGCCTTGTATTCTTCGAGCTTGCGGAAGCGATCGGTCTTGCGAGTCGACGGCGAGAGCACTTCGAACACCGCAGTCGGCCGTGAGGCTTCAAGCGCGTCATCGGCCGTGGGGCCGCAATCGACGGTCACGTCCGGGCGGCGGATGGAATCCACGCCCGTGCGCACGGCCTGGTCCGCTGTCTGCGGCGAACAGCGGCCGCCCGCCAGGCGCCCCCGCAGCCGATAGATCAGATTCACAACGATCGCGTCATGGCGGCGCGTGGCGCCGACCATGGCGCAGGTGGGGACGCCGCCAACGAGTTCCCACCGCCCCTCCTGGCCGAGACACCAGGTGAGGAACTCTTCGGCGGTCATCAGCTTGCGGGCCGGCGCGTTCATGACGGCAGCATAACCCATTTCCGGGTTGGCGCCGATATCGCCATTCGGGCGTTCACCCGCGCGCGGCGCTGGCTTCCACCACGTCCTCGAAGGTGCGCAGGCCGCTTTGGGGGGCGCTCACCAGCACCGCCATGTTGCCCGGCGCGTGCTTGTTCTCGAGCATCTTCTCGTGCGCGTCCGGGATCTTGTCCCAGGGCAGCACTTCGCTCATCGCGGGATCGATGCGGCGGTCGATGACGAGCTGGTTGGCCTGGCTCGCATGATAGAGGTGGGCGAAGTGGCTGCCCTGCACGCGCTTCTGGTGCATCCACAAATAGCGCGCGTCCATGGTGAGGTTGTAGCCGGTGGTGCCGGCGCAGATCACGACCATCCCGCCGCGCTTCACGATGCGCACGCTGACCGGGAACGTGCTTTCGCCCGGGTGCTCGAACACGATGTCGGGATCCTTGCCGCCGGTGATAGCGCGCACGGCTTTGCCGAACTTGCCGACTTCCTTCATGTAGTCGGCGAAGCCCTCGCCGTTCACTTTCGGCAGCTGGCCCCAACAGTTGAAGTTCTTGCGGTTGAGCACGGCCTTGGCGCCCATGCTCATCACATAATCGATCTTCTCATCCTCGCCGACGACGCCGATCGCGTGGGCGCCGGAGACGGCGCAGAGCTGCACGGCGAACACGCCCAGGCCGCCGGACGCGCCCCACACCAGCACGTTCTGGCCCGGGCGCAGCACGTTGGGGCGCCAGCCGAACAGCATGCGGTAGGCGGTGGCGAGGGTCAGCGTGTAGCAGGCCGCCTCTTCCCAGGTGAGGTGCTTGGGGCGCGGCATGAGCTGGCGCGCCTGCACTTTGCAGAATTGCGCGAAGGAGCCGTCGGACGTCTCGTAGCCCCAGATCTTCTGCGACGGCGAGAACATCGGGTCGCCGCCGTTGCATTCCTCGTCGTCGCCGTCGTCCTGGTTGCAGTGGATGACGACTTCATCGCCGGGCTTCCAGCGCTTCACCTTGGAGCCGACGGCCCAGACGATGCCGGACGCATCGGAGCCGGCGACGTGATAGGGCTGCTTGTGGCCGTCGAGCGGCGAGATCGGCTGGCCAAGGGCCGCCCACACGCCGTTATAGTTCACGCCCGCCGCCATCACGAGCACGAGGGCTTCATCCTCGCCGAGCGTAGGCGTGTCGACCACCTCGACCTGCATGGCCTGCTTGGGGCGGCCATGGCGTTCCTTGCGGATCGCCCAGGCGTACATCTGCTTGGGAACGTGGAACATCGGCGGAATCTCGCCGACCTCGTAAAGGTCCTTCACCGGGTTCAGATTCGCCTTCGCCGCGCCGGCCATGCTCTCGTCCTCCTCGCCCCGGGCGTCGCCCGGGACCCTCCTAGCGCCTGTCCCGTTCGGGACCTCGTTTCGCCCAGACTGCGCATTTTTGCTGCGCTGCGCAATGAGGGGGTGGTTTCCGACGGGGAAGTTTGCAGGTTTCATGCCTTTCAGCGCCCAATTCTGGGGGCGGAGGAAGCCTTCGGCGCGCCCCGCCTTACCCTTTTGCAGCGCACAAATCCTGCCTCGCGCGAGCGGAAGAGGCAAAATTCGCTGCGCGCAACCTGCGGCTTACGGTAGGTTCTTGTTCGCGAGGGAGACTTCGGCGCCGCGAGAGAAGCGCCAGCGGGAGGAAACCATGACCGTCGAACAATTGATCACCTGGGCCGTCGTCGGCGTCGTCGCAGGCTTCCTGGCCGGCGTGATCGTGAAGGGCTACGGCCTTGGGCTCGTCGGCAATCTGATCGTCGGCGTGGTCGGCGCGATCCTGGCCGGGTGGCTGCTGCCGCGGCTGGGCGTCTCGTTCAGCGTGATCAATCCGCTGGTGACCAGCATCTGCTACGCCACGATCGGCGCGATCATCCTGCTCATCGCGATCGGCTTCGTGCGCCGCGCGGGGTAGCCGGCGCGCGACTTACGCCAGCACCAGCCCGCAATGGGCCGCATAGTGGCGAAAATCATGATCGCGCGTGATCAGCGCGGCGCCGGCGTCGATGCAGCTTTGCGCGATCAGCGCGTCGGCCAAGCGCGCCTTCAGGCCCCTGGCCATCAGCGCCGCCCGCGCTGCGCCGACGCGAAGCCAATAATCCGGCTGCGGCTCAAGCAGCGGCAGGCCGGCGAAGAGATTCTGCGCCGCGCTGCGGGTCGCTGGATTTGACGTCGCCTCCGCCAATGCGGCCGGCGGCAACACCAGAACCGCCTCCTGCAAGGCCCGCCTCAACTTCACAACATCCGGCGCCGAGGGATCGCCGGCGAGAAAGGCCGCCAGCGTGCTGGTGTCGCACGCGATCAAGGCTCGGCCTTATCCTTGCGCAGCGCGTCAAGATCGAGACCGAGCGCAAGCTTGCCCTCGGCCGCGAGAAGGCGCGCGTAGGCGCGCTTTCTCGCCAGATCCCGCAGCGCCTCGCGAACCGCCTCGGTCAACGTCCCGCCATCGCGCAGCACGGCGTCGATGGTGTCGGCCGGCACCTCTACGGTGATCTTCCGCAATTCGCCCATACGGTAAAATTTACCGTATAATCTGGCCGTACGCAATTGGGGCGGTTGCAGGCTTCTTGCAGCGCAGCATGACGCGGTGTTTCCTGTATGATCATGCGCTACCAGCACGCCCCCGATCCGCCCTGGATTTTCCGGACCTATGCCGGGCATTCCTCGCCGGAGAAATCCAACGCGCTTTACCGGGCGAACCTCGCCAAGGGCCAGACCGGGCTTTCGGTGGCCTTCGATCTGCCGACCCAGACGGGCTACGATTCCGACCACATCCTGGCGCGCGGGGAAGTCGGCAAGGTGGGCGTGCCGATCGGGCATCTGGGGGACATGCGCGCGCTCTTCGCCGGCATTCCGCTGGCGCAAATGAACACGTCGATGACGATCAACGCGCCGGCGGCGTGGCTCTTGGCGCTCTACGCCGCGCTCGCCGAGGAGCAAGGCGCGGATCTGAAGGCGCTCCAAGGCACCACGCAGAACGACATCATCAAGGAATATCTCTCGCGCGGGACCTACATCTTCCCGCCCAAGCCCAGCCTCAAGCTCACCGCCGACACGATCGCGTGGACGCTGCACGAGATGCCGAAATGGAATCCGATGAACGTCTGCTCCTACCATTTGCAGGAAGCGGGCGCGACGCCGGAGCAGGAACTCGCCTACGCGCTCGCGACCGCGATCGCGGTGCTCGACGCGGTGAAGGCGCAAGGTGAAGTTCCGGATACGGAGCTTCCGCTGGTGTTCTCGCGGCTCTCCTTCTTCGTGAATGCGGGGCTCCGGTTCGTCACCGAAATGTGCAAGATGCGCGCGTTCACCGAGCTCTGGGACGAGATCGGGCGCGAGCGCTACGGCGTGATGGACGAGAAGGCCCGGCGCTTCCGCTACGGGGTGCAGGTCAATTCGCTCGGCCTCACCGAGCCGCAGGCGGAGAACAACGTCTATCGCATCCTGCTCGAAATGCTGGCGGTGACGCTGTCCAAGAACGCGCGTGCGCGCGCGGTGCAATTGCCGGCGTGGAACGAGGCGCTGGGGCTGCCGCGGCCGTGGGACCAGCAATGGTCGCTCAGGATGCAGCAGATCCTCGCATTCGAAACCGATCTTCTCGAATACGAAGACCTGTTCGACGGCTCGAGCGTGGTGACCAAGAAGGTGGAGGCGCTGAAGGAGGCCGCGCGCGAAGAGCTCGCCAAGCTCGACGCGATGGGCGGCTCGATCGTCGCGGTCGAAAGCGGCTACATGAAAGAGCAGCTGGTGGAGTCAAACCGCCGGCGCGCCGAGGGGATTGAGCGCGGCGAGCTCACGGTCGTGGGCGTCAACAAGTTCACCAACGCCGAGCCCAGCCCCCTCTCCGCCGGCGACGGCGTGATCCAGACCGTCGATTTCACGGTGGAGGACGCGCAGATCAAGAGCCTCCGCGCCTGGCGCGCCTCGCGCGACAACCGCGAAGCGGAAGCGGCGATAGCCGCGTTGCGGGCGGCGGCCCAAGAATCCCGCAACATCATGCCGGCCTCGATCGCGTGCGCGAAAGCCGGCGTCACCACCGGCGAATGGGGCGAGACGCTGCGCTCCGTCTACGGAGAATATCGCGCCCCGACCGGGGTGGCGCTGGTCATCGAAAGCGAAGGCGAAGAGATCGAAGATGTGAAGGCGCGCGTGGCGCGGCTCTCCGAGAAGCTCGGGCGCCAGCTCACCTTCCTCGTCGGCAAGCCGGGGCTCGACGGGCACTCGAACGGCGCCGAGCAGATCGCCGCGCGCGGGCGCGCAGTGGGCATGAACGTGATCTATGAAGGCATCAGGCTGACGCCGGCCGAGATCGTCACCGCGGCGAAGGAAAAGAAGGCGCATGCGGTGGGCCTTTCGATCCTCTCGGGCTCGCATCTTGATCTCGTGCGCGAAGTGGTGCGCCTGATGCGCGAGGCGGGTCTTGAAGACGTGCCCGTCGTCGTCGGCGGCATCATCCCGCCGGCGGACGCGCTGGCGCTGAAGCAGAGCGGCGTCGTCGGCGTCTATACGCCGAAGGATTTCCGCATCACCGCGATCATGGGCGACATCGTCTCGCTCGTGGAGGCGCGTGCGCTCGCGCCGGCGGTGTGATACGCTAGACGCCATGACCCGCGACGAAATCCTCGCCAAGCTGCGCGCGCTCAAGCCCTGGCTTGAGGAACAGGGCATCGTGCGCGTGCGCCTGTTCGGCTCCTACGCCCGCGACGAAGCGCGGCCCGGCAGCGACATCGATCTGCTGGTGGATTTCGCCACAACGCCGGACCTGTGGACGTTTGCGGGCATTCGCGAGGAGCTCAGCCGTCGCCTCGGCGCCGACGTGGACATCGTCACCGAGCGCGCCGTGCATGATCGTCTGCGCAGTCGCGTGCTCGCGGCCGCTGTCGATGCCTGAACGCGATTGGCGCATCCTCGTGGAGGACATGCGCGAACACGCGATCCGCGCGATCAGCCATTTGGGCGATCGCACGCTTGAGGATTTCATCAAGGACGCGCTCGTCCAGGACGGCGTGATCCGGTGTCTTGAAATCATTGGTGAGGCTGCTCGTCACGTTCCGGAGGACGTTCGCGTGCGCGCGGCGGTCGTGCCGTGGGGGCAGATCGTGGCGACGCGCCATATCCTCGCCCACCATTATGCGCGCGTGGACCTGGAGACGGTCTGGCGCGTGACGCGCGAGCGGCTGCCGGAACTGGTCGCGGCGCTCACCACGCTGCTGGACGACGCGCCATGAGCCTGCTCGCCGTCGAGCAGGCGACGCTGGCGACATGGCGGGCGGGGGAAGTCGCGGTCATCGACGGGTGGACGCATTGCGCGTCGAGCGGCGTCAGCGGGCGGGTGAATGCGGTGTGGCCGCTTGCGTTCACCGGCGCGGATACGGACGCCGCGATCCGGCGCGCCGAGGCCTGGTACGGCGCGCGCGGCCTGCCTTGCGTGTTCAAGATCACGGACGGGCTCTGTGCGCCCGACGATCTTGCGCATCGCCTCGCTGCGCGCGGCTACGCCCCCGGGCGCGCGACGGCGATCATGCGCCGGACGCTGCCCAGCGATGCGCCAAGCGATGCTGCGGCGACTCTCTCCCCGACGATGCCCGCGGCCATGGACGAGGCGCTCCTCGCCGCAGCTCCTGATCCGACCGACGCGGACGAGCGGCGCGCCATCGCATTGCGGGCGCCGCAGCCGGCCGCGTTCGCGCTGCTCCCCGGCGCCAGCGGCAGCGACGCCATCGGCATGAGCGCGATCGCCGGCGCCTATGCCGGAATCTACCTCATGCGCACGCGGGCCGAGGCGCGCAGGCAGGGGTGCGCGAGGCGGGTGCTCGGCGCGCTGCTCGCCTGGGCGCATGCGCACGGCGCCAAGGCCGCCTTTCTCCAAGTCGAGACGGACAACCACGCCGCCTGCGCCCTCTATCTGCAGGAAGGGTTCTCCACGCTTGCGCACTATCATTATTGGAAGCGCGCGCCGGAGACGGGAATCTGAGCTTGGCCCTTCCCCTCGCGCGCGGCCAAGCGCAGCACCCGCATTGACGGGGCCGAAAGCCTCGCCAATCTGCGCGGCGGGAGGCCAGCGGGCATGAGTGAGACCAAAGCGCCGGAGACGCGCGCTCCGGGCGAGGCGCAGCCTCGCACCTTCATGGACCGCGCGCGCGCCGAGCTGATCGGATGGGCCCGCGCGCTGGCGATCCTGCTGCCGATCTTCTTCGTGTTCACCACCGCCGCGTTCGGAAATTACACCATCCCGACCGAAAGCATGGTGCCCACGCTCGAAGTGGGCGACCGGATCGTGGTCTCGAAATGGGCGTACGGCTATAGCCGCCACTCGCTGCCGCTCGGACTGGGCAAGATGCTGCCGGCCTCGCAGCGGCGCCTGTTCCAGCGCCTGCCGGAGCGCGGCGACGTCGTCGTCTTCGTGCATCCGCGCACGGGCGCCACCATGATCAAGCGTCTGATCGGGCTGCCCGGCGACGTGATCGAGGTGCGCGGCGGGCGTCTAAGGATCAATGGCGAGGCGGTGGGCCTCGACGGCGGCGCGATCGAACAGCGCATGGCGCATCGCAATGGCGTGGAGCGCTACCGCGAATATGTCGAGACTCTGCCGAACGGCGTGCGTCATCCCATCCACGAATTCCCGAACGGCGGACTGCTCGACGATTTCGGGCCGGAACGGGTTCCCGACGACCACTTCTTCTTCATGGGCGACAATCGCGACAACTCGCTGGACAGCCGTTATCACGGCATGGGCCCAGTGCCGCTGGAGAATCTCGTCGGCCGCGCCGAGACCGTCTATTTCGCCTGGCCGCGCTGCCGCGACGCCGACGGCGACTGCCGCAAGCGCTGGCTGCGCGGGTTCAGGGACTAGCGCCGCGGCCGGCGGGTGGGCGATAGCGAGTAGTCAGTAGTCAGTAGTCAGTAGTGAGTAGTGAGTAGTGAGTAGTGAGTAGTGAGTAGCGAGTGGAAGCCTGCCCTCATTCCGGCCGTAGCGTTGCGAGGCAACG
>JACAEE010000023.1 GCA_013389015.1 Hydrogenophilaceae bacterium | reverse complement strand
GGGCTCGAGGCCGGCGCGCCGCTGCGCGCCGCCTCGCGGCGCATCCATGCGCGCGACCGGCAAATGGCGACCGTCAACGGCGTGCGCAGCGTCGTTTTCAAGTTCCCGCCGGAGATCCTGCCGCTGCTCGCCGCGCTCGATCCGCGCGAAAGCGCCGTGATCGAACTCGACGGCCAGCGCCTTCTGATCGAGATCGGCGATTTCGCCGCCGCGCGCGCGTTCCTGGCGCTACCCCAAGCGCGCTAGCTGGCGCGGACCAGCGCGCGGCAGCCGCACGACCGCCTTCAGGCCGCCGTCTTCGCCGTCGCGCAACGCGAGCGCGCCCGCGTGCAGGCGCGCAAGCTGCTGCGTCAGCGCAAGGCCCAGGCCGGCGCCGCCCTCCGCGGATCGTCCGCGTACGAACGGCCGCAGCATGCGTGCGCGCGCGGCCTTGGGGATTCCCGGCCCCGAGTCCGACACGACGATCTCCACGGCGTCGTCATCGCCGCGCACGCTCACGCGCACGCGCCCGTGCGCGGGCGTGTATTTCACCGCGTTGCCGACCAGGTTGGTGGCGATCCGGCGCACCGCGACCGGGTCGGCGCGCGCGGGAACGGGCCCCGCAGCGTCGAGGGCGAGCGCGATCTGCTTCGCGGCCGCCTCGCATTGCGCCAGGCGCACGACGTCGGAAACGATCGCGGCGACATCGATTTCCTCCAGCACGAGCGCGTCGCGCCGGAGCCCCGCGCGCAACAATTCCAGCCGCCGTGTGATCTGTTCGACCAGCCCCGCGCTCGTCGTACGGATGATGCCTGCATATTCGACGTAGCGCGGCGGGGCCGGGCCGAACACCTGACTCTCGATCGCATCGGCGAAGCCGGCGATCTGGCCCAGCGGCGTGCGCAATTCATGCGCGGCTTCGGCGAGCGCGCGATCGAGGCGCCGGCGCGCCGTTTCGGCTCCGACCGCGCGCGACCAGAGCAGCGTCAGCCCCGCGAAGAAAAGGCCCGCCGTCGCCAACAATTCGGGCGCGGGGCCGAGCGCCAGCGGCGCCGCGCCGCGGCCGAGCCACGCGGCCGCGACGAAGCCGAGCGCTGATCCGATCGTCGCGCCGACGATCAGCCAGCCGCCGCCGATCGCCGCAGCCATCACCGGCGCCAGCAGGAAGAGCGCGGCGAGCGGCGAGCGGGCGCCGTCGTCCATCGCGGCGAGAAAGGTCGCGGCAAGCGCCCAAGCGAAGACGAAATAGCCGCGCGCAAGCGCGCGGCGAAAGCGCGCAAGCAGAATGAGCCCGACCAGCGGCGGCATGAGCGCGATCACTGCCGCGTCGGCGGCGCTCCGCCAATTTGCTCCAAATCCTCCGGCGGTTGCGCACAAGAGCACGCACGCGGCCATCCACGCCCACAGCAGGGCGGCCAGCCCCGCGCGCCTGCGCCGGGGCCAATACTCACCGGGGATTACGGAAATTACTGAAATCTGTGTTGGCGCCAAATCCGGCCTCGTGAGTAAAAGCGTCATTAACGCCTAAAGGACGATCGTGCTCTCGCTGAGTCGCGGTAGGAAGCACGCACAACCCGCAGGGCCATGGGACACGGGGGGCCATGAGGGATGAGGGACAGGAGCAAGAGGGATGCGTAGTCTAGCGATCCTCACGACGACGGCGGCCATGACGTTGCTTGGCGTCGCCAATGCGCAGCAAGCCGGCGCACCGGACGCCGCGCCGCAGCCGGCAACGGGCGATGTCGCGAGCACGAGCAGCGCGCCGCTGCACGACGCCGTGCAAGCCTACGCCGCCTATCAGGCCGACATCGGCCGCCTGCGCAGCGTTTCGGTCGCCAACGCCGATCAATTGGAGAGCGCGCTCGACACCTCAACGCGTCACAACCGCGACGCGATCAGCCGCGGCTGGATCGCCTACGGCGCGATGACGGCGGCGCAATCGCCGGCGTTCAACGAAGGCGTTCGCGAGGCCGCCGCCTATTACGGTCGCGACGCCGTCATCCGCGGGATGCTGATCGACACGGGCTGGGCGCGGATGTTGCGCGGCGGCGACGAAGCGACCCGCCTGGTGCTCGAATCCTCGACGGCGGATGCAGCCCGCATCGGCGCGGTCGCCAACCGATTCCAGGAACTCGCCTACAGCCTGCAGCGGCAGCGCTGGGCGAACGCGGTCGCCCCGCGGCAATCCGAGCGTATCCAGAGAGTGCGCGCGAACGGCATCGCGCCGCGCCATGTCGCGGGCGCCGACGTCGGCCGCCTGATCGCGCGTCCGATGCAATACACGCCTTGGACCGACCCCACCGCCTATGGCGGCCGCCGCTTCTGGGACGCGATCGGCGGGAATTCAGAGACCGTCGAGGTTAGCGCGCCGGCGTCCTACACGTGGCGGCTCAAGCCCGAGCGCGGCGAAGCGGTCAACCGGATGACCACGATTGCGGCGCTGCAGGCGCTCGGCGCCGCCGAAGAGCGCCCGCAGGACGTCGACCGTCTGCTCAACGAACAGCGCTCGCGCGATTGCGTGGAGATGGCGCAGTTGCAGCTTTATCAATGCATGTCGGCGGCCCGTTTCCGGTACGAGAACGCGTTCTGCCTCGGCTCGCATGCGCTGGCGCAAGTCGGCCAGTGTATCAACGACGTCGCTGCGCCGGGCCCCGCGCCGGGCGCGCAACCGCTTTCGGACGCCGCCGGCGCGGCACGCCCAGGCACGGCGGAAGCCGCGCTCGCCGCGATCCAGCGCTAGGGCCGACGGCTCGCGGCCCCTTGCGCAGCCGGGCGCTCGGCGGCATCTGCCGTCTATGTCGAGCATCGACGCCGAGATCGACGCGCTGGCGGCGGATTTCGCGCTGCTCTCCGATTGGGAGGAGCGCTACGGCCATGTCATTGAGCTTGGACGTTCGCTCGCGCCGCTGGCGGACGCCGAACGCTGCGAGGCGACCAAGGTGCGCGGCTGCGCCAGCCAGGTCTGGATCGTCTCGGCGATCAGCCCAGGCGATCCGCCGCGTCTTGTGTTCCGCGGCGATTCCGACGCGCACATCGTCCGCGGCCTGATCGCCATTCTGCTGCGGCTGTTCTCCAACCGGACGCCTGAGGAGATTTTGGCGGTCGATTCGCGCGCGGCGTTTGATCGGCTGGGCCTCGCCGATGCGCTGACGCCTCAGCGCTCGAACGGAATGATCGCGATGATCGAGCGCATCCGACGCGACGCCCGCGCCGCGGCGCTCGACCGTTCAGAGCCGCGCTGACGCCAGCTGCGCCAGCGCCAGCTTCAAGACGACTTTGGCTGAACGCGGCGGCCAGCCTTCGCGCCGCTCGAACTGTTCGAGACCTGCGTCCTCCAAGCACAAAGCGCTGATCGCCCGGCGCAGCGGCGGGGCCAGCGCGCCGAGGGCGCGTTCCACGCGGGCCCGCGCGTCGATGC